>JAUNJD010000006.1 GCA_030523205.1 Bacteroides sp.
GACATCCACTCAACTGATAGCCGACTCTTACGAGCGCTACCACCGTTCGGTTTACCTCTATATATATTATAGAATTAACCAAAAAGAGGAAGCCGAAGACTTATCCCAAGATGTATATCTTCGCTTGATGGACTATAAGCCGATGCTCCGTCTGGATACGGTGAAGTTCTTCATCTTTACCATTGCACGCAATTTGGTGAATGACTGGTTGCGTCGTTACTACAAAGCACAGGAGATTACTTCCTACCTGTACGACCAAACGGCTCGTTCCACCAACGATACGGAAGATCGCCTCATGGTTCGCGACCTGATGGATTGCGAGCGGGGTCGTATGCGTCTGCTTCCGCCTCAGCGCCGCAAGGTGTACGCCTTGAATCGCTTTCAGGGCAAGTCGTCGGCCGAGATTGCCGAAAGGATGAGCCTTTCGCGCCGCACGGTTGAAAACCATTTGCTCATCAGCCGCAAGGAGGTGCGCAATTATATCAAACAATGTATTTGATCAAATAAGAGATATAGGGAAATATTAGTGTTAATTTTAAATGGATAAATTATGAGAAATAATTCTTTGAAAATCTCATCGAAAAGAATCTTATTCTCGGCGGCAGTGGCTTCTGCCCTCTGTGTAGGCAGTCCGCTGACGGCATGGGCCGAAGTGCACGGCGTTCAGACCGTGATGCAGGCCGGAACAGTAAAAGGAACGGTGTTTGATGCCAACGGCGAGCCGGTGATTGGCGCAAACGTCATGCTGAAAGGTACTACAAATGGTACAATTACGGATATTGATGGTAACTTTACGCTGAGCAATGCTAAAGGTACATTGGTAGTTTCGTTCATAGGCTACAAATCGCAAGAGATTGTCGTAAACGGAAATGAGACTAACCTGAAGATTGTGTTGAAGGAAGACAGCGAATTGCTGGAAGAAGTGGTTGTTGTAGGTTATGGTACGCAGAAGAAAGAATCGCTGACGGGTGCCGTGACGGTGGTCGATGCCAAAGCTTTTGCCGAGAAAGGTAGTTTGTCCAGCCCCTTGCAGGCCTTGCAAGGACAGGTACCGGGTGTTATGATTACCCGTTCTTCTTCGGCGCCGGGCGACGAAAGCTGGAGCATGAACCTGCGTGGTTCGGTATCCATGAACTCAACTGACCCGCTGATTGTAATTGACGGTGTAGCCTATACCAGTGTCAACGACTTACGTTTGCTGAACTCCAATGACATCGAGACCATCAACTTCCTGAAGGACGGTGCGGCTGCCATCTATGGTTCGCGTGCTGCCGGTGGTGTAGTGCTCATCACGACCAAGAAAGGTAAGGAAGGCCGCACGAAAGTGGAATATAGTGCTACGGCTACCCTGAAGACGGTCGGCTTGATGCCTACCTTGATGAACATCGATCAATGGGCCGACGGTGTGATGACGGCTTTGGAGAACGATGGAAATACCTCCAACGTTTGGTACACATACGCTCAGCTGGCCAAGAAGTATAAGGGTACTTACATTGACTTGGCCAACAGCCCCAATCCGTTTGGTACGGCTGCCTTTACCGATGTATCCGACTTCGTGTTCGACGATAACGTCAATTGGTTGGGCTCTTTGTTTGGCGACAACTGGTCAACCGAGCACAACTTGAATGTATCGGGTGGTACCGAAAAGTCATCCTACCGCCTCTCTTTGGGATATATGTACGATGGTTCCAGCTTGCAGTTTGGCAACAACAACAACCGTCGTTACAACATCCGCTTGAACAATTCGTTCCAGTTGGCTAAGAATCTGAAGCTGGATTCTTCTATCTCCTTCAACCGCCAGCAACAAGTGGCTCCTACCATGATTGGCTCTGTGTTGACCGTCAGTATGCCGATGCCCGGTTTGCCGCTGACCACGATGGACGGAAAACCGTACGCTTGGGGTACATGGGGTTCGCCCGTGGCTAAGGTGACAGATGGAGGAGACAACAAACTATACGTTTCGTCGCTCAATATCAGCGAGACGCTGAACTATAAGATTACCGACTGGCTGACAGCCAATGCCAACCTGGGTTATAGCACAAGCACTTCGCGTCGCGACCAAGTATATAACTCCATCACTTATTACAACTATACAGGTACTGAAGAAGTGCTGACCGACCCGACTTCGGCCAACTCTTACTATCAATCGACCACCGCCCGCACAGACTTCTATTCATTCTCGGCTTACCTCAATGCAAGCAAGAAGTTCGGCAAGCACGATTTGAGCTTCACGCTGGGTACCCAATACGAATTTACCGACTACGAATACTGGGGTGCCAAGGTGATGAACATTCAGGACGGTCTGGAAATCATCAACGGTTCGGGTGAAGTCTATCTGAGCGGTAGCGAGAATAAATATCAGACAGCCATCCTCTCATACTACGGACGTTTGAACTACAACTACGACGATCGTTATCTGCTGGAATTCAACGGACGTTACGACGGATCTTCCAAGTTCCAACCCGAGAATCGCTGGAATTTCTTCTTCGGTGTATCGGCCGGATGGCGCATCAAGCAAGAAGCCTTCATGCAGGACGTTGAATGGCTGAATGACCTGAAGCTGCGCGTATCCTACGCCGAGATGGGTAATCAGAGCGGTATCGACAATTACGACGGAACGCAGTTCTATTCCATGAACACCGGTTCGGGTGCTTACGTAGGAAGCGGTCTGCTATCCACCATCACCACTTCCGGTACGCTGGCCTCCAACTCACGTACGTGGGAACGCATCAAGAACTACAACATCGCCCTCGACTTCGGCGTGTTGAACGGACACCTGACCGGTACGGTAGAAGCCTTCTTGAAGCGCAACAACAATATGTTGGTCAGCATCACCTATCCGGCTACGTTGGGCGACTCTGCACCCAAATCCAATGCAGGTAAGTTTAAGGACTGGGGATATGAAGGACAACTGACCTACCGAGGCAAGATTGGTGACCTGAGCTATAACGTAGGCGGTACGTTCACCTTTGCCCGCAATGAGTTGGTAGATTACGGAGGCACCACCGTGCTCAGCTCCGGCTACACCAGCAGTCAGCAAGGCTATTCGCTGAACTCCATCTTCGGTATGCGCTACGGCGGCAAGATTCAGAACGAAGACCAACTGGCAGCTTACTTGGCCAAGTATTACGAAAACAATGCCATCGGTATGCCGAGCAATCTGCGCGTGGGCGACAATATGTTCTGCGACGAGAATGGCGACGGCGTGCTGGACGAGAATGACTACATCTATCTGGGAAGCGATACGCCCGAAATATCCTATTCGTTCAATGTTGGCGCCAACTACAAAGGATTCGACATCAACGTTGTCTTCCAAGGTGCAGCCAATCGCTTTGTCTATCGTGGCATCGACAACTGGACCGTTCCTTTCCGTGCCAACTACACCAATACCACGACGGCCTCCATTGGCAATACGTGGAGCACGGACAATCCGGATGCTTACTATGCACCCTATACCAACGACTCCAACATCAACAACTACAACTATCAGGCCTCTTCGCTCACCTCGCAAGATGGACGCTACCTGCGCCTGAAGAACCTGACCATCGGCTATACGTTCGATAGCAAGTTGCTGAAGAAGACCCGCTTCCTGCAAGGAGCACGCCTCTACGTCACCGGTACCGACCTGTGGGAGACCACGAAGATTAAAGACGGTTGGGACCCCGAAGCCCGCCGCAGTGCTTCCGGTACGCAACGCTACCCCTTTACCCGCAGCTTCACCTTTGGTGCTAACTTAACTTTTTAAACAGAAACTATTATGAAGAAGATATATCACTCAATCAAAGTAGTATGCTTGTCTTTCCTGACTTTGGCGGCAAGCTCCTGTCTGGACTTAGATCCGAAGGCAGATATGGGCGACAACTTGGTGTGGAATTCAGCCGACAACTTCCAGCTGTTCGCCAATCAGTTCTATTCCTGGACGCGCGACTTCCAGCTTTCCACCACAGCCACCTATGGCAATGGCGTGTCCGACGGCCCTCATAGCGACTATCGTTCGGACTTGGTGGCAGCCGCTTCGGTCAACACCTACAGTCAAGGTACGAACACCATCACCAGCAGCGATGCCAACTATACTAACCTGTATAAACGCATCTATTACACCAACCTCCTGCTCGAACATTCCGAATCGTTCAGCGACCAGACGGCCATTGCCGTACCCGTGGGCGAAGCCAAGTTCTTCCGTGCCTACCTGCACTTTGAGCTGGTACAGATATGGGGCGATGCCGTTCTGCTGACAGAACCGCTGGACATTGATTCCGAACAGCTGACTTCCGCTCAGAACGACCGTGGCGAAGTAATCGACCAAATTATAATCGACCTTCAGGAAGCTGCCGAACTGCTTCCGGAGACCGCTTCCGAAGAAGGCCGACTGACCAAATATGCTGCCCTCGCCATGCTGTCCCGCGTAGCCCTGTACGAAGGCACTTGGCAGAAGTTCCATACCAACGGTGCTTCAACCACCAACAATACCACTCGCAGCACTTCCTTGCTGACCATTGCCAAGGAGGCTGCCGACGAGGTAATCTCGGGTGGAATGTATTCCTTGTTCTACAATTCGACGTTGGCCACCGAGAGCTATCGCTATATGTTCATTCTGGAAGATGCCGCACAGTGCAATCCGGCCAACCTCTATAAGAGTGACAATACCGAATACATCCTGGCTCACCGCCATCGCGACGGCGACCGTATGGGCGTCAATCTTACGCACGGAATGCTGGCCAACGCTTGCTACATGACCCGCAAGCTGGCCAATATGTACCTCTGTTCCGACGGTCTGCCCATCGAGGTATCCACGAACTTCGGAGGATATAGCGGTGCGAACACCGAATATCAGAATCGCGACAACCGCATGACCACCACCTTGATTCAGCAAGGTGCCAACTACTGGAACAACGACGGTGCATGGCGCACCACTTGGACGGATGCCGACTTGGCTAACTGCTTTACTATGGACGTTCGTGCCAACAGTGGTTATCAGAATCACAAATGGGCCGTTGAACGTCAGGTGACCGACTACTACGAATCGATGGACTATCCCGTTATCCGCTACGCCGAAGTATTGCTCAACTATGCCGAAGCAACCTACGAACTCAACGGCAGCATCACCGATACCGAACTGGACTACTCGTTGAATCTTGTCCGCCAACGCATCAATCCCGATATGCCCAAACTGAGCAACAGCCTGGTTTCTACTTACAGCCTCTCCATGCGCGAAGAGATTCGCCGCGAGCGTACCGTGGAACTCATCTTGGAAGGTTTCCGCATCGACGACCTCAAGCGTTGGGCCACAGCCGAGACCGAGATGCCCGAAGATCAACTGGGTGTAATGGTAACCGGTACGTGGTTTGAAGCCAACTGGAGCGCACAAGCCCGTCAGCTGAACGACGATGGTTGCATCATCCTCTACGACGGACGCACGTGGGAAGACAAGAACTACCTCTATCCGCTGCCTTCCGACCAGTTGCAGCTGAATCCGCAATTGGTGCAGAATCCGGGCTGGGGCAACTAATATCTTAAATTAATCAATTAAGCGAAAGAAGAAATTATGAAACAGATATTTAAATACGGTTCTATGTGTTTGCTGTTGGCAGCAACTTCTGCCTTGCAAATATCTTGTAGCGACGACGATGCTACCTCCGAATTGAACGAGGCTATCTATCCGGAATCAGTAGGTTTAGTGATACCGGAATCAGTAGAACAATACATTTACACCGATGCCACGGGCGTCAGCACGCTGCCTTTGATTAAAGGTGAGCAAGTACAGTTAGGATATACCATGGCTCCGGACAATGTGACGTATGATGATGTGGCATGGAGCACAACCGATGCAACGATTGTTACCGTTGACGAGGATGGATTGGCCAGTGCTGTCAATGGCAATGGGTATGCCATTGTTCAGGTAGCTCCTTCCGTATTCTATTCGGGTAGCGGCATTTACAGCACTTTGAAGATTGAAGTAGACAACGAACTGATACCGGCAACGTCGGTTACGATTGACACGGAAGCCTATCAGGTGTATGCCGGTGAAACGCTCCAATTGTCGGCAACCATTCTTCCGGAAGATGCTACCTACCGCACCTTGCAATGGACCAGCTCGGATACCTCGATTGCCACGGTGGACAACAGCGGATTGGTGACCGGTGTTGTGAACGATGATATTGAGGCAAGCGTTACCATTACGGCTACCTCGCTGGACGGCGCACAGGTGTATGCCTCCAAAGAAATCGTAGTGATGCAGATTGTAGAGCCGGAAGACATTACTATCGACCAAACCTATTCAGTGGACAACGGTTATTATTGTGCTATTGCCGATAAGACATTGTCATTGAGCTATACCACAGTGCCTGCATTGTGTACAAACTCTCTGATTGAGTGGACCTCCAGCGACGAAACGATTGCTACGGTAAGCGGTGGTGTGGTAACCTTCAACCAAAGCGGTGTATTCGGCGACTTTACCATTACGGCTACTTGTCCTGAAACGGGTAAGACGTCTTCCATCAAGCTGAATCTGGCTGCCGGATTGATTCGCGAACTCTTCCACGATGAGAACAACTATACGTGGTACAACGCTTCGCAGTCGGGCAACGGCACCTCCAGCTCGCACGAATGGCACTATGGATACATGACGATTACTACCTACACTCAAAACTCTACCAAACAACGCGGTGACTTCAAGTGTTGGGAAAGTACCTCTTGGCTACATGCCGGCAATTATCCTATCTTTGCTATCCGTATGGATGACGTGAAGGATTTGTATGACGGTGTAACGGCTCGCAATATCACCCTCGATGCAGCGGGTACTTGTGATGGCACTACTTTCAGCGGTGGCTTGAATGGCAACAACAACAAGTGGTTGTACGACTATAAGTGCAGTGATGGCAGTCATGTCTTCATCTACGACCTGACGCAGCAGAAGTGGGCTACGGGTGGCATCTTGCCTACTACTTCGGTAGCAGCGTTCAGAACCTTGCAGTTCAAGTATGCCGATATTGCTACGGCTACTTCGCAGTTGACGTACAATGTATATTGGGTACAGTCTTTCAAGACATTGGCAGACTTGCAGGCATACATCGCATCCGAGGGATTAACTTATGAAGAACAATAATAAAGAATACGGATTATGAAAAAGAAAATAATGACACTGATAAGTCTCGCGCTACTACTGGTAGCGCAGACTTCCTGTCGGGAGAATGAATTTGATACGGTAGATTTGACACTTCCCGACGATGATAGTAGCTATGAGGAAATAGAGGCTACATACAGCTACAACCATCCTTGCGCCATGTACAACCAAGCCGATTTCGACCGCGTGAAGGCCATGCTCGATGCCGTTACGGCTCCCGATGCCGTAACGGAAGAATTCAATAACCTGAAGAACTCCACTTACACCGTTATCCCTTATACTCCCAATCCCACCACTCAGATTGTGCGTGGCGACGTGACGGGGACGAGTGCCAGCAGCGAGAATTACACTAATGCCATGCGCGATGCCGCCGCTGCTTATCAGATGGCCTTGCTGTGGAAGCTGACCGCCAACGACAGCTATGCTTCCAATGCCGTGAACATCCTGAACCAATGGGCCGACGTCTGCGAGGAAGTGACTTCGAACGATGCCAACCACATGCTGGCTGCCGGTGCGCAGGGCTACACCTTTGCCAATGCAGCCGAGATACTGCAATCTTATGACGGTTGGTCTTCGAGCGACCAAAGCGATTTCAAGGAATGGATTGTAGATGTATTTGCTTCCAAGAACAAAGATTTCTTGGATAACCATCAGGGCACCAACAACTGCTCGGAACATTATTGGTCCAACTGGGATTTGGTGAATATGTGTTCCTACCTCAGCATCGGCATCCTGACCGAAGACGATGAGATGGTGAACTACGTGGTGAACTACTTCTACAACGGAGCCGGTAACGGCTGCATTGACCGGTTGATTCGCGGCACGCACACCGACCCCTTGGGTACGGGCGAAACCCTCTGCCAGAACCAGGAGAGCGGACGCGATCAAGGTCATGCGCAGATGTCGATGGCTGTAACGGCCAACCTCTGCCAGATGGCTTATACGCTCTATCAGGACAACCCGTCAGTTTCGGCTTTGGATTTCTTTGCAGCCGAGGACAATGCCATCATGAAGATGGGCGAGTACGTGGCTTTGTTCAACGTGAAGGAGGGTACAGACGATGATACCAACGATACCGGTACTTACCTTATCTCGGTTGCCAATATGCCCTTTACGCAGTACATCTATTGCACGGGTTGCAGCTGCACCGACCAGTCGCACGGAGCCACCCATACGACTTGCTCCGAGGACGGCCGAGGCGAACCGCGTCCGGGCTGGGAAATCATCTACAACCACTACGCCAATGTGAAAGGACTGACAAGCGGCTACACATATTCCCAAAAGTTTGCTGAGCGCATCCGTCCCGAAGGCGGTGCCGGCGAGCCGGACAACCGCTACGGAACCAACAGTGGCGCATTCGACCAGCTGGGATGGAGCACGCTGATGATGTACAGGGAATAAGAGTCGTACTTCTTTGCTTGGGTTAATAATGGTGCCTTCACCGCATACATTTCTTGTATCGGTGAAGGTTTTTTTATATCATCGGGTGCTTGTCCGCTACCACGTAAATCGCTATCTTTAGCGCATGAAAAACAGTATTCATTTCTAAACAACAACTATTATCATGAAACATTTCTTCTTACTCCTCTTCTTGCTGTTGTCGATGGGCATCTCCGCGCAGCAACTACAAATTACCTCTCCCGACGGAAACATACAGATGCAAGTGATGAATGCCGACCGCTTGTCTTACTCCATCTCGTACAACGGTAAGACCTTGGTCTACGATTCACCCCTAGGCTTTGAACTGAAAGGGGAGAAACCGATGCTGGGCGGGTTCGTGCTGCTGGGCACGCCGCAATCCACTCCCAAGACCGAATCGTGGACACCCGTCGTGAAGAACAAGCACGCACAAGTTAGCTTGGCATGGAGCGAGATGACCCTCAACCTGAAGGAGAAGAGCGGAGATTGCCGCCGGATGGACCTCATCGTTCGCGTCTATGACAACGGCGTGGCTTTCCGCTATCAGCTGTACGGTGCTCGTAAGCCGGGTGACCGACAGATTACCCGCGAACTGACCGGATTCACGCTGCCCAAGTCGGCCACCGTGTGGGCGGCTAAATATAACCGTAACTACACTTCCTCGCAGGAGAGTGAGTTTGAGAAGATTCAGCTGACAAGTTTGCCCACCGACACTGTGGCCGGACTACCTTTCTTGATAGAGGTGGACAAGCAGAACTACCTTGCCATCACCGAGGCATACATCAACGATTATCCCGGCTTCTACATCGGGAAAACAGGTGTGGAGACCGATGAACTGATGACCCTCACCACCAAACTCTCTCCACTGCCGGGCGAAGCCGAGGATGGAGTGAAGGCTCGCTTTGCCGAACAGATGTCAACCCCGTGGCGCGTCATCATGGTAGGTTCGCATCCGGGACGCTTCATCGAGTCGGAAATCATCGCCGGACTGAATCCGCCTTGCGCCATCGAAGACCCTTCGTGGATAAAGCCCGGCCTCAGTGCATGGGACCATTGGTGGAGTGGCGAGGTGAAAATGGAGACCGACGTCATCAAGGAATACATCGACTTGGCCGCTGCCCAAGGCTGGCCCTATATGCTGATAGACTGGCAGTGGTACGGTCCTTACAACAAGGCCATTGCCGACATCACCAAACCTGCCCCGCAACTCGATATGCCGGGCATCTTGGCCTACGCCCGCTCCAAGAACGTGCGTTGCTGGCTGTGGCTCTACTGCACGGACGTGAACAAGGACGACAGCTACAAGGAGGCCTTCGCCCTGTACGAAAAGTGGGGCATAGCCGGTGTGAAGATTGACTTCATGGACCGTGACGACCAACAGATGGTGAACTGGTATCGCCGCATCGTGAAGACTGCTGCCGAGCACCACCTAATGGTGGACTTCCACGGAGCCTACAAGCCCGATGGCATCGACCGCACCTATCCCAACCTGCTGACGCGCGAGGGCGTGCTGGGCGAAGAATACTCCAAGTTCTCCAACCGCATCATCCCCGAACATAACATCACGCTGGCCTTCACTCGTATGTTGGCCGGTCCGATGGACTACACGCCCGGCGGTTTCCTGAACGTCACCCGTGCCGATTTCAAGCAACAGTCGCCCACGTTGGTAGCTAATACCCGCTGTGCCGAGCTGTCAAAGTTTGTCATCTACGAAAGTCCGCTGACCGTAGTGTCCGACCATCCCAAGCACATCTTGGGACAGCCCGGTGCCGACTTCCTGAAGGTAGTACCCACTGAGTGGGACGACACCCGCTTCCTCGATGGCTATCCGGGCGAATACATCCTCATGGCCAAGCGCAAGGGCAACGACTGGTTTATCGGTGCCATGAACAACAGCGTGCGCCGCACCTTGACGGTGGACACCTCTTTCCTGCCCACCGGCACCTACGAGTTGGAGTATTGGGCCGACGGTCCGCACGCCGACAAGAAGCCGACGGAAGTGACTCGGAAGACCGTGAAGCTGACCGCCGGCAAGCCACTGAAGCTGAAACTGGCAGTCGGCGGAGGCTATGTGGGGATAGTTAGGCCGGTAGAGTAATTTCTTTCTCTAACTGGGAAAACGATTTTCCCGGTTAGAGAAAAATATTTTTCTTAAAGGACAGAATGATAAGTGCTTTCTTCCTATATTTGTGCATCGGTTAAGTTCTCATTACGAAAGGGTATAAGAACTTGCAAGACTAAAATCCTTTATACTTAAAAAAGATTGGTCGATTATGATGATAGAACAAACTTCTTTGCGCAAATTGCCGGTAGGCATACAGAGCTTTGAATTCCTTCGCTCAGAAGGGTATCAGTATGTTGATAAAACAGCATGGGTCTATCGGTTGGTGAAGACGGGTAAGCCCTATTTCCTCTCTCGTCCTCGTCGCTTTGGCAAAAGCCTGTTGCTCTCCACCCTTGCTGCCTATTTCCAAGGGAAGAAAGAACTGTTCAAGGGGCTTGCCATCGAACAGCTGGAACAGGATTGGAAGGTGTATCCCGTGCTATTCCTAAGCCTGAATGCCGAAAAATATGACAGTGCCGACCAACTGACTAATATGCTCGAAACGCAGTTGAAGGCATGGGAAACGGAGTATGGGGTAACGGATAGCAATCCAAGTTATAGCATACGCTTTACGAACGTCATTCGGCAAGCCTATGAAAAAACCGGGCAGCGTGTCGTAGTGCTTGTCGATGAATACGACAAGCCGATGCTCCGTGCCATGGGTAATCCTGTTTTACAGGAAGAGTTTCGCAAGACGCTGACTGCCTTCTATACCGTGCTGAAGGATGCCGACCCTTGGTTGCAATTCATCTTCATTACGGGCGTGACCAAGTTTGCCCAAATGGGAATCTTCAGCAACCTTAACCAACTGAACGACATTAGTTTTGTACCCGCCTACACCGCTCTTTGTGGCCTGACGAGGCAGGAAATAGAGGACAACTTCGCCCCCGAACTGCACGCTTTGGCCGAAGCGAATCAGGAGACTTACGACCAACTGTTGGATCACATTACAAGACTATACGACGGCTACTACTTCAGTGAAGTACAGAAAGAGGGAATGTTCAATCCATTCAGCGTGCTTTGTGCCTTGCAGAATTGCCAACTTCGCAACTATTGGTTTGCCAGCGGCACGCCCACTTTCCTCGTGGAGATGCTGAAACAGACCGATTTCGACTTGCGTGAGTTGGAGGGCATCGAGGTAGGTGCCGATTCGCTAAGTGACGACCGGGCTAACGTTCACAATCCCGTGCCCATGATTTATCAAAGTGGCTACTTGACAATAAAGAAGTACGATGACGAATTTCGGATTTATACCCTTGGCTTTCCCAATGATGAAGTGAAATATGGTTTTCTCAATTTTGTCTCTCCCTTTTACACACCTATATCCCAAAAAGATACGCCTTTTTATATAGGAAAATTTGTCCGTGAACTACGAGCCGGTGATGTCGAAGCTTTCCTTACTCGCCTCCAAGCCTTTTTTGCTGACTTCCCCTACGAACTGAACGCCAAAACCGAACGTCACTATCAGGTGGTCTTCTACCTTGTATTCAAGTTGATGGGACAGTTCACCCAGACTGAAGTACGCAGTGCTCGCGGGCGTGCCGATGCCGTGGTGCGAACAAATGACTATGTATTTGTGTTTGAGTTCAAACTGAACGGGACAGCCGAAGCTGCTTTGAAGCAGATAGACGAGAAAGGTTACCTTTTGCCCTACGCTGCCGATGGCAGGCAGTTGGTGAAAGTAGGTGTTTCATTTAATGCCGAACAGCGTAATTTAGGCGAATGGCTTTACAAGTAAGTCATGCTGCAAAGGTGTTGCAGCGTTACTGCAAAAGGCGTGCAGCATCACTGCAAAAAGCGTTGCGGCGTCACTGCAAAGACATTTCTCAAGAGGTATGATAAGGGTTCTTCTCCGACCGGGTGAGGGTTTCGTATGGACTCATTCGCTAATTTCCGGACAGGAATGTTTCTAGCCTCCCCAGCAATGTCCTGACCCATTGGTTCGTCATCCCATAGAACCATGCGATGGGTACGAAGCAAAACAGAAAGCGTTTGGCAGAGTAAGCCAACACGTTCTGTATGGAATCCCATTTATAGTCTATCTGATAGAGTACCGCCATATAGAGTGCAAGAGCCACGAGGAACATCGTGAGCAGAGGTAGATTGTCGCTGTGCTTCAGTAGGTTGCGCCCGTTTATCAGCATTGATAGCAGGAAAAAGGCGAACGTCCACCCATAGAACGTGGTGTTCGTCAAGTGCAGTTTCATGTAATCCCAGATAATCATAGCCTTTTCGCCGTCCCAATAAGGATGGTCGATGATGATGTTTTCCGCATAGATATTGTTCAGTCCAGAGAATGCCATCCATAGTAGAGCCGGCAGGAAGGAGCAGGTCAGCACAGCGAGGCTCTTCCAGGCTTCGGCCGTCCGCCGCCGTAAGGCATCGGCGAAAACAACCGTCAGGGCAGCGAGGATGAACACCACTCCATCGGTGCGTGTCCATACGTTCAGCCCGAGCAACAGTGTGGCCAGCAGCAAGTCGCCCTGCTTCCTGTCGCGCAGCCACATCGCGACGTGGATAATGCCCATCGATGCGCTGACGGCATGGATGACGTTTGTGATGGAAAGAGATGAGAAACCTATCATTTCCGGTGTCATCATCATGAAGAACGTTCCTATGGCCGCCCCTGTCATGCCCACCGTTCGCTTGAGTATGCCGTAAAAGGCCAGTACGAACGACAGGTACATAAGTCCGGGCACAATCTTCGATGTTTCCGCTCCGAGTATGTACACAAAGGCGTAACTCAACTGGACCATGGGCGCATAGACGATGTAACTACCGGCATTGTGTATCTCGGGCATATAGTCGGACCGGAAAATGCTGAGGTCTCGCACGGTGTGCTCCTGCGCCATGATGTAGCCGATGGTTTCAAATCCGGCTAGGCTATCGCGGTCGGATGTCGGGAAATACATGCATTTGCACAGGTTTGCGCCCTCGAAAAGTACCAGCAGTATGACGAAGAGAAGCCATACCATGTTGAATCCGGTGAAGTCGATGCGTTGAGATGCCGCTTTTCGGAGACGAAGCACGAACTCCTGCCTGCGCCGATAGAGCGGGAACAGCAGTATGAGCAGCATCAGAAGCCCGATGGCCAGTGTGTTGCCCAAGGTGAACCGCAGCCCCAACATGTTGATAAGCAGCATCAGAATCGTTTGCAGCCCCATGCCGACGGGAAACGACAGCCCCAGCCTTACCTGCCACGGACTGTTTGGTAAGATGAGATTCAGCACGAGGAATCCCACGATGAGTATAATGATTATTCCAACGGTGAGCATTCTTTCATTTCGTTTTAGTGGGAGGTTCAATGGGAAATACACCGTGCATTCTCAGCGAGTCAATCGGATAGGGCACCCTGTCCTTGCCCATACCGTTGACGATGGCCACGTGGGTAACCTTGCCGGCATATTGGCTGTCCGGCAGATTTTCTTTCGTCACCAGCTTACGCGGATAAAGAAAGCGCAGGGCGTAAAGCTTGTTGTCGATGTCTTGTGTGAACGGGGATTCCTTCACGCGGAACTCCTCGGGCGATGGATAGAGAATGACGGCATCGGGAGGTGTGGAATTCCGGATGATAAGCAGGTAATTGTAATTAAGCCCCAATTTCATCTGCATCTTTTGGTCGAAGGTAAGATGAGGATACTTACTTATCATCGTTAGGTTCTCCCTCAGCAAGGAGTTACATACCCAATTGTAACCTTGCTGACTTGATAGAGCATAAGTTACGAATATGAGAGCCGGTATCAGGATGAGCACATTCTTCCATACCCGGTTCCGAAAGCTTCCGGAGGTAGCCAGCCGTTTTTTGTCCTTCTTATTTTTCTCTTGTTTCATAGTATTTTAACCATTTGTTGTCAAACCGATATTTCAAAAGCAGACAGGCGGCTTCGATTCCATCCTGCCACTTAATCTTTTTCCCCTCGGCTTTTGAACGCGGACTATAACCGATAGGAACTTCCTTGATGCAATGCCCTAGTCTAAGTACCTTAGCCGTCACTTCGGGACAGAATCCGAAACCTTTGTTTGTCAGGGGAATGGACTTCAGCAGGGCGGCATCGAACATCTTGTAGCCGGTGGACTCGTCCGTAATGCGCTGTCCATAGAGTATGCTGACCAGAAATGATAGCAGTAATCCGCCCCAATAAAACGAAACATACGAATGTCGGTTCTTCCTGTTCAATATCCGTGAACCATATACCACTTTGCAGGTACCTTTCAGCAGTGGATACAGCAGTGTCGCATAATCGGCAGGGTCATATTCCAAATCAGCGTCCTGTATTACGATGAAGTCACCGTTTGCCCGTTTGATGCCTTGTCTTACGGCAAATCCTTTTCCTCGGTTCTTGCATAACCGGATATAGTGAAGCTGTTCGGCAGCATATACCGATATGAAGCAATGCACGCAGTTCGGCGTGTTGTCGGTAGAGCCGTCATCGATGACTATTACCTCCAATTCCACGCCATTGGGCAGGTTTACGTGGATTATTTTCTCCAAGAGTATTCCGATGGTATTGGCTTCGTTGTAGCAAGGAATGATTACGGAAAGTTTCTTCATTAGTTAATTTATCTAGAGATAGTTAGAAATAGAAAAGAGAGAAGAGGTTAGCTGCTGACAGCTCCCCTTCTCACTTTTATTCAGATATTAAAACTATTACTTGATGTAAGTAACTCCAACCCAAAAAGCATGACCGGCAACTAAATTATTGGCAACAATATTAGTCCCATCAATTCTGCAGCCAAGGACGCTTTTTTGTGTGTGGTCAAAGGCTGTAAAAAAGATTGCTCCTGCATTAGGCATTAAGGCATAAGGAATTGTTGCAATTATAGCATCGCTTCCCGCAGAATCAGCAGCGTAACCGCTGAAGCAAATGTTCACGACGTTTCCTTCAGCAACTGCGTATTGATCATTAATACTTTTGCTTCCAGCACCAGCACTCAATTGTGAGGAATAGTCAATCACAGTTTTTACTTCATTCGCATTTTGTTCCATAAATGTAAGTTTTATGAGTTTAACATAATAATTTGATAATATGCATATTAATCGTTAGTAAAAGTACGAATTAATGCTATCGGACCACTCCTTTCAGGGTTAAAAATACCTAAGCTATGGGATGTTTAACATTGCTATAATTGTTTAATTATCAATATATTATGACGTGATGTAATGTAATTCCGCTTTCATTGTATAGAATATATTCTGTGTATCATACCAAAAAAAGCGAACAAAGCAATCTCAATATCCTTTCAATGATGGAATATTTGGCATATATTTAACATTTTGATTCCGTAAATGCTTGTTTATGAATACTTGACATCGAAAAAACAATATAATATTAATTATATGCAACTTTTCTTTCTTATCGTATATAGAAACTCCGCTCCACCGCCTCCGCCGTCTGCACCTCTCCCGCCAAACCATATTGCCAAGCCACGACCGTCACCTTCATCGGCAACCGGCTGCGGGGTGGAATAGGGGTGAAGACCAGTCTCCCGTCTATCACCTCGGCAGGACCCTCTTTTACATAATAGGAGACGGGCAGGCCGCAGTCCGAAGTGGCTTGCAGGGGGAGCGACTGAGTATCGGTAGTTACATCCGGCAAACCGGGAAATAGGATGTATTGCCGTTTGCCTTCCGTCTGCGGGTAGGGGATGTGCATACATAGCTCCTGCACGGCACTCTTGTAACGCTTGTCGCCCGTGTGCTCGGCCAGCAGCCAGATTTCGTTGGTGCGTCGCCGGTTGTTCAACCCCATGTGGTAGAAGCTGACGGTGAAAGTCGTGTCGTTCACCTTGCGTACAGGTCCGCAGATGCGGCTGATATGGATGGAGCCCGAGGCGTGCAGGTCCGACGGATTCTGATACAAGCTATCTACAAAAGCGGGCTTCAAGCGGAAGGTCAGTCCGTCGGCCTCGGGCACAAAAGGAGCGTGGATGCGTCCGTGTGCCTGCGGGTTGTACGTCAGCAACCGGCCGTTCTGTTCAAAGCTTACGTATTGCGGACGTTTGCCTTGCTCCTCGCGGTAGATGCGCTCCGTCAGCTCGGCCATCTCTTGGTCGATGTACCAGAAGGCATCGTGCGGATTGCCTTTGTATTGCTCGAAGGGTGCCGGCTTGGCACGCTTGGGCTGTTGGGCAGGGGCGGCACGGCGGGTCTCGGCGTTGAGGTCGGTGTTTCCTCCACGCCAGCGTTCGGCCAGCCAACCGTCTTGCGGGTTCAACTTTTTTAAGGACACCGGTTGGTCGGCAGGCGCTGTCATCTCGGGCAAACGGGCTTTCAGCACTTTCTGCAAGAAAAGGCCGATGTAGCGGGCGGTGCGGTCGGCCACGTCGAAGTGTCCGCGTCCGGCATCACACAGGAAGGAGATGCAGCTTTCGGGGTACATCATGCGGAAGGCCAAGGCCGGATTGACACGCGCCTCCCACCACTCGTATTCACCTTCTATCATCAAGCCGGGAATGCCGTCGATGTGGCGGGTGCGTCCCCATTCCAGGTTGGCACGGCCATAGCCGCAAAGGTTGGTGCGCGGTGCATCTCCGTGATAGGAGATAACGGCCAGCGTGCGCTCCGGATTCCATGCGGCAAAGTTCCACGGGAAGGTGGCCATGGCCGAATGTCCTACGGGCACGATGGGGGCATACCGCAGTTCGGTGTATCCGCTCGCTTCGGCCAAATCGTCGAGAGCCTTCAGTAAGGCATCGTTGCAACCGTTGGTCACGTCCCAAGGAAAGTCGAGTATCGGCGTTATCCACACCAAGGCCATGCCCACCTCCTGCATCCGGCTTCTGAACGCGGGATTCTCGAACAAAGTCTCTTCGCACATATTGTGCTGACCCACGACGACAGCATTCACCCGTCGGCAGTCGGCAGGTATCCATAGGAAAGCCCGCGGATGGTCGTTCGTCTCATCGGACACTATACTGGGTATTTGTACCGACCATTGCCACTGCGCGGCACGGACGGTGAAAGGATAGGCTGACAGGCAGCACAGGATAAAACCAAGGATTATATTCTTCATACTCATATTCATTTGATAAATGAAATTCCTTCTATAAATTCGTTGGTTGTCACATCTTTTAGCTCTTTCATTTGTTCGCCGTTTATCGTGACATTCTCAAAAGTGACATTCTTCACAAGGTGGTTCTTGTCCAAGCCTTGAATGACAGATGGGTTCTCGCCTACGCCCGTATACGTTATGTTTCGGAAGGTGATACCATCAATACCGTTGCCCGGTTGCTTGTCGTACTTCTCGTTGAATCTCACCTTGATGTAGAACAGTCTGCCTTCCTGAATATTCTCTACGCGGATGTTCTCAAACAAGACGTTACGTACCCAATTGCGGTCACCGCAGTCCACGGCCATGCAGCCTTGGTAGGGAGGGTCGTCTTCATCTTGCTCTAAGATGTCGATGTTTCGGAAGGTGATGTTTTCAATCACTTCACCTTGTTCGGAGATTGGGTCGCCATGACCGCCTACGTTGATGGGATGTGCGATGTCGGCCCAAAGGATGGAGTTCTGTACGGTGATGTTGCCCGAACCGCCCCACCAGTTCCAACGGTGATTGTAAAGGGCGATGCAGTCATCGGAGTTCCGCATGAACACGTTCTCTATCGTTACGTCTCGGCAACACATCATGTCGATGCCGTCGCTCCAGCCTTTGCAGCTGAAGGACTTTAAGTTGCGGATGGTGATGTCGGAAGAACCACCGCCAAAAACCGTGTAGTGGTCGGGATTGACAACGGTGATTCCTTCCACCCATACGTGCTTGGAATCGGTAATTTCAATGCCGCGGATGGGATGGTCGAGGATACCACGCCCAATGATGCGCACGTGCTCCGCTTTGTCTATCAGCAGCTTTGCCTTGACTACGGCACCCGGTGCCAGATAGACGGTAGTGTTGGATGGAATACGAATCTGATTGTTAGGCAGGTCTTTGGGACGATGTACTCCGGGACCGAAGAACATGACGCCTTCCTGTGCTTCGGCGTACGTCTCCGTCTCCAGTGGATTGGCAAAGAGGTGAAGATTGTGTAGGCGGTCGCCGTTAAACTCGATGGAAAGGTACTGAGGCTTGTCTAAGGTGAAGAAGATTGCATTCTGTATCTGTTTATATGCGATGCCGTTGTTCAGCGGGCGGATATCCACTTCGCGCACCGTGCCGTTGTTCTTTTTCACCATGACTTCTACCGTACTGCTCATGTCGAACTGCACCATAGAGGCATCCTGCACCTTGTCCATATCTACCTGTACGTTATATTCAAACACATCTTGCCACTCTCTGCCCGGCACACGGATGCGAACGGTGTAGTCATCGTTGTGCGGCATGTTCGTTTTAAGGCCGCTCGGATAAATAACGAGCTGTGCCCGCATTCCCATGGCAACAGTCAGTGCCAATAGGAGCAAAGTCAGTTTCTGTTTCATCATCGGTTTCTATTTATTGATATATTTTCCTTTATACACCCTCTTCCAATTGTCTTTCGATCTTGCTATTATTATAAAGTACGATTGTATGCTCAAAAATACTCAATTAAACCTTATTGGCGTATTTATAAATATGTCGTGTTCATCCGTCTAAATCCGTCTCATCTGTGTGCCATACAGAAAGTACGCTAAAATTCGGGGTTCAATTTTGTTCTACTATAATTTATTAGTTGGAGCAGAAAGTCAATAAATACGTTTCTCCTTCCGTGGTGGGAAATGCAATCCGTTGTTCCCCTTCTTGTTCGATTCTTACAGTTTCTCCTTCTCCTCCCTTTACTCGGCTGAGGCGACAATCTTTTGGGATGAGTATTCGGCACTCTCTACCTGAATGAGATGTGATGCTGCATTCTCGCAAATTGCTTTTTTCCCATTTCATGCTTATGGTGAAATTTTGTTGGGTACGTAGTCCTTTTACGCATCCATTGGACCATGCTGTAGGCAATGCCGGTAACAGATGAATGAATCCTTGATGGCTTTGTATCAACATCTCGGCTATGCCTGCTGTAGCACCTAAATTGCCGTCTATCTGAAAAGGCGGATGAGAATCCAGAAGATTCTCGTACACTCCACCTTTTGTGATATCCATATCGATGACTGTGATATTAGATAGACTGAGTGCCGATTTCAAGAGGCGATAGGCGTGATTGCCATCAAGCAGACGTGCCCAAGTTGCTATTTTCCAAGCACGGCTCCAGCCGGTACCATAATCACCGCGCGATTGCAGTGTCCGTTTAGCAGCATTGGCCGACAAGCTATCGCGATGGAAGGAAATCTGATTGCCGGGATAGAGGGCTATAAGCTGTGAAATGTGTCGATGTTCATTGCCAAGCGTGTCAAGATGGGCGGTATCATATTGCCATTCCTTGATTTGTCCCCACGAGCCGATATGTACGCCGTTGTCCAGTCGTTGCCATTTGTCAGATAATTCGGCTTTGAACTTCGAATCTATGGGGATATTGGCTGCTTCGAGTGCTTCGACGGCTTGCATCGTTTCGCTAAATAGTTGCCATACGAGTTGTTGAGCGTACGCCACGCCGTCTTCCCACGGACCTTGTTCGGGCGACCATTCATCAGGGGCAATCAGGCGATTGTCGGCATCGGGCTTTAGACGGTCAAACCAATACTCACAGGCACTTTTCATGACGGGGAAAGCGGTTTGCTTCAGATAGTTCGTGTCGAGGGTATAGGCATAATGTTGCCATAGATGCATACAATACCACGCATTGGCCGGTCGGTTGATGTTCCAGTCGGTATAGCCGAAAATATTGCTTTGTGTGTGGATGCTCCATCCTCTGAGGCCTTCTGTACGTGCCACTTGTTGCCAGCTGCTTACAGGCTTTTCCACAGCTTCGGTGGCAATGTAGTGCAGGAGGGGTAGATGGCATTCGGATAGGTTGCAATTCTCGGCAGGCCAATAGTTCATCTGTATGTTAATGTTAGTATGTATATCACATTGCCAAGGTGGAGTGTTGTTGTCGTTCCAAATGCCTTGCAGATTGTTGGGCAGATTCATGCCACGCGAAGAAGCAATCATTAGGTAACGCCCATATTGAAAATAAAGCATATCCAAATAGCGGCTCTCTTTGTGTTGGCGTATTAGCTCGGCAGTTGTATAGTTCGGCATGGAACTGTCAAGATAGAGGCTGACGCGGCGAAACAATGGCTGGTAATCCTGTAAATGGGTATTCTTTAAGGCCTCGTAGCTTTGGGCAGAGGCTTGCTGTAGTCTTTGTTTCAGGCGAGCATGTAGCTGTGCAGGTGTCTCGCCTACATAAGTGGGCGAGGTCAGGCTGAAATTTGTGCCGGCTGCCAATAGCAAAGTGACGGCATCGGCATTTTGCACGACGATTTTTCCGTTGGAATGCTTCAGCGTACCGCCTTCATGGCATACGCTCAGGCGGGCTTCGTAAGACAATAATTCCAGTGTTCGGCAGAAGGCTAGTGTGCATCCGTCTATGGTGGTGGATAGGCTGTCGCGTGCATCCTCCATTCGGATGCCCAGACTAATCTTTCCCCGTGCGTCGGGTGTACTGAAACGTATGACTATTACTCCATCGGGATGACTGGCAAGATATTCTCGCCGATACGTCACTCCGTCCATTTGGTAGCTGACACGCCCGATGGCATCATCTAACGAAAGTTCCTGACGATAATTCGATACGCTTCCGTTGTGTCCGGCAAAATCCAGGTAAATGTCTCCGAAACTTTGATAAGCACCTCGTTGGGTGGTGCTACCGGTCCATAGAGTCTTTTCATTGAATTGGATTCGTTCGCTCTCAATGCCTCCGAAGAACATGGCGCCAAGTTCGCCGTTGCCTATGGGTAGGGCCGAAGTCATCCAAACGGTGGCAGGACGGTCGTACCACAAAGTCATGGGTGGTTGTTGCGTCCATGCGTAAGTTGGGATAAGAAAAAGCGTAATCGTACATATTATATATGATAGTAGATGTTTGTTCATGGTTGTCCGAGTGGTAATTTGTTATTCATTTACTGTTCCTTTCACAATGACTTCATTCAGAGTAGCCGCAGGGAGCTTTGCTCCTGTTCGGAAACTGATGCGTACAAAACGAGCAGTCACTTTGTTGTCTTTATTGGTCAATGGAATAATCTTTTCATCAACTGTTTCGCCGCCATCTTCTTTGTTGAGTATAGTTTCCCAGTCTTTCTGATTGTTCGACGCTTCAACTTTATAGCAATACGCAGCCGCCTGCGGAAAACGGATGTGGACAGAGTGCAATGTCAATCCTTTCTCGGTGTCCAGCATCCAGTATGGGGCTGTATCTTCTTGGGCCGCTTGCCAATAGGTGTGCGGATTGCTGTCGGCTGCCATGCCGGCTCCGTGCCCATTAAGCTGACTGCCGGCGAAGGTTGGGTTGTTAGGACCAAACGTCAGCAATTCCTCTCCGTCTGTTTGGTTGACGTAGCGTTGATAAGGGCGTTCTGTTGTTTCATGACTTATCCCCGGCTGAAACGCTTCTGTCCCCACGAAGGAGAGGGTAAGCCGTACGGGAGGCAGTCCGGGTGAAGTGGCTTCAATAATGGTCTGTCCTGCGTAGTAGGCACGGAAACTGATAGCTGCTTGTCCATCGAGGATGCGTATGTCGCTGTCCTTCTCGAACAAGATGGAACGTCCCGTTGGAAATTCTCCCGGACCGGATAGGCGTGTCAGCTGCACGGAAGGAGAATTGCTAAGTTGCCGACCTTCGGCATCCAGCACGTTGACGGTCAGTTGTACATCGTCCGTACCGTCTGTTCGTATATTTGTAGTCTTGGAGGCCTCCAGCTTCAGTTGTGCCGGACGTCCCTCTACGGGCCATGTGGGCGGGGCAATCTGTCGATACTCGTTGCGGTACCAATACCACGAACGCTTAGGAATGCGGAAGTAGTCAACAATGCCCATTTTTCCCAAAGCACTACCGGCAATGCTACCGTGGTCGAAGCCACACCAGATGGCTTGTCCGCTACGCCAAGAACGTCCTTTCCAACCATCATCCTTGGCCAAGTCTCCCCATCCCGGGGCATATTCGCCCGGACGTTCGGCGGTGGTGCTGCCATATTCAGAAACAAGGTTAGGAATATCAGGATGCTGAAAGTCGGGTTGTGTGGCACCATCTCCGTTATATCCGGCAATGTCTCCGATGCAATCTATGCGGTCGTTGCCCAGTGGACGTTGGGCGCCACCGATGGCAGCAGGACGTGTAGGGTCTAATTGATGGGACACATCCACCATTCGTTGCAACAGACGGCGTACACCGGACATGGATTTCGCTGCCGAAAAGAATGCCTCGTTGCACATGCTCCAGGCTATGATAGAAGGATGATTGCGGTGGATGCGTATCATTTCCTGCAATTGCTGCAGGGCACTCTCTTCAAATCCGGCTTCGTCTGCCGGGTGAACAGGATAAGCACTGGCATTCCAATATCCGTCGGGCTTGAATCCGCCGATGCCCCAAAAAGGAGCTTCTGACCAAAAGAGCATACCAAGTTCGTCGCAAGCTTGCACAAAAGCAGGAGCGTGTGGATAATGTGAGCCGCGAATCAAGTCGAATCCGGCTTCTTTCATCATGCTGACGTCACGGTGCATGCCGGCTTCGGTCACGGCATCTCCCCATCCGGCTTGGTCTTGATGCACGTTCACTCCGTGAAAGTACAGATGCTCTCCGTTGAGAAAGAATCCTCGGTCGGCTGTCCACTCCATCCAGCGAAAACCAAAAGTTGTTTCTTCTTGGTCAATCAACTTCTTGCCTTTGTATAGCTTGCTGATGGCTTTATAGAGAATGGGGCTCGTTGGGCTCCACAATTGCGGCTTGCGGAGTTTCTTGGTGGTTTGTACCAACTTCTCGGTGCTATGGGCGGCGATGATTTGTCGGTTTTCGGTTGTTGCGACGATGTTGCCGTCCGGGTCTATAATTTCAGTCCGCAGCCGATAATTGCCATCTTGCGCAGAACGATTGCACACGTCGGTCTCAATTCTTATCGTGGCTGTTTGTCCTTGGCTCTTGTCCAAGTCGGGGGTAGTGACAAACGTGCCATACCAGTCAATGTGAACCGGTGACTTGAATACCAACCGCACATTGCGGTAGATGCCTCCGCTGAATACATGTTCGCCTGCGCGGGGGGCAACGTCGGGTTGCCAAAGATTGTTGACCCGCACGGCTACGGTGTTGCTTCCATGTTGGATGTATCGGGAGATATCGACATAAAACCCCGTATAGCCTCCTACATGGCAGCCTGCCGACTGTCCGTTGACGTATACCTCAGCTTCCTGAAATACACCGTCGAATTCGAGGAATACGCAGCCTTCCTGTTCCCTCTGCTCCACATTGAATGACTTGCGATACCACCCGTATCCGGTATAGAAATCTTTGGCCATAAAGTAGGGCATACTGAAGGAGTGGGGCAGGCCGACAACTTCCCATTGGCTGTCGTCGTAGGCCGGTTGTTCGGCACCTTGATGGTCTCCGCGCATATATCGCCATTCGCAGTTGAAGTTTTCCACGCGGCGAGGTACAGCCCCGACAGACTGGCAAATGGCAATGAGAGAGAGTAGTATGATGAATAACTGTTTCATAAATATGGTCGTGATAAGTGAAAAAAGACGGAGGCAAACTAAGTTGTTGGCACTAAGATGCACTCCGTCTTATCGTGAATAATACCTATTGAAAAGCGATATAAGGGAAATGATGTGTTATTGTTCTGCTTCCTGATCGGCTACGATAGGCCAATAAGGATTCTGGTAGATGGGCGAAGTAGTGACATCCGCACCATCAGCAGACGTGACGAGGAAATGTTGCACATTGATAGGCGTCAGGTAGTGTGCCATTTTCCAAGTCAGTCCATCGTAACCGGCTTGTGCAGGATAACGTTCGTAGGGACGTAAGTATTCGCTCTTGTCCTTGGATGAAACGTTGGCTTCGTCGGTGTCGTTGGCTACAAGGTCAGTGTACCATCCTTCCATAGGTGTATTCCACAAATGGAATCCTTCGATGTGATAGGGTGTGGTTATCAGTTGGTCCATAGCTCTCCAGCGACGCAAGTCCATATACCGCATACCGTCACCTATAAATTCGCATCGGCGTTCGCGGCGGATGTTATACAGTGTCTTGTCTATCAGTTGTCCTGCCGAGTAAGCTCCCCAGTCGTTTTCGGCTTCCAGACTCATGTCGGTCAGTTCTATCGTATGTTCAAAGTCGGCATTTACATTGGAGCGTGTGCGAATCAATGCCCAATATTCTTTGGCACTGTTGTCCAACGAACCGTTCCTTTCGTACGATGCTTCCATATAGTTGAGCAGAGCTTCTACGGCACGGTAGGAAACGCAGCCCGTGTAGCCTGTGCCGTTTCCGTAATACTTCTTATTCCAGGAACCACCCTTACGCATGGCATATCCGGTAGCATATCCTCGCATTCCGTCGCCCAAAGTGATTTGCGGATAGGGTTCTACTACTGTCACTTCTGTGCCTTCAGCGTTGTCCAGTTCGTACAGGACGTTTTGCTGTCCCGGCTCTTTTAGGAATATGTAGAGGCGTGAATCGCGGTTCATTCGCACGTCAGCTATGGTTTTGTCTCCCATGTAGTAGCCATCTCCATCGGCATACGTTCCGTGAGTATAGACCGGTGTGCCATCTGCCATCAAGAAAGAGTTGACGTAGCCACGTGTCAGTCCGACACGGCTATTGCCTCGGCTGGCGGCTCCATTTACGTAATGTCCGGCCAGGCCACGTACGTATTGTCGCCACAGTAGCACTTCCGGGTAACCTGAGAGATCCTCGGAGGCAAACATTTCATGGTACGGATTGACCGCATCGTCGGCAGATTGCTGAACAAGTCCTGTGTTTACGGTCAGACTGTTCTTATAGGCTTCTGCCACTTCTTGGGCAGCTTCCATGGCTTCTTCCAAGAAAAAGTTGATTTCGTTGTCGATGCTTCCGCTGGGGTACTGATAATTGGCATTGTACTCTTTTTCTGCACCCGGCCAGCCCGTACCGTTGGGCACGAAAGCCGTACCCTTGAAGTATTTCAACCACGTCCCTTCGAACAGAGCTACTCGCGACTTCAACAACAGTGCCACGTCTTTGTTGATGCGGGTTGTGGCCATGGTGTTGGCAGATAGCAAAGTGTATGCTTTGTCGAGGTCTTCCAGGATGAAACGTGCCACTTCGTTGCGGGGGCTGCGCTTGCTGGCTTCGGTCAGCACTTCGGCATCGTCGGCCAAAGGCTCGGTGATGATGGGATAATCACCGAAAGCTTGCAGTTTCTTAAAGTATTCACTGGCACGCAGGAAGTACATTTCGCCGATGTAGTGTTGCACTTCGGTCAAATCACCGCCAATGGTGTTTTGCGAACCATCGAGGTTATCGCCAAATTTAGGCAGCACTTGCGAGAAAAAGTAATTGCAGCTGTAGATGGTGCCAAAACTCCAATCGCCTCCTGATTGTCCTACCTTCCAGCGGTCGGTAGTATAGCGGTTGTTGGCCGTCACTCCGGCTTGGTTGTCGGTGTCGGCGTCTTCTGCCATGATGCCATATCCGTAGCTGTTGTAGCTTGTTCCATGCGAAGGCAAAATGCCATTGTATAGATTATTGGCATAGTTGGCCAATTGAGAAGCTTCGTTGAAGTAGCTCTCGGAAGCAATGCTGGACATAGGTTCTCTGTCCAGAAAATCATCGCAAGCAGTGAGTCCTCCGGCTATCATTGCCAGAGTCATCATGGATTGTAGATAGAATTTATGAATATTCATATTGATGCTATATTAAATTAAAGAGTAAGACTTAAACCAAATGACCATGTGCGTACAAGCGGATAGGCGTTACCGGAGTTGCGCAGCCATTCGCTTTGGCTTGAATCGTTGCTACCGCCATCCACGGTTTCAGGGTCGAATATTTTGGAGAGAGAAGTTCCTGTCCACAAATTCTCGCCGGATACGAATACACGGCATTGAGAGAGACCGATTTTCTTCATCAAAGAGCGTGGCAACGTATAGCCTATTTGCAGATTTTTCAGACGGATGTAAGAAGCGTCTTGCAAGTAGCGGGTTTGCTTCTGTTGGTTCTTATTGCTGCTGAAGAGGGGACGCGGATAATAAGAATCTAAGTTTGCCTCAATCTCATGTCCTTCCAGGCCGATTGGTTGGTCGCGGAAATAATCATTGTGCTCTGCAAGTCCCATGGACATCCATTGATTGTTTACAACTCCCCAGAACATATTGCTCGGAATCCAGATATCTCGCTTCATCACTCCTTGGAAGAAGGCACGTACATCGAAGCCCTTCCAGTCGGCTGTCAAGTCCAGACCGAATTGGAAGCGTGGCTTGTTGTTGCCTATTACTTTCAGGTCGCCGTGGTCGTTGAGGGTGCTTGCACCGCTGCTGATGCCTTCTTTTCCATCCAAATCCTTGTACATGATGTCACCGGCTCCCCATTCTGTGCCGAAAGGTTGTCCGCCTACTTGGGTCAGATGGGCATCCATTTCTTCTTGTGTTTTGGCAATGCCTATTGTTTCATATCCCCAGATTTGGCCAAGCTTGGCTCCTTTATAATAGGTGTTGATGGAGAGTGTCGTATTGCTGGGGTAGCTTTCGATAGTTGTCTGTGCATCGGCCAGTACAAACTTTGCGCCATAGCGCAGTCCGTTCTTCAAGCGGTCGTTCCATGCGATGCTGAGTTCCCATCCTGCGGTTTTCAAGTCGCAGTTGTTGGTGCTTGGTGCAGATACGCCCAAGGTGGCGGGCAATTCTGGGGCAGGACCTACCATGTTATCCGTATAGCGGTGATAGTAGTCGAACGAACCGGTCAGTCGGTTGTTAAACAAACCCCAGTCAAGCCCGATGTTGTACGAGCGTACGGTTTCCCATGTGAGAGAGGTACTAATCAGTCCGCCGACGCTGGCAGTATTGGGTTGTACACCGTCTTGCACCCAGTAACCACTGGCAGAGCCCAAACTCATGGTACGATAAGTGGGGTACCATCCCGTAGTGTTCTGATTGCCCAGTTCACCGTACGAAGCACGCAGCTTCAAGGTTCCTACAATCGGTTCTATGGATTCCCAGAACGCTTCGCGGGCAATGTTCCATCCCAAGGAGAAAGAAGGGCTGAGGTTCCATCGGCTTCCCCGGCGGAATCGAGATGTACCATCGTAGCGCAGGTTGGCTTCGACTAAGTATTTGCCATCGTAGTCGTAATTCAAACGTCCGAAAAATCCGGCAGTGGCCCATTCATGGCGATAACCACTGACTTCGGGCACCTTGGTGTTGCCGGAACCGTCTTGATTGCTGATAAGATTCAGCTCAGCCAGTTCCTCCAGCAGCAGACCGTAACCTTTGGCGCTGTTGAAAGATTGCTTCATTTCTTCGGATTGGAAACCTACCATCACTCTGAAGTTGTGTACATCGTTCAGTTTCAGGTCGTATTCCGAGTAAATATTCAGGTTCATGAAATTTTCCTTCTTGTTGGTCTGATAAAGGCTGCTTGTACCGTTGGTATCCACAATGTTTCCGTTGACATCGTGGTTGTAGCAAGGCAGGCTGACTTCACGCACTTGTTCGAAGAAGGTGCTATAATTGAACTCAAAGTGGGTCTTCCAGTTCTTTATTGGTTCTATAATTAGGGCGGCTTGGTGATAGAGGCGGTCGGTCTGCGCTGTGCGGTCGCCTCCCAATGCCATTACCATGGCGGGGCCGGTGGCGTTGCCATTGTGGTAGTATCCGTTTTCATCATACACAGGCATGTTGGGCCATGTTTGGCGACCAATGTTCAGATAAAGGCCATCCCCAAATGCCGTAGGACGCAGGTAGTCGGTGCGGACAAAACGCATTCCGTAGCTGAAGTCCAGCCATGGAGTTAGTTCAGCATTGATTTTGGCACTGGCGTTGTAACGTTTCAGCTCATCATCTCCATGACGAAGCAAACCATTCTGTGCCAGATAGCCCAATGAAGCATAGTAAGTGACCTTTTCCGAACCACCGCTGGCACTCAGATTGTGCTCATGCGAGAAACTGCTTCCTTTATAAAGTTCCTTGAACCAGTCCGTGTTGGCATATCCGGTAGTGAAGGGGTCGCCGGCAGGTTTTCCCCATACCTTGCCGTCGGTCAACAGACCGCCGCGGTTGGTTCCGCCGGCAGCTTGGAAGTCCAGCATCTTTTGCATGGTTTCGTCAGTAAAGACCTGTCCCCATCCCGAATTGGTAGAAGCCTCGTTAAAGAAGTTTGCAAATGTGTAGGAGTCCATCATTTCCGGTAGGTGTACAGGGCTGACAATGCGGAAACTGTTGTTGTAGTTGATGCTGGCTTTTCCCGACTTGCCTTTCTTGGTAGTTACCAAGATGACACCAAACGGAGCGCGCGAACCGTAGATAGAAGAAGCTGCTGCGTCTTTCAATACGGATATGTTCTCAATGTCTTGCGGATTGATGGTGTTGATGTCACCTTCCATACCGTCAATCAAGATAAGCGGACTACCGCTCGAACCACTGCCAATGGTACCTTCACCACGGATATTGATGCTCATCGTATTGTCTAGCTGTCCGGAGTTGGTCGTAATGTTCAGACCGGGAACCACACCTTGCAGGGCTTGTGTGGCTGTGGTTACGGGACGTGACTTTAGATCTTCAGCGGTGGCGATGCCTACCGAACCGGTCAGGTTTATCTTCTTTTGAGTACCGAAACCTACAACCACAACTTCTTCCAGCATTTCAGAATCTTCCTTCAATACGATTTGAATGGATGCTTGATTGCTCACTTTGATTTCCTGGGTCCTATACCCTACGTAAGATATTAACAATGTACTTCCTTTGGGCACATTGTTCAGCACGAACCGACCTTCGAAGTCGGTAATTGTTCCGTTCGTGGTACCTTTTACTATGACGCTGGCACCAATGACGGTTTCACCATTTTCGTCGATCACCGTTCCTCGGATGCCGTTGTTTTGCATCGCAGTCTGTACGTTGAACGCCTCTGCAAATAATGATTGGGAATTTCCCGCCAACAGGGCGGTGGCAATCATTGTTGAAAAGATAACTCTTTTCGATGAGAATTTAAATAATCTGTTTCCCATACGGTAAAGATTTAAAATTGGACATATAGTTGTTGATTCTCTTTTTTCATGTCACAAAAGTAGGGGGAACAGACTTGTTTAAGGGGGGTACTATTGTTCAGTCATAGGGCGAAAAAGACCATTGAAACTTTAGATGTCCGATGGGGTGATTTTTGACGGATTTCACCTTAGTTTTGAAATAAAATGCCCTATTTCTTGCTTGTCTAATAGGTTGCTTTGTGCAATAGCTTAATGCTGATAATCAGTAGGTTCTTGCTTTATTGTTTTTCAGCGGGAGTAAAGTGATGCTTTATTACTGATAAAGCACCACTTTATCGCCAATAAAGTGATGCTTTGAATACTAATGTGCAGTGCAGAAGAAGGGTCTGGAGACCTATAGTTGTTGCAGATATTGCGAAGGCGTCATGCCCATCTTCCGCTTGAAGGCTACACGGAAATTTTTTAAGTCGTTGAAGCCGCACTTCACGCTCACCGAGCTGATGTTGCTTTCACCTTCCTTGAAGTATTGCACCGCTTTGAATATCCTGTACTCGTTGATAAACTCGATGATTGTCATACCGGTCACTACTTTCACTTTCCGATAGAGCGAGGAGTGGCTCATACCCAGTTCGGATGCCAATATCATGACATCAAAATCTGCGTTGGTCAGATTGTCATCGATGATTTCGCGGCACCTCAGCAGGAAGCGTTGTTCCTCTTTGGTATAGTTCTTGTCCGTCTTCGCGATGAGTTGCGTGACTTCCACCGATTCGCTTCTTGCCAACAGATGGTCTATGCGCTTGCGGAGGTATTTCAAGGAGATGGGCTTGGTCAGATAAGCGTCAGCTCCATTGTCGAAAGCCGCTATTTGGTCTTCTTCCGAGTTTTTGGCTGTAAACATGATGATGGGGATGTGGGCCAGTTTCTTGTCGGCTTTCATGATGGAGAGGAATTCCGTGCCATCCATCTTAGGCATCATCACGTCGCAGATGATGAGGTCGGGCAAGGCTTCACGTGCTATGTTCAGTCCGTCCAGTCCATTCCCGGCTTTCCATATCTTGAAATCGGCGATGAGGAAGCGCTCCAATATTTCGACGGTTTCCTTCTCGTCATCGATGATGAGGATGGAGCGGGCGTTTGTGGGCGATTGAACACTGACGGTTTCCGGGAGTCCGGACAGACACTTCACCTCTTCGTCTGCCACGAAGGTAGTGGCAGACGGGGCTTCTTTGTCTGTCTGTTTTGTTTGGGGGATGGTGAAACTGAACTGAGAACCATGCTCCGGTCGGCTCTCCACCTTTACTTCGCCTTTGTGCAGCTCTACTAGATGCTTTACGAACGACAGTCCGATGCCGTCGCCCATGGCCGATGCTTTAGATGGATCTACCTGGAAGAAACTGTCGAAGATGGCCTCATGATATTCTTTGGCTATGCCGATGCCGTTGTCTTCTACCGTAAATACGACCGCTGCGTCTGCCTCGGTGATGGAGAAGATGATGCGCCCGCCTTCAGGCGTGTATTTGAAGGCGTTTGAAATCAGGTTGGAGAGGATCGTCTCCAGCTTTTCGGGGTCGAAGTCCAGCATAATGATGGTCTTGGAGGGCTGAAAGTAGAACAAGATGTTCTTTTGCTGACAGAGAGCTTCATAATCCACCGTCAGTTCTTTGCAGAACGCAACCGCGTTTTGCCGTTGAAGCTTCAGTTTTAATTTGCCCGACTCCAGTTTACGGAAGTCGATGATACGGCTAATGAGCTTGTTGAGGCGCATGGCGTTGCGATACATGGCTGTGAGGTACGATTTGGGTACCTGTACCGGACCCTTTCCCGACGATAGCAACTCTTCGAGCGGAGCCGTAATGAGGAAGATGGGTGTGCGCAGCTCGTGGGTAATGTTGGTAAAGAAGTTCAGCTTGGCCTCGCTGATGCTCTTGGCTGTATTCTTCTCAATCTCTTTCAGGTACAATGTATGTTTGATGTCCAGTTCATGTTGATAAAACCGGAATATGGCAGATAGAAGACTGAGGACAAGGAGGCACCATAACGCCGTAGCCCATTCCGTTTTCCACCACGGAGGGCTGATGAGGATGCGCAGAGAGGAGGCGTGCTCGTTCCAACGACCATCGCTGTCGGTGGCTTTGACGTAGAAGGTGTATTCGCCGGGTGGTACGTTGGTGTACGGTATCTTTCGGTTCTGTCCAATTTCCTGCCAACCCTCTTCAAAGTTCTTCATATAGCAAGTGAAGTGTATTTTGTTGGGTGAGATGAACTCCGGTGTGGAGAAATGGATGGTGAAAAAGTTTTGGTCGTAGGGCAGACTTATAGTCGCCGGTTCTGTGCCATACAGATGATATGTCTTTTTATCCTTGTTCAGCAACTCCAGTTCGGTGAGATATACCTTGTTGGGGCGTTGTACGTACTTTATTTCTTCCGGGCGCAACCAAGTCAGTCCACCGATGGCACCGAAATAGAAGAGGCCGTCTTGTGATGCACATGCGTTGTAGTTGAACTGTACGAAGGGTAGATTGTCTTCCTTCCCAAAACGGATGAATGTGTGGTTTTGTGGATCGTAGCGGAACAATCCATTGGCGGTCCCCATCCAGTAATATCCGGATTCGTCTTCCTGAATACTGACCACACTTCGTTCGGTCAGCCCGTTTTTGGCATCGTATGAGGTGATGGAATCCGATTCACTTTCCAGCTTGTATAGTCCTGAATATTCTGTGCTGAACCATACGTAGTGTTTGGAGTCAACGAAAATGTATCGGATGGAATTGTCGGCAATGGGTGTCTCTTCTGATTCTTTAAAATAATGTTTGATGATTTTTCCTGTCATTCGGTCTAGTTTATAGAGACCGCTTGTTGTGGAACTTAGCCAAGCAACATTTCCGTCAAACTCAATACCCGAAGCACTCACACCATCCAAATCCTTCAGGATCGTAAAAGTTTCTGTTGATTTATGGAATAGATAGACCGATTCACCAATCACCCAGATATATCCCCGACCGTCGTCCTTGATTTCCCAAAGTCGGTTAGAGTTGCTACGACCGTCGATAGGTGGAAGTGGAAATGTTCGGAAACTGTTGGCATCGGGCGAATAGCGGCACAATCCTTTTCCATAGATACCCATCCAGACGTGTTTGCTGTCGCCAATGATGGACAAGATATGGTTACCGGCTATGTGGCTGTTAGCTGTTGTTTGTGCGGTAGTCTTTCCGGTGTTTCTGTCATAGATGTTCAGTCCGCCGCCGTCCAAACCTATGTATAGCAGATTTTTTTTGGGATAGATGGCTGTTACAATACCCTGCGTCAGTTGTCCATTGGCTCTGGAGAGGGTATTGAACCAACTATAATGAGAGGAACAAAGATTGACTCCTCCCCGATATGTTCCTACCCATAGATTTTCGTCTTTGTCGGCGAGCAAGGAATGAACGGCATCACTACTGATGTTGCTGTTGCTTGGCGTGAAGCGTTGTAATATGTTGCCATCCATGCTAACCAATCCACCTCCGTCTGTGCCGAAGAACACCTTGCCGTGATAGTCGGTCACGGTCTTGATGTCCGAAGGTATATATACCTCCCACGGTTCAAACTGCATATCCTTATTTATTTTGAAGGCATCGCTGGCGTATCCGATACCGTATCCGATATATACAGCATCTGATACCTCGCTATAATAGAGGATGTTGTCATCGGAATATTTTTCTTTAAAGTCTATCCGACTGACGATGGTTTCATCTTTAGGATTTATTAATCTCAGTCCTATATTGGTACGTGCAAGGAGTAAACTGTCTTTGTAGGCTGTAATGGATAATATGCTTTCTTTCTTCAGATAAGTGCAGGTTTGGAAAGTGTAGGCCTCATCGGTGCGCATCAGCAGTTCACGTTGCAGATTCAATACGAACACGTGTTCTTTGATGCAAATGATAGTTTTGATGGGCTTTAGAATGTTTCCTTTTTTACCGTTAGCAAGCCGATGATAGCAAGGATAGAAATGATTGTCAGAATGCGAATAGAAATTCAATCCATTTTGTGTTCCTATCCAAAGTCCTGTGTCCACAGACTTTATTGATTCAACATGATTGTTTATCAGTGACAGACTGTCGGCAGGGTTGTGTCGGAAAATGGTGAAGTTTTCCCCATCGAAACGGCATAATCCGTCAAAAGTTCCCATCCAGACAAATCCTTGTTCGTCTTGGCAAATGCACTTTACGGTGTTATTGGGCAGTCCGTTGGATATGTCGAGTGCCTTGAAATACTTGGCATGGACAGGGACGGAAATAATCAAGAATAACAATGGTATGAGATTCTTGCAAATGCTGATGGTGTGTTTTTTCTTCATATAAGGCTTGCTTTGATGTTGCAAAAATAATTCTTCGCATCAAAAGTAGGCCAATAAAGGGGAAAAAATAGGGCGAAATCCGTCAATTATAAGGCGGATTTCGTCACTCGGAACCAATCGGCATCTACCCAACCCTTTTTCTTGTCATGAGGTGTTGTGCTGAACTTGAACTTCTTTCCGTCCAAGTTTGTAGTATGGAGGGTACCCATACGTCCTTTTCCTAAAAGTTCTTTCTCATACTATTCTGATGTTATTCTGTCTCTATTCTTTGTTTTGTAAATCCCAATACACCACATATCGCTGCCTGTGCACATCGTACAGCGGGCGGAGTACGTCGCCTTCGGTGGTGGTGAACAGTAGTTCCTCTTCTCCTTCCGTGCGCTTCACCGTCCGTTCGGGATGCTTCACGTCTATCGGCAGGGTGGTCTTCAGGTCGGCGGGGATGTGATAGTCGTAGGTGTAGTAATCGTTGTACAGGGTCGGGTTGGAGAAGGGGGCAGGCGACTGCATACCTTCCGTACCCCGTTCACCGGCCAATACAATGGGGCCGTAGAGCAGGGCTGCTTTCTGCGGGTTGTCCGGTGTGGCCTCTACGTGCAGTTGCATGGGGAAGGTGGCTTCGATGCGGTCACCATCCTTCCACGTGCGTGTCAGTTCGATGTACGAGCCGGGCTTTTGGCGGACAGTCACCTTCTTGCCATTCACCCGTACGACGGCCTTGCCACTCCACGATGGATAGCGCAGGCTGATGGTGGCTTGCACGGATTGCTTGTCGTTGGTGTGCAGTGTCAGGCGGGTGGTCTCCTCATTGGGGAAAGCGGTCTCTTGGCGCAGGGTCAGTCCTTGCTCTTTCCATTGTACTTCGGAGGGGATGAACAGGTTGACGTAGAGGCGTTGACCTTGGTGGTAGTAGATGGCCTCGCCATACTTGGCATGACTCTCGAATCCGCTGCCCACGCAGCACCAAAAGGAACGTTCGGGTGTGCTATATACCTTGTGCGCACCGTCCTTCAAAGGCAGGAAGTAGCACACCATGCCCGACTGCGGGTCCTGTTGTCCAAGGATGTGGTTGTAGAGGGCACGTTCGTAGTAGTCGGCTACGGAGGCATCGGCTGTCCAGCAGAAGAGGTGTCGGGAGAGCTTCAGCATATTGTAGGTGCAGCACGTCTCGCCCGTGTATCCCGTGAGGTGTTGGGACAGTTTCTGCGGGTCGAAGTAATGCTCCTTGTCGCTGCTGCATCCCGGGGCGAAGGTGTGCCTTGCAGTCATGATGTGCCAGAAGAAGTCCGTCAGTCGGCGGCTGTCTTCAGCTTTCGTCAGTTCGTAGTTGCGGGCTTCGGCAATCACCTTCGGGATGAACGTATTGGTGTGCTTGGTGCCAAGGTCGTCCTGTTGCTGTTTCAGCGGGTCGATGACATCATTGTGGTAGAAGTATTCGGCCAACCAACGGTAATGCTCGTTGCCGGTCAGGGCATAGAGATTGTAGAAAGATTCGTTGATGCCTCCGAATTCGTTGCGTATCATGCGGCGGCGCGTTTCTTCGGTTTGTTGGTTCAGCTTATTATAGGCCCAGTCGCCCATGCGCTTCACCACCTCCAAGGCCTGCTTGTTGTCGGCATAGAGGTATTGGTCTATCAGTCCACTGAACAGCTTGTGCAGGGTGTACCACGGTGCCCATACGCTTGTGCCGCGCAGGTTGCGGTTGATAAGCTCTTCGGGGAAGGCACTCAGATAGCCGCCGTTCAATGCCTGTTGCACCTCGGCCAGTCCGCTGACCAAGCTGTCACCCTTCAGTTTGAACACCTCGCTGCCCGTAGCGGCGTACATCAGGCTGTAGGCCGACAGCAGATGTCCTGTGGTATGTCCGCGCAGTTCGCAGTCCGGCGATTCCCATCCACCGAGCTTCTTTACCGTCATGTATCCCCCTTCGCGTCCCGCGTATACGCCCGCATTGGTGCGGAAGCTATGCAACAGACGATCCGTGCCGATAGACACCATCCAAGCCGAATCGCGCATCATGTTGTCGTGGAAGCGGCCGGGCAGCAACCGGACACCTTTCAGGTCAAAACTCTCCGCCCGTAGCGGAACGATGGTCTCTTTCTTCATCTTGCCCACGTGTTGCCCCGGATAGACGGACTGTGCGGACAAACTTGTTGCGGCAGCCAAACAGAGCACTGCCATGAGTGTAGGAAATTTCATGCTTCAGTCTTTTCTTATATAATACGGATGGGGGAGGGCGTTTACCTAAAATGGATACCTTCGTGTGTTTGGAAATAGGCAAAACAGGTGTGCTACGTAACATCCGCAACAAAATCGCTGACTGATAGCGGAAAGATAAAAAATATGCGTAACTTTGTGTACTGAATCCCCAAAGAGAGACGGTTATGGAACAACAGAGACGATTATATCCGATAGGATTGCAGGATTTCAAGGAAATCCGGACTATGAATGGCTTGTACATTGACAAGACGGAGTATGTGTATCGTATGACCCATACGTTGGGGAAATACTATTTCCTGAGCCGCCCGCGTCGTTTTGGGAAGACACTGCTTGTAAGTACCCTGCAATACTATTTCGAGGGACACCGGGAGCTATTCAAGGGACTGGCGATAGATGCGTTGGAAACTGAGTGGACACAATACCCTGTGTTGCGTTTCGACATGAGCACGGCCAAACATGTGGACAAGAAGGATTTGATACTGGAAATAGAGGGAAAGCTATGCGACTACGAGGAGATATACGGGCGAAAGGCTGGAGCCGTAAACATTAACCAAAGGCTCGAAGGACTGATAAAGGCTGCATACAAACAGACCGGGAAACGGGTAGTGGTGCTAGTCGATGAATACGATGCCCCCCTGCTCGATACGGTACACGAAGGAGATGCGCTTAAGGAACTGCGGCAGGTGATGCGCAACTTCTACAGCCCCTTGAAGGCGAGCGACCCCTATCTGCGCTTTGTCTTCCTTACCGGTATCACGAAGTTTTCGCAACTCAGCATCTTCAGTGAGCTGAACAACATCGACAACATCAGTATGCTGAAAGACTATGCTGCTATCTGCGGCATCTCCAAGGAGGAACTGATCGGACAAATGGCAACCGATATAGATATGCTTGCCCAAAGCATCGGGCTTTCGCATGACGAGACATTGGCCAAGCTGATAGAGAATTACGATGGTTATCACTTCACGTGGCCCTCGCCTGACATCTTCAACCCTTATAGTCTGCTGAAAGCATTCAACAATAAAGAGTTGAAAAACTATTGGTTCGAGACGGGTACGCCGACTTACCTAATAGAGATGTTGCGTCGGTTTGACGTGCCACCGTCTAGGATCGGGCAGATAGAAGCTTCGGAATCTAGCTTTAATGTGCCGACAGAAGGCCTGGCGAATTATATCCCTTTATTCTACCAAAGCGGTTATCTGACGATAAAAGGCTATTCTCCGCTTTCGGGCAATTACCTGCTGGACATGCCAAACAAGGAAGTGCGTGTAGGTTTAGCCGAAAACCTGATAGAAAACTATCTGAAAGCTTGCGGCATGATGAGTACATGGATTGGCAATGTGGCGGCCTGTGTGCTGACGGACGATATGGATGCGGCCCTTCGTCTTATCCAAAAGATTCTCGGCACGGTGCCTTACTGCGACAATGCCAACAGCGAGGGACATTACCAGCAGATGCTCTATGTGATGTTCACCATGCTTGGTGCACATGCCGACGTGGAGGTGCACACCCCCATCGGTCGGGTAGATATGGTGTTGCGTACCAAAACCAGGCTATATGTGGTGGAGCTGAAGCTCAACAAGGATGCAGAGACCGCCATGGAGCAAATAAACTTGAAGGATTATCCTTCTCGCTTCGCCCTTTGTGGACTGCCTATCGTAAAAGTGGGGATTAATTTTGATAGCCAGCAACGGAATATTTCCGACTGGGTCATAGAAGAATAAAGGAATGTGCCGACAAACCACCTTGCAGTGTTAGTGTCGGCACATCCTCTAATTATGCTATATCAATAGAATAGTGGCGGGTATTCAATCAGTTTCTTCTACCTCTTGTTCTTCTCCCAATACTCCTCCAGTCTTTTCGCCTCTTCACCTGTCAAGCGGATGACGGCACCATGCTTGGGCGAAGCGAAATTCGTGGTTTTCATCACACCCTCGTTGAAGCGGCCAAGGTCCTTGAACGTCACGAAGTCTGATGTCTCCACGAAACCGAAGTTGTGCGGCTGTATGCTGTAAATGTCGTACATCAGCACCCAGCGGTCTTCACCGATGCGCTTCCATACGTTGGGAGCTTCGCAGGCTTTAGGCTCAGTGTCGTACCAACGAGGGTCGTATACATAGTCACCGTTGATGCGGTCGGAGACAGCTTGCTTGATGCCCGGCTGACCATCGTGTGCCACATAGAACAGGTGGTAGCGGTCGCCTATCTTGGTGATGTCGCCATCGATGGCCGATGCCTTCTCGTTGGGGTATTCAAACAGGATTTGGGGCAACGACTCGATGGTGTCGAAATCCTCGTTCACATAGACGTAGTACAGCTTGTTGGGTTCGTTCTTGAAACGCATGGTGTAGTATAGCATCAGTCGGTCCGTGCGGTCATCATAAGCCAGTTCGGGAGCCCATGCGCAACCAATCTCGCTCAGTCCCGCCGATAGTTGGTCAAAGCGTATGTTAGCACGCTTCCAGTGCAGCAAGTCCCACGATTTCATCAGCACCAGTCCGCGGTTGTTGCCCCAGCCGTACTGGGCACCATCGCGTTCCCACTCGGTGTTGCGGTAGCCCTTGCGTTGGGCAAAGATATGCAGGTCGGTCATGGACAGGTAGAAAGCACCGTCCGGTCCGCGGAAGATGTGCGGGTCGCGGATGCCCTTCTGTTCGGCAATGGTGTCGCCGGCTATCACGGGCCTACCGTCGTTCAGTGCCGTGAAGGAGTAGCCATCGTGACTGATGGCCATGTGGAGGCTGTGCGTCTCGTCTTGGTGGAACACCATCAGGTAGGCGCTCATATCCTCCTCTTGCGGAATGGCGTTGCGGTAGCGGAATTGCTTGAAGGTGGCGCTTCCCTTTCCTGCCGACAGCAAGCCGATGCGCAGGGCATAGAATCCTTTGTAGTTGTTGTGGTGAAGTTCGGATACGTCAATGTCTTCGGCCATTGTAGTCCATTCCTGTCCGTCCTTGCTGACAGAGATGCGCACGGTGTTACCTTGATTTTGGATGCGGGCGATGAACGACTTACCCAGCGTGTTGGGCTGTTGGACCGAAGTGTTCCCGTCGCGATATACGGTGAACTTCCGGCCATCGGACGTAAGTCCGGCGTATGCTTTCTCGTTGTAATATAGGATGAGTCCGGCAGTGTTTCCACTGCCTACGGTAATCTCCACTTGTGTCTCGTAGTTCTTGTCGGTGGCGGTGGTCAGCAGCAGACGGGCATCGGCGGGTGTCTTCCCTTTGGCACGCATCTGCAAGGCCTGTTCGTCGATGCGGAGTGTCTTGGGGGCGTATTCTTTCCAGAATGTCCATTGCAACCCCAATTCGGGACCGTTGAAGTCATCGGAAAGCGTCATGCCGTGCATTATCTCCTTCGTCGGGGTAGGAGGCGTGGCGGTCTCCTTCGTGCGATACCATCCGTCTGCTGTCCACTCTATCGGTTCGATAAGGGTAGAACGTCCCAGCGTGTGATACCCCTTGGCGTAGGCGTGATAGACTATCCACCACTGACCGTTCACGTCGTCAATCAGTGTGCCGTGCCCCTTCGACCACCAATGGTCTTTGGCACTGTAAGTATGTACTATCGGGTTGTAGGGCGAGTTCTCCCACGGCCCTGTCGGACTCTTGGAGCGGGCAGAGACCACCATGTGACTTGTGGCCGGTCCGGCTGTGCCTCCTTCGGCGGTGGTCAGGTAATAATAGCCGTTGTGGTAGGTCAGCTTGGGCGATTCCAAGCACATGCATTCCGTCTCCCATCCCTTGGGGTATTGCCAACCTTCGTACACCAATTGCTTCTCGCCTACGGTGGACAGTCCGTCTTCGGCCAGGCGAATCACTTCGCCACCACTTAAATGCAGGTAGCGATTGCCCGCTTCATCGGCAATGTGTCCCGGGTCAATGCCGCTCACCTTCAAGTCGATGGGCTTGCTCCACGGTCCTCGTATGTCGTCGGCCCAAACTACCCAGTTGGTGCCATCAGCGGGGTAGTAGATGTAGTATCGGCCTTTGTACTTCAGCAAGTCGGGAGCCATGGCAGAGCCTTTGTATTCCGGCATCACGCGGCAGACAGGTTCCCAATTCATCAAGTCCTGCGAGTGCCAGATGAGGAATCCGGGCGCATAGTAGAACGGAGAGTGGGTCATGTAGTAATCCTTTCCGTCGCGCATGATGCTGGGGTCGGGATAGTCGCCCGGCAAGATGGCCTTTGGATATTCCTGCGCACCGGACGGTTGCACGGCGGCAAGAATCAGAAAAACGAGTAGCAATAATTTCTTGGTCATGGTTATTTTAGTTTAATGATTATAGTCTTTTTTGAAGGAGTTAGAGGAGTTCAGGAGTTAAAGGA
>JAUNJD010000144.1 GCA_030523205.1 Bacteroides sp.
ATAAATCATCCGGAATGATTATACAAATCATCCGGAATGATTTCCTATTCGGTCAGGGACCCAATCAGGTAGGGTCGCGGACTTATCCGTGATGAGTCCGTCACCGAACGCGGTTGACGGATATTTTAGGGTGTAAATACTTTGCAGCTTGTTGCCGATTGATGGGTCTCAGACGGTTTCAGTAGTTGTCCCTTTACTCATCTTTCTTTTTTCTTTGGACTTATAGCAAAGTGTAGATTTATTGAATTAGATGTTTTAATGATTTGTATAATGCTGATAACTAACGTGTTGTGTCTGCTTGCGTAACATGGCCAATGAATAATGTAACATCGTTTTGAAAGATGTAATGCCAGCGAAAAATCGTGTATCGTGGTTTTGATGATGCTGCCATGAACAATCCATACTTTTGTTGCGAGAATGAAAACGTTTATTAAATAATCAAATATCTATGGTATGGCAATGAAACAAAAGTATGACGACGGGTGACACCCTTGACAACGGTGGCCGGAAAGAGCGACTTCCTTTCGGCCCGATAAGATAAAACTATTATTAATATCTTAAACTAATGGTAATGAAAAATGTAAAAAAGAAAATTCAAAAGATTCCTTGCCTGTTCCTTTTGATGCTTCTCGGCAGCCTGACGATGTGGGCGCAGCAGAAGGGAACGATGGTGAGAGGTGCTGTGTTCGACAGCAACGGTGAGACTATCATTGGCGCCTCGGTAGTAGTAAAAGGCAATAATTCAATAGGTACAATTTCAGATATAGACGGTAATTTCGCGTTGAGTGTGCCCGATGGTAGTACAGTTTTGCTCGTATCGTTTGTCGGTATGAAGTCTCGTGAAGTGAAGATTCCTGCGAAAGGCGGCTTGATGAAGATTGTCCTGGAAGACGACTCGCAGCAACTGGACGAGGTAGTGGTAGTGGGCTACGGACAACAGAAGAAAGCCTCGGTGGTGGGTGCCATTACGCAGACCACCGGAAAGGTACTGGAGCGTGCCGGAGGCGTGTCGGACATCGGCTCGGCCCTGACGGGTAACCTGCCGGGCGTGATTACCACCTCCAGTACCGGTATGCCGGGCGACGAAGAGCCGGAAATCGTGATTCGCGGTGTCTCGTCGTGGAACAGCAGCGACCCCCTGATTCTGGTAGATGGCATCGAGCGACCCATGAGCAGCGTGGACATCAGTTCGGTGGCCTCCATCTCGGTGCTGAAGGATGCCTCGGCTACGGCCGTCTATGGTGTGAAGGGTGCCAACGGCGTCATCCTCATCACGACGAAGCGCGGCAACGAGGGCAAGGCTAAAATAGAAATAGGTGTGAGTGCCACCATGAAGCTGGTGTCGAAGCTGCCCTCCATCCTGGGTTCGGCTGCCGCACTGACCGTGCGCAACCAAGCCATCGAAAACGAGCTGGGCCTCAGCCCCGACTCGTGGAACGACATCACTCCTTCCGAAATCATCGACAAGTACGACAACCCCTCCAGCCTGGAGGAGGCCGAACGCTATCCGGACGTAGATTGGCAGGAAGCCCTGTTCAAGGACTATGCCATGGCCTACAACGCCAACGTCAACATTTCGGGCGGTACGAAGTATGTGAAGTATTTCGCCGTCATCGACTTCCAAAACGAAGGCGACCTCTATCGCGAGTACGACAACGGTCGCGGCTACAAGCCCGGCTATGGCTACAACCGCGTCAATGCCCGTAGCAACCTCGACTTCCAGCTGACCAAGACCACCGTGCTGAAGGCCAACATCGCCGGTTCGCACGGCGTGAAGAAGCAGCCGTGGAACACCGACGACTATTCCTACAGTGCCAGCCAGTTGTGGCAGGCCGCCTATAGCACGCCGCCCGATGCCATGCTGCCCATCTATTCCGACGGTACGTGGGGATATTATCCCGACGACACGCAGGGTGCCCCCAACTCCGTGGCCAACATGGCCCTGAGCGGACTGGAGAAGAAAACCACCACCCGCATCAACACCGACTTCACGCTGGAACAGGACTTGGGCTTCTTGCTGAAAGGACTGAAGGCCAGTGCCACCATCTCGTGGGACAACGTGTTCGTGGAGACCGGACGAGGCGTCAACGACCTCTATCACTCGGCCCAATACAAATGGATTGACCCCGACACGGGCGAGGAACGCTATCAGCAGAGCAACTCGTCGGTCAACAACTTCGACTTCCAGGAAGACATCTCGTGGACAACGGACGGCGGTGCGCTGGACAACAGCCAGACGCAGCGCAACCTCTTCTATCAGGCACAACTGAACTGGGCCGGACAATTCGGCAAGCACGGAGTGACCGCTATGGGTGTGTTCAACCGCACCGAGCAAGCCACCGGCAGCGAGTTTCCCCACTACCGCGAAGACTGGGCTTTCCGCACCACCTACAACTATGCCGACCGCTACTTCTTCGAGTACAACGGTGCCTACAACGGTTCCGAGAAGTTCAGCTCCAAGAATCGCTTCGCCTTCTTCAACTCGGGAGCCATCGGCTGGATGCTGAGCGAAGAAAAGTTCTTCAAGCCCCTGCGCAAGTATGTGGACATCCTGAAGCTGCGCTACTCCTACGGCGAGATTGGCGACGACAACGTCAGCGACCGTTGGCTGTATGCCACCCAATGGGCTTACGGCGAAGGCAGCAATGGCAGTGTGGCCCGCATGGGACCGCTAAGCACCGACACCAGCATCTATACGTGGTATCGCGAATCGTCGGTGGGCAACGAAAACGTACACTGGGAGAAGGCCGTGAAGCAGAACTTCGGTATCGACTACTCCTTCCTCGACGGCTTGCTGGCCGGTAGCGTGGAGGTGTTCCACGAAAAGCGTTCGGACATCCTTGTCTCCGGAAGCAGCCGTGCCGTACCCTCGTACTATGGCACCACCGCCCCCACGGCCAACCTCGGCAAGGTGCGCTCCAAGGGCTATGAGCTGGAGCTTCGGCTGAACAAGACCTTCAAGAACGGTCTGCACCTGTGGGGTAACTTCAACATGACCCATGCCGAAAACAAGGTGCTGGAGTATGACGACGCCCAGCTGACACCGGACTACCAAAAGACGGAAGGCTACGCCATCGGGCAAGACCATTCCTACCTGGATGCCGGCTACGCCAACACTTGGGACGAAGTAATCGGCATGACCGAACACAATACGAACGACGACCAGAAGCTGCCCGGACAATACGTCATCATCGACTTCAACGGCGACGGCGTGATAGACAGCAACGACAGTGCGCCCTACGGATATACCGGTACGCCGCAAAACACGTACAGTGCCACGGTAGGCTTCGACTACAAGGGCTTCAGTTGCTTCCTCCAGTTCTACGGAGTGAACAACGTCAACCGCTACGTGTCGTTCGTCTCGCTCAACGGCAATCTGGACACGGTGTATGACGAAGGCACCTATTGGAGCAAGACCGACACCAACGGCGACGTGCCCGTGCCCCGCTGGAACTCCACGCCGAGCTACTACGAAGGTACGCGCTACCACTACGACGGGTCGTACATCCGCTTGAAGAATGCCGAGATAGCCTACACCTTCACCAGTGGCTGGATAAAGAAACTGGGCTTGTCCAGCTTCAAGATTTACCTCAACGGCAACAACCTCTGGGTGTGGTCGCGTATGCCGGACGACCGCGAATCCAACTTCGCCGGCACCGGACTGGCTTCGCAGGGTGCTTATCCTACGCTGAAGCGCATCAACCTGGGCATTAAGTTTAACCTTTAATTGAAAGAATGATAGAATGAAGAAATATATACACATATCGATGCTGTTGCTGGCTGTACTGCTGGGTACAACCTCGTGTACGGACTATCTGGACAAGTCGCCCGATTCGGACGTTTCTTCTACCGATGCCTTCAAGGACTTTACCAACTTTCAGGGCTTCACGGAAGAACTCTACTATTGCATCCCCGACTTTGCCAAAGGCTATTGGACCAACTCCTTCAACTGGGGAGAAGACGAGATTATGAATGTGGGCATTGACTACCACATGTGCTACAAGGTAGATCAGGGCGACTTCTGGGGCTGGCAGTCCGAGCACGACGGCTGGCAGAGTGGCTGGATGGACCGTAGCAGCAACACCACGACAAGCGACGACCGCTTCACCAAGTCGCTCTGGCCCTTGGCCTGGTACGGCATTCGCAAGTGCAACATGGGCTTGGAGAACTTCGACCTGTTGACCGATGCCACCGAAGAAGAACGCAACCTGATTAAGGGGCAGCTCTACTTCTTCCGCGGATGGTTCCACTTCGAGCTGATACAGTATTTCGGCGGTCTGCCCTACGTTGACTATGTGCTTCCGTCCGACGAGACGTTGACCTTGCCCCGCCTCAGCTACCGCGAGTGTGCCGACAAGGCCGCCGCCGACTTCCGTATGGCTGCCGACCTGCTTCCGATAGACTGGGACGACACCAGTGCCGGCACCAACACGCTGGGTAAGAACCAACTGCGCATCAACAAGATTATGGCCCTTGGCTATCTGGGCAAGAACTACCTGTGGGCGGCCAGCCCGCTGATGAACCGCGAAGAGACGGGCAGCACCGGCTACAACACCGAATATTGCGAATTGGCAGCCGAAGCCTTCGGCGAACTGCTGACGCTGGTGGAGAATGGCGAAACGCAGTACGCGCTGGTCGATTTTGACGACTACTCCGACATCTTCTACACCACCGGACAGAACGGACTGATGCCCGGATCTACGGAAGCCATCTTCCGCGGACCCAACTACGGCAACTGGGACTGCACCAACTGGGGGTTGAGCAAGCAGTTTGGCACCAGCAACCTGAACGATAGCGGTGTGTCCTCACTGCCCACCGCCAACTACGTCAACTACTATGGCATGGAGAACGGACTTCCACTGGATGATGCCGATTCGGGCTTTGACAAGACCCATCCTTGGCAAGGACGCGACCCACGCTTCTACCACGACATAGTCTATGACGGCGTACAGGTGGTGCAAGGCGACCTCAGCACGGCCAACGAGCAGTATCGCTATGCCGCCCTCTACACCGATGGCCTGTTCCGCAACACCACTTCGGGCAGCCGCACGGGCTATCTGCTGTACAAGTTCCTCAGCCCCACTTGCAATAAGTTTGATGGAGGCTACAACTACAGTAACCACTTCTTCATCCACCTGAGCTGGATGCGTTTGGCCGATGTCTATCTGATGTATGCCGAGGCTGCCGCCAATGCCAAGGGTATGGCCACCGGGAGTGCTTCCAACTGCTCGCTCACCGCACTCGATGCCGTGAACAAGATTCGCGAGCGTGCCGGGGTGGACGACGTGGCCGACAAGTATTCTTCTTCGCTGAGCGGCTTCATGAGTGAGTTGCGCCGCGAGCGTGCCGTCGAGTTGGCATACGAAGGCCACCGCTTCAACGACCTTCGCCGCTGGTTGCTCCTGACCGAATATCCCTACACCATCAAGACTTCGCAGGAGTTCATCCGTTCGGGCGAGTTCGATGAAGACAACCCGCAGGACAATGCCGTGAGCGGCTACTCGGAAAGCGTTATCCTGACCCGTAACTTCTCCGATAAGCACTATTGGTTGCCGCTGAAGCTGAGCGATGTGAACCTCTATCCGGAGTTTACGCAGAATCCCGGCTGGTAATATGAGTTGACAGTAAGTTTAATAAAAAAGAAAAACAATGAAACATATACATAAAAGAATCGTTCTAGGCGCGATGATTGCTTTTCTGCCGATGGGGCTGATGGCACAAGAGATGGCCGAGGTCGCAGAGGTGGACTCCACGACGGTGGTTGACGAAGTAAACGTAGCCTTCCGGACGGTGAAGCAGAAAGACTTGATGGGAGGCATATCGGTGGTCGATGTAGCCTCGCTCACAGATAAAAACTACACCACGTATAGCCTGGACAATATGCAGGCATTCGTAGGCGGCTATAACGGAAACTTGTGGAACATGGGCGACGTGCTGGTGTTGGTGGACGGTGTGCCCCGCGATGCCGACAACGTGATGCCCACCGAGATTGACCAAATCACGTTTCTGAAGAGTGCAGCCGCTGTGGTGCTCTACGGTAGCCGTGCCGCCAAGGGCGTGGTGCTGATTTCGACCAAGCGCGGCAAGGAAGACGGGCTTCAGGTGCGTGTGCGTGGCAATGCTACTTTGTACGTGCCCAAGTGCTACCCCGAATACCTAGGTTCAGCCGAATACATGACCCTCTACAACGAGGCGCGTGCCAACGACGGTCTGTCGGCCACCTATTCCGAAGAGGATATCTACAACACAGCAGCCGGTACCAATCCATACCGCTATCCGGATGTCAACTTCTTCTCGTCGGACTACCTGAAGAAAGCCTACAATCGCTGGGATGCCACGGCCGAGTTCTCCGGCGGCGGACGCTATGCCCACTTCTATACCAACATCGGTTTCTATACCGTGGGCGACCTGATAAACTTTGGCGAAGGGAAGAACAACCATACCAACCGCCTGAACGTGCGTGGCAACATCGACTTGCGTCTGAACGACTGGGTGACGGGTTGGGTCAATGCCAACGCCACCTTCTACGACACACGTGGCGACAACGCCAACTATTGGACTAATTCGGCTACCTTGCGTCCCAACCGCGTGTCTCCGCTTATCCCTATCAGCTATGTGGAGGAGAACGATGCCAACTCGTGGACACTCATCAACAACAGCAATTATCTGGTCGATGGTCAGTATCTGTTGGGAGGTACTCAGCTCGATTCTACCAACCCCTTTGCCGCCATGTATGTGGCCGGTTACAACAAATGGACGTCGCGTCAGTTTCAGTTTGATGCAGGCATCAACTTCGATTTGGATAAGGTGTTGAAAGGTCTCTCGTTCTGTACGCAGTTTGCCATCGACTACGAGACCAGCTACACCACCTCCATCGACAATGATTATGCCACGTATGGAGCCACTTGGACCAACTATAACGGTAAGGATGTGATAGCCTCGTTGACCAAATACAACAAGGATAGCAGCACCGGTACGCAGAATATGTCGAACAGTGCCGAGACACAGACCATGCTTTTCTCCGGACAGTTCAACTACAACCGTGTGTTTGGCCGCGACCATAGCGTGTCGGCCGTCTTGCTAGCTCATGGCTATCAGCAGTCCATTTCCGGTGAATACCATCGTGTCAGCAATGCCAACTTGGGTTTGCAGGTGGGTTACAGCTATCGGGGCAAGTATTATGCCGACTTCAGCAGTGCAGCCGTACACTCGGCTAAGCTGGCCGAAGGACATCGACAAGCTTTTTCACCCACTTTGTCGGTGGCATGGCGCCTGAGCGAAGAAGACTTCATGAAAGACCTCTCCTTCGTTGACGACCTGAAACTGACGGCTTCCGTTGCCAATCTGCATCAGGACCTCGATATAGACGACTACTATATGTACGACGAGATTTTCACCTCTACCGGAACGTGGTGGGGATGGAACGAATCGGCCAACAGCATACAGACTTCTGACTCTCAGCGTGGCGAGAACCTGGATTTGACCTTCATCAAGCGCAAGGAGTTTACGGTAGGGCTGGACGCTTCGTTGTGGAAAGGCTTGGTAAGGCTGAATGCCAATTTCTTCACCACTTCTACGGAAGGCCTGATAGCTGAGGCATCGTCAACGCTTTATCCCAGCTACTTCTATACTTACTGGCCGGTATCGTCCTTCTTGCCTTATGCCAACCTCAACAACAACCGTCGTACGGGATTTGACTTTGCCATCAACTTGCACAAGAAGGCGGGCGAGGTGGACTTGAATCTGGGCATCACCGGTATGTACTACAAGTCGAAAGCCACGCAGATAGACGAAAGCGTGGAATACGACTACCTGAAGACCGAAGGACAGCCGATAGACGCCATCTGGGGATTGCAGAGTGATGGTTTCCTGACTCAGGAGGATATCGACGCAGGCTATTCGTCTAGCTATGCCGAGGTGTCGCCCGGTGACATCAAGTACATCGACCAGAACGGCGATGGCGTGATAAATACCTACGACCGCGTAGTGCTGGGCAAGTATGGATCTCCCTTCACCATGGGCTTGAACCTGACGGCCAAGTGGAAAGACCTTACTTTCTTCATGGCCTGTACCGGTAGCTTTGGCGGAAAAGGCATCAAGAGCAACACCTACTGGTGGGTGTATGGCGACCGAAAGTATTCGGCCGTAGTGCGCAACCGTTGGACACCCGAGACAGCCGATACGGCTACCTATCCACGATTGACCACTCAGTCGGGCGACAACAACTTCCAGAATTCGGACTTCTGGCTCTACAGCACCAACCGCTTCGATATAGCCAAGGTGCAGATTACCTACGATTTGCCGAAGACTTGGCTGAAGAACTCCTTCATCAAGGGCGTGTCGGTCTATCTGAGTGGATCCAGCCTGCTGACCATAGCTAAAGAGCGTGAGTATATGGAGATGAATGTGGGCAGTGCCCCGCAATGCCGCAGTTACAACCTGGGCTTGAAAGCCGAATTTTAGGAGAAATCATTATTTTAAAACGAATCATTATGAAGAATATAATTAAGATATTGGCTCTGGGTGCTCTGTTGACGAGTTGCGACGATTTGTTCAAGCCGGCCATTGAGAACAACCTGGGCTTCGATTATATGTACGAGAATTCGGATTATGCGGAAAACATTCTGGGCAACGGATATACCCGCATCCCGAACAGCTCCTACGCTTTTAGTGAGGTGGCCACCGACGATGCCGTCAGCAACAATTCGTCCAATGATTACCGATCCATGGCTACCGGTTCCTGGTCTTCCACCGACAATCCGATGGAACGTTGGCGCAACTGCCGGGCAGGCATTCAGTACATGAACCTCTTTTTGGCCAATGCCGATGGTGTGCAGTGGGTAGAAGACGAGATGGCCTCGCAGATGTACAACGACCGCCTGAAAGGCGAAGCCTACGGTATGCGTGCCATGTTTATGTACTACCTGCTTCAGGCGCACGGTGGCTGGACGGCCGACGGTGAACTATTGGGCATACCTATTGTGACGGAGCCGGAAGATGTGAACTCTGACTTCAATCTGCCCCGCAACACATTTGAGGAGTGTATGCAGGCCCTTTATGATGACATCGACATGGCGTTGGACTTATTGCCCACCGACTACGAGAATATCAGCAGTGCCAGCGACATCCCCGAGAAGTATTCTAGTCAGGGAGCTACGGTCACTCAGTACAACCGTGTGTTCGGCACGCTGTTCAAAGGCCGTTTCTCCGGTCGCATTGCCGAAGCCATCCGTGCACAGGCTGCTTTGTTAGCAGCTAGCCCGGCCTATCAGGACGGCACCACGACGACTTGGAGCGACGTGGCCGACTATGCAGCCGTCTTGCTCGATCACATCGGTGGACCGACCGGTATGGATGCCGACGGATGGACGTGGTACACCAACACAAGTGAGATTGCAGCTCTGACAAGCGGCGAATGTCCCGACGAGATTATCTGGCGCGGACAGATTTCCTCCAGCAATAGCTTGGAAACTGACAACTATCCTCCCTCCATCTATGGCTCGGGACGTGTCAACCCTACGCAGAATCTGGTAGATGCCTTCCCCATGGCAAACGGCTATCCCATCACCGATGCAGCTAGTGGCTACGATGCCGGCAATCCGTACGACAACCGCGACCCCCGTCTGTCCACCTATATATTGTGCAACGGGCAGACGGCCGGATCTTCGAGCACCGTCATTTATACGGCAGCTGACGGTACGACGACCGATGCGCTGAACAACGAAGAAGGATATTCCACCCGCACGGGCTATTATATGCGCAAGCTCCTGCGTCAGGACATCAATCTGAACCCCACGGTCAACAGTACGCAGAATCACTACAATGCCTATATCCGCTACACGGAAATGTTCTTGATTTATGCAGAGGCCGCCAATGAGGCCTATGGACCTACGTCTGGCGGTACGCACGACTACTCGGCATACGATGTTGTGAAGGCCATCCGTGCCCGTGCCGGAGTAGGGACGGACAATGGAGATGCCTACTTGGAGTCGATAAAGAACGACCAAGACAAGATGCGCGAACTCATTCGCAACGAACGTCGGCTGGAGCTTTGCTTTGAAGGCTTCCGCTTCTGGGACCTCCGTCGGTGGGAAGAAGACCTGACCGAAAAAGCAATGGGTGTCAGCATTACGGGTAGCGGTACCCTCACCTCCTGACTTCATCACTTTTTTGCGCCATCATATAGCGCACAATGATAATCAGC
>JAUNJD010000145.1 GCA_030523205.1 Bacteroides sp.
CGTGCAGAGGGTATAGCAGAAGGTCGTGCAGAAGGACAAATTCTTGTTGCCAAAAGGCTGAAAGAAATGGGGATGCCCATCGAAACGATTATAAACGCTTGTGGACTGTCAGAAGAAGAATTGGAAAAGCTATAAACAATAGCCGATAACTGAAATTTTAGTTCACGAACCAACTCAGTAAATTATTTCTTTGGGGCATTTATCCGAAATGTGGAATTATTTCACTGTCTATGTGGAAAAATTCCACATTTTTATTTTCTCATTTTTCGGTCGTTGTTTTCTGTGCATTTCTTTATGGACTGATTGCTAGTTGGTTATCCGAATCCGGCTGTATGCCTGCTTTCTTTGGCATTCTGCTTGCTTTTGTTTGGTGTAACTTTAAAACCAAACAAGCATGAAACAACTATGGTTGGATAGAGAATGGAAAGTAGATAAAAGACAGCTATTGACAGGAATTATTTGTGCTGTCGTCTTGCTGGCCGGGTATGTGATTTGGAAATGGCCGCGCAAGGTGCAGCCGGAAGCTCCTACGGTTGTTGTGGAACCAGCCGCAACGGGTGACGTGGAAATCTACGGTGAGTACGTAGGGCGTATCCGTGCGCAACAGTTTGTGGAAGTGCGTGCCCGTGTGGAAGGCTATCTGGAGAGTATGCTCTTTGCCGAAGGTACGTATGTGACTAGAAATCAGGTACTGTTCGTCATCAATCAAGATCAGTATCGCGCCAAGGCAGATAAGGCCCGTGCACAGTTGAAGAAGGATGAGGCTCAGGCCTTGAAAGCCAAACGGGATTTGGAGCGCATTCGTCCGCTGTATGCGCAGAATGCCGCCAGTCAGCTGGATCTGGACAATGCGCAGGCTGCTTACGAAACGGCGGAAGCCTCGGTGGCCATGAGTCAGGCTGACTTGGACCAAGCTGAGCTGGAATTGGGCTATACCATTGTCCGCTCGCCATTGTCGGGACACATCAGTGAACGCAACGTTGACCTCGGTACGTTGGTAGGCCCGGGAGCCAAATCACTGCTGGCCACGGTGGTGAAGAGTGACACCGTGTTGGTGGACTTCAGCATGACTGCCCTCGACTACCTGAAGAGCAAGGAGCGCAACATCGAGATAGGACGTCAGGACTCCACACGTTCGTGGCAACCCAATATCACCATTACGCTGGCCGACAACACCGTCTATCCCTTCAAGGGATATGTCGATTTTGCCGAGCCTCAAGTAGATCCGCAGACCGGAACCTTCTCCGTACGTGCCGAGATGCCCAATCCGAAGCGAGTGCTGCTGCCCGGGCAGTTTACCAAGGTGAAACTGCTGCTCGACGTGCGCGAAGGCGCTGTGGCCGTACCCCAGAAGGCTGTCACCATCGAGAAGGGTGGAGCTTACATCTACGTGATGCGTCGCGACTCTACGGTGGAGAAACGCTTCATTGAGTTGGGACCTGAATTTGCCAACAGCATGGTAGTGGAACGCGGTCTGGCCACCGGCGAGAATGTAGTGACCGAAGGCTTCCACAAGTTGACACCGGGAATGAAGGTTCGGGCTGTGCAGCCTGCAAGTCAACAAGAGGACAAGTTGATAAGTCAACAAAACATGTCTTCGTGGCTTCGTTAACTTGTTCCCTTGTTAGCTAACTTACATACTCAAAAACTTATAAACTTACAAACTCAAAAAACTCACAATGAAAGTAAGTTTCTTTATCGACCGTCCGGTATTCTCCATGGTCATATCGATTCTGATTGTCATCATCGGAATCATCGGACTTACGATGCTCCCCATCGACCAATATCCCCAGATTACGCCACCCGTGGTGAAAATCAGTGCTTCCTATCCGGGTGCCAGTGCCCTGACCGTGTCGCAGGCCGTGGCTACTCCCATCGAACAGGAGCTGAACGGTACGCCGGGTATGCTCTATATGGAATCTACCAGCTCCAATTCGGGAGGCTTTTCGGCAACGGTCACTTTCGACATTTCGGCCGATGCCGACTTGGCTGCCGTGGAGATACAGAATCGTGTGAAGCTGGCCGAAAACCGTTTGCCCGCCGAAGTGATACAGAATGGCATATCGGTGGAGAAGCAGGCACCCAGTCAGCTGATGACCATCTGCCTGACCTCCAACGACCCGAAGTTCGACGAAATCTATCTGAGCAACTTCGCCACCATCAATGTGCTCGACCTCCTGCGGCGCATCCCCGGAGTGGGGCGTGTGTCCAACATCGGTAGCCGCTACTACGCCATGCAGATATGGGCCATGCCCGACAAACTTGCCAACTTCGGCCTGACGGTGAAAGACTTGCAGAACGCTCTGAAAGACCAGAATCGAGAGTCAGCAGCCGGTGTGCTGGGGCAACAACCGGTGACAGGGCTGGACATCACCATCCCCATCACTACGCAGGGTCGTCTGAGCAACGCCAAGCAGTTTGAGGACATCGTGGTGCGTGCCAATGCCAACGGTTCTATCATCCGCCTGCGCGATGTGGCTCGTGTGTCGCTCGAAGCCTCTTCGTACAGTACGGAGAGCGGTATCAATGGCGAGAATGCGGCCGTGTTGGGTATCTATATGTTGCCGGGCGCCAATGCCATGGAGGTGGCCGAGAACGTGAAGAATGCCATGAAGGAAATCAGTGCCAACTTCCCCGAAGGGATGAGCTACGAGATTCCTTTCGACATGACGACTTATATATCAGAATCCATCCATGAGGTATATAAGACCCTGTTCGAAGCCTTGATGCTCGTGGTGCTGGTGGTATTCCTCTCCTTGCAGAGCTGGCGTGCCACGGTGATACCCCTTGTGGCAGTGCCTATCTCGCTGATAGGTACCTTTGGGTTCATGCTTATTTTCGGCTTTTCGCTCAATATCCTGACTTTGCTGGGATTGATATTGGCTATCGGCATTGTGGTGGATGATGCCATTGTGGTGGTGGAGAGCGTGGAGCACCTGATGGAGACCGAGCACCTCTCTCCCTACGAGGCTACCAAGAAAGCCATGTCCGGACTGACCGGTGCGCTGATAGCCACTTCGCTCGTGCTCTGTGCCGTGTTTGTGCCTGTCAGCTTCCTGAGTGGAATCACGGGGCAACTCTATCGGCAGTTTACCGTGACGATTGCGGTTTCCGTATTGCTATCTACGGTAGTGGCGCTGACGCTTAGTCCGGTGATGTGTTCACTGATTCTGCGTCCCGACAGCGGCAAGAAGAAAAACATTGTTTTCCGCAAGATAAACGAATGGTTAGCCCTCGGCAATCGTAAGTATGTAGGCGTCATCGGGCGGGTGGTGAAAAATCCGCGTCGGCTGGTCAGTGCCTTCGGAATAGTGTTGGTGGCTATCTTCGTCATTCATCGCTTGGTGCCCACCAGTTTCCTTCCGGCTGAGGACCAAGGATACTTCACGGTGGAGTTGGAGTTGCCCGAAGGAGCCACGCTGGAACGTACGCGGGCGGTGACCGACCGTGCCATCGACTACCTGATGCAGAATCCGCACGTGGCATACGTGCAGAACGTCACGGGCAGCAGTCCGCGTGTGGGTAGCAATCAAGCCCGTAGTCAGCTGACCGTCATCCTCAAGCCGTGGGAAGAGCGAAAGGATGCCGACATCGCCGAAATCATGGCAGAGGTGAAGGGGCATCTGACCGAGTATCCCGAATGCAAGGTCTATCTTTCCACGCCGCCCGTCATTCCCGGTCTGGGTACGTCGGGAGGTTTCGAGATGCAACTCGAAGCCCGTGGTGATGCCACCTTCGACAACTTGGTGCAGGCAGCGGACACCCTGATGTACTATGCCGGATTGCGTAAGGAGCTGACGGGATTGTCGTCCTCCTTGCAATCGGAGATTCCGCAACTCTACTTCGACGTAGATCGCGACAAGGTGAAGATGTTGGGCGTTCCCCTGGCCGATGTGTTCTCTACCATGAAGGCTTACACCGGTTCCGTCTATGTGAACGACTTCAATATGTTCAACCGCATCTATCGCGTCTATATACAGGCCGAAGCACCCTATCGCGAGCATAAGGATAACATCAACCTTTTCTTCGTGAAGGCGGCCAACGGTGCCATGGTGCCGCTTACCTCGTTGGGCAACGCTTCATATACCACCGGACCGGGCAGCATCAAGCGCTTCAATATGTTCTCCACCGCCGTCATCCGTGGGGCAGCCGCCCAAGGGTATAGCTCCGGGCAAGCGATGGAAATCATGGAGCAGATAGCCCGCGACCACCTGCCCGACAACATCGGTTTGGAGTGGAGCGGCCTCTCTTATCAAGAAAAGAAGGCGGGCGGACAGACAGGGTTGGTCATGGCATTGGTCTTCCTCTTCGTCTTCCTCTTCTTGGCGGCGCAGTACGAAAGCTGGACGGTGCCCATCGCCGTATTGCTTTCATTGCCGGTAGCTGCCTTGGGGGCCTACTTGGGCGTGGCTGTCTGCGGACTGGAGAATGACATATACTTCCAGATAGGTCTGGTGATGCTGATGGGCTTGGCCGCTAAGAATGCCATCCTGATTGTAGAGTTTGCCAAGGTGCAGGTGGATGCCGGCGGCGACCTGATACAGTCTGCCATCCATGCGGCTCAGTTGCGTTTTCGTCCTATCCTGATGACTTCGTTGGCTTTCGTCTTGGGTATGCTCCCCATGGTGTTGGCCAGCGGTCCGGGAGCTGCCAGCCGCCAAGCCATCGGTACAGGGGTATTTTTCGGCATGATTTTCGCCATCGTGTTTGGCATCGTCCTTGTGCCCTTCTTCTTCGTGCTGGTGTATAAGACGAAGGCGAAAGTAAAGAAACTTAAGTTGAACACAGAGGCACAGAGACATAGAGTTAATTTTCCCGTAAACTCCGAGTAAATGGACGGGACAAGAGTTTTATTTTCTCTGTGCTCTCCGAGCGATGAAATCGCTTCTCAAAAGAAAAAATCTCTGTGACTCCGTGTCTCTGTGTTCAACTTACAAACTCAAAAACTCAATATGAAATACCTGATTCTCCTCCTTTCCCTCTTCTTCCTTGCCTCCTGCAAGGTAGGTAAGGGGTACGTTCGTCCCGAAATGTCCTTGCCCGACAGCTTGTCCGAGGCGCAAGACAGCATCAGCATTGCCGATGCCCATTGGCAGGCTGTATATACTGATAGTGCCTTGCGTAGCCTGATAAGCCGTGCGCTGGACTATAACAAAGATATGCAGATAGCCGCTGCCCGCATCAAGGAGATGGCTGCCCGCAAGCGCATCAGCATATCCAACCTCCTGCCGCAACTGAACGCCAAAGCTGAGGCCGAACGTGAGGTGGAAAACTACGGCGGGCATAGCAAAGACGTGGGCAACACCTACGAACTGAAGGCCCTTCTGGCTTGGGAAGTGGACCTATGGGGAAACCTGCGCTGGAAGAAGGCGGCTGCCGTGGCAGATTACCTACAAAGCATGGAAGCACAACGTGCCCTGCGCATGACTATCGTAGCCGAAGTGGCCGAAGCCTATTACGAATTGGTGGCTCTTGATGCCGAACTGGACATCGTGCGCCACACGCAGAAAGCCCGCGAAGAGGGGCTACGCTTGGCTCGCATCCGTTTTGAAGGCGGACTGACTTCGGAGACTTCCTACCAACAAGCGCAGGTAGAGTTGGTCCGTACGGCTACGCTTGTCCCCGACTTGGAACGACGCATCTCGCTGAAGGAGAACGACCTTGCCTTCCTGACCGGCGATTTCCCCTCTCGCATAGAGCGCGGGCATTTCCTCAAGGACCTCAGCATTCCGGCTTCCTTGCCTGTGGGGTTGCCTTCCGACTTGCTGGAGCGTCGCCCCGATGTGCGTGCGGCCGAACAAGGGCTTATGGCCGAGCACGCCCGCATGAAGGTGGCCTACACCAATATGTTCCCACGCCTGACGTTGACGGGCGAGTTCGGGCTGGAAAGCGACGTACTGTCCAACTTCTTGGAGTCTCCCTATACCTTGCTGAACGGTATGTTGGTAAGCCCTTTGCTCAACTGGGGAAAGAACCGTGCCACGCTGAAGGCACAGAAAGCCTCCTTCGAAGCCGAGGTGCACAACTACGAGAAGACCGTGCTCACCGCCTTCAAGGAAGCCCGGAATGCCATTGTTGACTTCAACAAGCTGAAGGAGGTGTATCAGCTTCGCCTCAAGCTGGAGCGGTCGGCCAAGAACTATGTGGACTTGGCGCAGCTTCAGTATATCAACGGTGTCATCAACTACATGGATGTGCTCGATGCACAGCGTGGATACTTCGACGCGCAGATTGGTGTGAGCAATGCCATCCGTGATGAGTTGATAGCCGTGGTCAATGTATATAAGGCCTTAGGAGGCGGCTGGCAGGTGGATGACAAGTAACATTGCTTCATTTTATGCGTTCAAAAACTCATAAACTGTTTGCATATATACGGGAAAAAAGCGAAATTTGCAGCGTGTTCTTGATATGAATACTTTATTAACACCTTTAAATACTACAAAAATGACAAAAAGTGCACTGCAAATTGCAAGGGCTGCTTATCAGCCCAAACTTCCGAAAGCGTTGAAAGGTAATGTGAAAGCGGTAGCCGGTGCTGCTACTCAGTCTGTTGCCGACCAAGAAGCTATTCAGAAATTATTTCCCAACACGTACGGAATGCCTTTGATTAAGTTTGAAGCTACGGATGAAGCCATTGAATTTCCCGCCATCAATGTAGGTGTTATCCTTTCCGGTGGTCAGGCTCCCGGCGGTCACAATGTGATTTCCGGTCTGTTCGACGGCATCAAGAAACTGAATAAGGACAGCAAACTCTATGGTTTCATTCTGGGCCCCGGTGGCTTGGTTGACCATAACTATATGGAACTGACGGCTGACATCATCGACGAATACCGCAATACGGGTGGTTTCGACATCATCGGTTCCGGACGTACCAAGCTGGAGAAGGAAGACCAGTTTGAAAAGGGCTATGAAATATTGAAAGAGCTGGGCATCAAGGCATTGGTTATCATCGGTGGTGATGACTCCAATACAAATGCTTGTGTGCTGGCCGAATATTATGCAGCCAAGAACTATGGCGTACAGGTAATCGGTTGCCCCAAGACCATCGACGGCGACTTGAAGAACGAGATGATTGAAACTTCTTTCGGCTTCGATACGGCTTGCAAGACTTATTCGGAGGTTATCGGTAACATCCAACGCGATTGTAACTCTGCCCGCAAATACTGGCACTTCATCAAGCTGATGGGACGTTCGGCTTCGCACATCGCACTGGAATGCGCTTTGCAGGTACAGCCCAATATCTGTATCGTTTCGGAGGAGGTAGAGGCTAAGGATATGTCGCTGGACGATGTAGTGACTTATATCGCTACGGCTGTAGCCAACCGTGCTGCTCAGGGCAACAACTTCGGTACGGTGCTCATCCCCGAAGGTTTGGTAGAATTCATCCCTGCCATGAAGCGTCTGATTGCCGAGCTGAACGACTTCTTGGCTGCCAATGCCGAAGAGTTCTCTCACATCAAGAAATCTCACCAACGCGATTATATTATCAGCAAGCTGACTCCGGAAAATGCTGCCATCTATGCCAGTCTGCCCGAAGGCGTGGCTCGTCAGCTGACGCTGGACCGCGACCCGCACGGAAACGTACAGGTATCGCTGATTGAAACCGAAAAACTGCTCTCCGAGATGGTAGGCAAGAAGCTGGCCGCTTGGAAGGAAGAAGGCAAGTTTGTTGGCAAGTTTGCCGCACAGCACCACTTCTTCGGCTACGAAGGACGTTGCGCTGCTCCGTCGAACTTCGATGCTGACTACTGCTACTCACTGGGTTATACGGCTGCTTCGCTGATTGCCAACGGCAAGACCGGCTATATGTCTTCCGTACGCAACACGACGGCTTCTGCCGACGAATGGATTGCAGGTGGTGTGCCCATCACGATGATGATGAACATGGAACGTCGTCATGGCGAAATGAAGCCCGTTATCCAGAAGGCTTTGGTGAAACTGGACGGTGCTCCTTTCAAGGCTTTTGCCGCACAGCGTGAGACTTGGGCGAAGGAAACGGCTTACGTATATCCGGGACCGATTCAATACTTCGGACCGACGGAAGTTTGCGACCAACCGACCAAGACTTTGCAATTGGAGCAAGGTAAATAAGCCCTATTAGTTGACAAGGCTTCCGAAAGCTGAATATAAGCTTTCGAAAGAAGATATTGTTTAGACGCAGATGAAGCGGATTAGGCGGATTTTTTAATAATTTGGAATGTAAGATTTTAAATTGATGAATCCGCTCAATCCGCTCAATCGCATCTAAAAGCTATTCCGAAACAATTTCTCGGACAGCTTCTTCCTCATGGTCTTGTCGGCTTGTATCTAGTTAACTGATTATTCTTTATATGCCAGTCAAAAAGAACGCCCAAACCAACACTGCCCGCCGGAAAGCTGTGTCCCGTACTTCGTCGTCGCGGAATGCCAAGAAGCGGAAATCGCCCCATACCATGCCTACATGGGTGCGCAATACGTTGGCGGTGTGCATTGTACTGGTGTTCGCGGCCATCTTCTATTGGTTCTTTGTCCGTCCGTATGCCTACCGCTGGAAGCCCTGCTACGGCATGAAAGGTTATGGCGTATGCCTTCCTTGCAGCTACGAGGTGCATGGCATTGACATTTCCCACTATCAGGGAAACATCGATTGGGAGAGCTTGGCGCAGAACAAGGAATCGGAATTTCCCCTTCACTTTGTATTTATGAAAGCCACCGAAGGCGGCGACCACGGCGATGAAAGGTTTGCGCAGAATTTTGAGTTGGCACGCAAGTACGGCTTTGTGCGCGGAGCCTATCACTACTTCATCCCTCAGACAGATGCCGACAAGCAGGCCGACTTCTTTATCCGCACCGTACAACTGGATGCAGGCGACTTGCCTCCGGTGCTGGACGTGGAGGTCACCGGACGCAAATCTGTGCCCGAACTTCAGGCAGCGGTCCGCGTGTGGCTGGACAAGGTAGAGGCTCACTATGGCGTGAAGCCCATTCTCTATACTTCCTATAAATTCAAGGAGCGCTATCTCAGCGATTCCATCTTCAACACTTACCCTTACTGGATAGCCCACTATTATGTGGATTCCGTGCGCTACGAAGGCAAGTGGCACTTCTGGCAGCACACGGATGTGGGGCGCGTCTCCGGCATCAAGGAAGAGGTGGACCTGGATGTGTTCAATGGCACGCTGGAGGAGTTGTTGGGGATGACGTTGCGGTTGCCTTAATGGATAATGGATAATAATTCAAATTTTACCGCTGCCCAGCGGTTCTTTTCTTTGTGATGTACGAATTTCAACCCCAATCGTTCGGCTTCGGCACGGATGACGGGAATGTCGTCTGTATAGAATCCGCTCATGAAGAGTTGTGCGCCGGGATTCATGCGGGCTACGTAATGCTTCATGTCGTTCAGGAGGATGTTGCGGTTGATGTTGGCTATCACCACGTCGAAAGGTCCCTTGCCGGCCAATAGAGAGGCATCTCCTTGGAAGACGCTGATGGCATCTACCTGATTGAGGATGATGTTCTCCAGCGAATTGCGTACACACCATTCGTCGATGTCGATGGCCGTACAGGGCATGGCGCCACGCATACGCGCCAGTATGGCAAGGATGGAGGTGCCGCATCCCATGTCGAGTAGGGATTTCCCTACGAGGTCGGTGTCCAGCAGTTCGCCGATGATGAGGCTGGTGGTTTCGTGGTGTCCTGTGCCGAAAGCCATCTGCGGATTGATGACAATGTCGTATTCGGCCTGAGGAACATCGCGGTGGAAAGTGCTATGGATGACACACCGGTCGCCGATGATGATGGGCTGGAAGAAATTCTTTTCCCATTCCTCGTTCCAGTCTTTGTCTTCGGCCTCTGCGTAGGTGTAGCTGATGCGTGCGTCGGGCAGCGGGAAGTCCTTCAAAGCAGCCTTCAGGGCTTCTTCGTCGTACAGAGCCGCCTGTATGTAGGCAGCTATGCCGTCGGTCTGTTCTACAAAACTCTCGAAGCCTGCTTCGCCCAATACGGCGGAAAGCACATCGTTGACAACCTCGGTGCAAGGTTCGGTGTGGAAGGTAAATTCTAAGTATTTCATCTGAATAGAGTCGTTTTTATGTAATGAAACGTTGTTTTCTGCAAAGATAAAGCTAAATTAGTGAAAACCCAAAATAAATTTTTGGAAAAAAATACATTCGGACGAAAAAACCATGAAAAAATTGCACA
>JAUNJD010000146.1 GCA_030523205.1 Bacteroides sp.
TTGTTTCCTTGTTAACTCTTTTAAAATTCAAATCCCAAACTGAGTGAATACGTCCGTGGACGTGGATAGAAGGAAGAATCCATACCGCTGGGCACTTCGGGATCGACACCTGTATATTTGGTGATACAGAAAACGTTCTGCACCATAAAACTGGCATTCAGGCTCATCCAACGGAAAACCTTGCCGAAGTTGTAGCTCAGCGAGAGGTTATCCATCTTCAGGAACGAGCCGTTCTCTATGTAGTAGTCCGACAGGTGCTGACGGGTCTGGAAACCGGTCTTCAGATAGCTGCTATGCAAGTTGTTCAGCTGGTAGGCGTTGTAGCTCATGGTCTCCCACGCACCGGTGTTCATGGCCATGCCGTTATATACGTAGTTGCCTACATTGGCACGGAGGCTGGTACTCAGTGTCCACTTCTTATAGCTCAGCGAGGTGCTGAAGCCAAAGATGAAGTCCGGTGTGGGCGATTTGTAGTGGTAGAGGTCGGCAGAGGTGATTTCGCCGTCGCCGTTGAGGTCGGCGTAAGCGCCTTCGATAGGCTTGCCGGTCTCAGCATCGTACAGTTGCTTATAGACGTAGAACATATAGGGAGCGTAGCCCTCACTCAGTACCTGCACATACTGCCCGTCGATGGAAGCACCGCTCTGCACGTTGGTGGCAGCACCGCCATCCACCAAGGAGAGGTTCTTCACGGTCATCTTCTGCCAAGTCATGTTGAAGCTGATGTCCCAGTTCCAGTCGTCGGTCTGTATGGGTGTGGCGTTCAGCGTGACTTCGATACCCTTGCTATCCACATTGCCCACGTTGGTCAGGATGCTCTTGTCGAAGTTCGTTCCGGCGGGCGAAGAGACGGTGGCAAGCAAGTCCTCCGTGCAGCGAGTGTAGTAGTCGAAGCTACCGGTGATGCGGTCTTTCAAGAAACCGAAGTCAAAGCCGAAGTTCCATGCCTTGGTGGTCTCCCACTTAAGGTCGGACACGTAGGCTTCGGGGCGATAAGTGTTGATGAACGAACTGCCAAACTGTGCCTGGGCACCGGTCTGACTGATGGTATAGACGGGCAGGTAGTTGTAGTTGCCGATGCCGTCTTGCTGACCGGTGACACCGTAGCTGGCGCGAAGCTTGAGGTTGCTCAGCACGGGATTGTCCTTCAGGAAGGCTTCTTCGCTCACCCTCCAACCCAAGGCTACGGAGGGGAAGGTACCCCAACGATTATCCTCGCTGAAGCGGGAAGTACCGTCGCGGCGGACAGTGGCCGTCAGCATATAGCGTGAATCGTAGGAATAGTTCAAGCGGGCATAGTAGGACAGCAGCACATGACGTTCGTCGGAAGCGGCCACGGTGCTTTGCGTCTCGCCCAAGGCGTTCAGTTCGTAGTAGAGGGGCGAGGTGCTCTTCCAGTGCTGATAGTCGTAACCCACGGTGGCGTCGATGCTGCTCTTCCACGATTCGATGTATTTGTTGTAGTTCAGATACGTGGTGAGCAAGCGGTTGGTGTTCTTCTCGGGGCCATACTCGTAGTCGCGTCCGTGGGTAGTCTCGTACTGGGCGGCTTCGGCAGGCACGTAGATGTGTCCTTGTCCTTTGGCGTAGTCGTAGCCCAAGGTGGCATGGAACTTCAGTTCGGGCAGGAAGTGCATCTTGTAGTCCACGTCGAAGTTACCCACGAAGCGTGATACTTGACTGGTGGATTTGTATTGCTTGAGTGCTCCCACGGGGTTGATGGTACCGCCGGTCACCACCTTGCCGGTATTGTCCAGTCCTTCGGTGTAGCCGCCGAAGGTGTCCAGACCCGAATAGATGGGGATAGTAGGATTCCACGTCGAAGCGTTCCAGATGGCTGACGTATTGGCAAAGCGGTTGTTGTTGCGCGAACCTTTGGCGTTGAAGGTCAGCTTCAGATGATCGTCGAAGAAGCTGGGCGAGAGCGATACACTACCCGTGATGCGCTCCACCTTGTCGGTCTTCAGCACACCTTGTTGGTTGTAGTAGCCCACGGAGGCGCGAATGGGCAGGTTCTTGGTGATGCGGCCTGCGATGCTGAGGTTGTTGTCCGTTCCGAAGGCGTTCTGATAAATCTCGTCGTTCCAGTCGGTGTGGGCAGTACCGAGGAGGGATTGCTGTGCCGCCGTGCCCTGCGTGTTGACCACATTGACAAACTCGTCGTAAGTCAGCATATCGGCCAGTTGCGTACGGGTCTGTATGGAGTTGGTGGTGCTGAGGTTTATCTTCAGCTTGTCACTGTTGCCCTTCTTGGTGGTGATGATGATGACACCGTTGGAGGCACGCGAACCGTAGATGGCTGTGGAGGAAGCATCTTTCAGGATGGTCATGCTCTCGATGTCGCTCGGGTTGATGAGGGAGAGGAAATTGCCGTCGTTTCCGCTGATGCCGCCGGTCTCCAAGGGTACGCCGTCGAGCACTATCAGCGGGTCGTTGCTGGCATTCAGTGAGGCACCGCCACGGATACGGATGGTGCTTCCCGATGTGGGCGAACCGCTGGAGCTCATAATCTGCACACCGCTCACCTTGCCGTTAATCAATTGCTCGGCCGAGGCCACGGGACCACCGTTGAAGTCCTTGCTGCTGACGTTGGTCACCGAGCCGGTGAGGTCGCTCTTGCGGGTGGTACCGTAACCGATGACCACCACATCGCTCAGCACTTGCGAGTCGCTCTTCAGCTGTATCTGCATCAAGCCTCCGGCAGGGATGGCGACCGTCTGCGTCACATAGCCGACGTAGGAGATTTGTAGTTCTTTGTCGGTGGGCGACACCATGATGGTGAAGTTGCCGTCCAGGTCGGTTATCACACCGTTGCTAGTGCCTACCACCAATACGCTGGCACCAATCAACGGTTCGTTCAGGTCGTCGATGACGTGCCCTGTCACTTTTTTGCCGCCCTGTGCGTAAAGCGGACTTCCGATTCCAAACAATGCGATGCACAGCAATAGACAGAATGCCGTGATACGCCCTTTCAAAAGTTTGTGTTTCATACTTGGTATTATTTAAAGAATTAATAATTTTATTTTTTAGTTGACAAGGGGACAAGTTGACGAGGCAACAAGATACGTTATGTGTCATTCCAGCCATACGCTCCCTATCTCGATTTCGGCCTCTTTGCCGGGTTTGCCTTCCACGCGGAACTCCAGCGTTTCCACTTCGCCCACCCGGAAAGGCAGGTCGGTCTGCGGGTGGAAGTAGTTGTCTAGGAAGGAGGGATAGGCGTAGGGCAGCAAGGCAGTATCAGTCTGTCGCAGTGCTGTCAAGGGGACGCGGGCAATGCCGTCAGCTTCCACGGCAGGGCAGTCGGCCAAATAGGTGTAGCCCGTGGCGGTGATGAAACCGGCTTTCAGTCCTTCGGGCTTTTTCCGGAGCTGCACGCAGAGGGTGCGGCAGGCAGACAGACGAGCGGGACGACCACTAACCTCATCCTTAATGTAGCGACGAAGGAAGAAGACGGGCTGCTCTTTATCCGATTGGAACGTGACGTTCAGCATCGGCTTCTCCGTGGGAGTCACCCGGGTCCGGCGGTGGTCGGCACGGCTCCACTCGGGCAGGATGTAGGTCTCCAAGTCGGCATGGCGGCTGTCGGCTTCCCACAGAAGGAGCGGCGCATCGGGCCGGGCTACTTGGGTTTCCCACCAGGCAGCAGCTGTATAGTCCCAGTCCAAGGGACTACGGGCCACTCCGGCGGGAAACGTGTGGCAGTTGCCATCTTTGCATACTACCACGATATACCTGAAACAACCTTCTTTTACCTCTGTGTCGGGCACGATGGCCGTGTATGTATAGCCACCGGCATGGTTCATCTTTATATAGGGATTGTGTTCGTTCCAGAAGGAAATGCGGTCAGTGTAGAGCAAGACGGAATCGGGCTTCTCCATGCCTGCCACCGTGGCTTCGATGTGCAAAGGTTTGTCGGCATCGGTGGAGACCGTCGGTGTATGAATCACCTTCCAGTCCGTACGGCTCAGTTCGGGCTGCACGTATTCGCCCAAGCGAATGTTACCCCAGCGCGTATCGGCTTCCCAACGGTTCTGCGGCGACACACCTTTGCGCTGCAAGAGGTAAGCACCCGGACGGATGGCGGCAATCGTGCCGTCGTTCACCGTCTGCCGGGCGTGGTTGCCTTCGTTCAGACCGGTCAGGCTGAAGTGTTTACCCAAGTCCGGCAAACGGAGCGTCATGTCCCAAGCACCGGAGAAGATGCTTACCACTTCTTTGTCCAACGACGGCTTGGCAAAGGGGTCGTTCATCACCACGGCATCGGGCATCACTTCCAGCCGCCAAACGCCTTCCTCCAAGCGGTCCAGCCAATACATACCCGTGCCTTCGTAGCTCACCACCGGCGAACTGCCCCGTCCGGCCACGGCTTGCAAACGGGCGGCATCCTTGGGTTGCGTGCGGGTGTTATTGGAATAGTAGAACGCCTCTCCGTCGTTCCACTCGCTCAAGTCCTGCGCGGCACTCACCCGGCAATGGCTGAACAGCGTATCGGCGGGATAACTACCAAACGTCTCTCCCCTACCCACGGCCTGCGCCACTCGGGCGGCAATCATCAGCCCCACGGCCTTGCCGGGCGTATAGGCAGCGTTGAGGTAATGCGTCTGATACTCCGTGTTGTAAGCGGCCATGTCAATGGGGTCGTAGGCAAACTGCGTCATCCATTGGAAACCGGCGGTACGGAAGGTGCGCACGGTGGCAGGATACAAATAGGTGCATAGATTGTCGGCGGGGTCGAACTCATAAACCATGCGGGCTTTGCGGTCGAAGCCTTTCACGTCGGAAAAGGGGATGTCGTAGCTATCGACGAATGGCAGGAAATTGCCCCGGCGCGTCTGTCCCGACACCAATCCGAGGGGATACCACTGATAGGTGGTTCCGTCGATGGCCGTGTCGTAATAGGCCTGCACCACGTGGCCGTTGTGGCTGACGTTGTAGAACACGGGCTTACGGTTTCCGGCACGGCGCAGGGCACGGAGCATCCGGTTGATGTAGTTGCGCGTTTCGGCCACCGTACCGGCATGGCAAGGCTCGTTGTTCACCTCGAAACCCACGATGTAGGGGTCATCTTTGTATGCCTGTCCGGTGTAGGGATTGACGTGGCGCACCAACTCACCCAGATACGTCTCTTGTGCGGCAATGGCTCCGACCTCGCTGTGTACGCTGCATTTGTCGTATTGATAAGAGAAGCCACCGGTAGGTTCGTTGCGCTCCGGATAGCCGTTGCCGAAGTCGGTCTGCGCGGTGATGAAGGTACGTATGCCCCGCTCTTGCAGCTTACATATAAGGTAGTCCAGCAAATCCAGATGATCGTTCTCCAGCAGGTGTCCCTGTGCGTCCGTTATCTCCACGTCCCACAGGTGGATGCGGTAGGCATTGATGCCCAAACGGGCCATGTGATAAACATCGCGGTCGATAGCCTCTTTGCGGTCGATGCCCCGATAGCCCATGACACGGTAAGCATGGGCGAAAGGCAAGGTATAATTGACCCCGAAGAAGGAAGCTTCCTCCTTCGTGTCCGACCAGCGCATCACACCATTCCGATCTACATATATGGTAGGGATTTTCTCGGTTGTCCGATTTTGTGCACTGCCTGCGAGCGGGAAAAGTCCCATCGTCAGACAAGCCAATAAGAGAAGAATGTGTCTATCCATGCAATCAAATTTAAGTGGGTTTTCGATGAGTGCAAAGATAGAGAGAGGGCCTTCTCAGGAAAAGCAGAAATCGGACATAAAAGGATAAAATTAGGACGGAAGGGCTTGCAGAGGCGGTCTACGGGGAGTTTTTTAGTTTTTAGTTGACAAGTTAACGAGGCCACAAGGACATACCTTGTTGACTCGTCAACTCGTCTCCTTGTCAACTGACATACTGTTTAGGAGTTACTCCAAAGGCCGTTTGGAAGCATTTGGAGAAGTAGGAATGGTTGGAGAAGCCTACCATGTACATCACCTCGGCCACGGAGAATTTCTGTTGTTTCAGCAACATGGCGGCTTTCTTCATGCGGATGGATTTGATGTACTCCACCGGGGTCATGCCTGTCAGTTGTTTTATCTTCCGGTACATTTGTTTGTTGTTCGTGGCCGACCATTCGCAGAGGGAATTCACGTTCAGCTCGGCATCGGCAATGTGTTCCTCTATCAGGTGGGTGACGGTCTCCAAGAATTTCTCGTCGTAGGAGACGGCTTCTATCTCGGCGGGCGTGGAGAGGGCTTCCATGCGTGCCTTGGCTTCGTGGGTACGGCTGACGGCCAAGAGTTGCTCCACGCGCGAAAGCAGGATGTCCGGTTCAAAGGGTTTGGCTATGAAGGCGTCGATGTGCAGGCGGATGCTCTCCAACTCGGTATCTTTGTCGCTCTTGCCGGTCAACAAGATGATGGGGATGGTAGAAGTCGGCACATTCTTCTTCAGCCTGCGCACCATTTCGAGGCCGTCCATCACGGGCATAAGGATGTCCGAGATGATGAGGTCGGGCAAGTGTTCCATCGCTTGCTCCAGCCCTTCCTTGCCGTCGCGGGCCACATGGCAGGCGTAGCGGGCGTGGAGCACTTGGCAGACAAACTCTACCACATCGGGATTGTCATCTACAACCAGCACCTTCGGGGCATCGTCGGCAGTAGGAACTATCTCGGGTGTCACCTCCGGACTTTCTTCGGACACGGCCACCTCGGCAACGGGCAGGTACAAGGTGATGGTGGTGCCCTGATTCTCAACTGAGTTCAAGCTGACGCTTCCCCCGTGCAGTTCGGTATAAGTCTTTACCAAATACAGTCCTATGCCGGTGCCTTCCTTCGTCCCTGCGGTGCGAGACGATTGGTAGAAACGCTGGAAGATGTAGGGCTTGTCTTGTTCGGCTATACCCATCCCCGTGTCCGACAGGGTGATTTCCACTTCCCTACTTCCATCGGGCAGGCTGATGTCGAGGGTGATGGTTCCTCCGGCGGGTGTATATTTCACGGCGTTGGACAGAAGGTTATCCAATATGGACTCCAGCTTGATGGCATCCATCTGCACATATATCTTCTCGCGGTTGGTGTGGAAGTCGAAACGGAGCTTGCCTTCGTACTTCTTTCCTTCGGCATACAGCGTCAGGAGGTCGCGGGCAAAGCCTACCAATTCTATCTGCGACAGTATCAGCAAGGTGTTCTGCCCACTATCTACTCGATTGAGGTCCAGACCACTATGAATCAAGGCATTCAACTTCATCGCATTGCGCTGCACCTGCTCTAGTTGTTCTTTCATCCCGGGATTGCGCACGCCGGGCAGCAGGCGACTGATGGGGGCAATAATCATGCTCAGCGGGGTCTTCAGGTCATGGGAAAGATTTGTGAAGAACTCCATCTTGGCACGCGATTGCTCCAAGATTTTCTCCTTCTCCACCTGCGCCAGTTTCAGCCGGTTCTTCACCCGGAAGAAGTTGATGGTCCAGACTATCAGTACCAAGAAAAGGAGCACATAGAGTGTCTTTGCCCACCCCGTATAATACCAAGGCGGAAAGATACGAATGTCCAACGTGTAAGGATGCTCGGAAGGATGGCCGTAGGCATCGAGTTTGCTGACGAACAAGCGATAGGTGCCGTAGCCCAGGTTGTTGTAAATAATCCGGTTGTCATCGGGTAACAGCCAATTCCAGTCCTTATCGACCTCGGTCAGCCGATAGATGAGCTTGCTTTTCTCTTCCACCGAATAAGGCAGGTCGGAGAGTTCGAACACCAAATTGTTCTGATTATGAGCCAGCTCAATGCGATGGGCATAGCGGATGCCGGGCATCGACCGGAGGCTGTCGGGCTGATAGAGTTGGTTGTTCACGTAGAGGGCCGTGAGGAGCAAAGGATGGTCCTCGACCTCGGGCAACAACGCATCCGGCGAGGAAATGGCAAAACCATCGACAGTGCCTAAGTAGAGTGCATCGACCGAAGGGTCGAAGTAGAGGCTGGTGAACCGCTTGTCCGTCACATTGAGCCGACGTACATTCGATGCCTGCCCGTCGGCTACCCAGAAACCGTCGGTTGTAGAAATCCATATCTTACCGTCGGCTTCTACCATCGAGAGCACTTCATTGTGGGTGTAGGCATCGAAAGGCAAGAGGCGGTTGCTGCCGTCAGCCGGATTCATCCGCATCACCCCACCGGGGAAGCCTATCCACAGCGCACCGTCGGTGGCCGAAAGGATGAAGTTGGGTGTACGTTCGCCTTGCAGCTGCCCCACATCGACGTGGGTCACCTGCCCTGTGCGGACATTCACCTTCTCTATGCTATGCGGACTGTTGTAGAGCAAAGCCCATACGTTGCCTTCGCGGTCGGTCGTCATCTGATTGATGAACATACCTGACAGTCCGTTGTGTATGGAATAGGTCTTTTCGGCCCGATAAGGGACTTCGGTTGCCTGCATCAGGCGGTGCTTGTCCACCACGAACACACCACCCAGACAGGTGGCTATCCACAATTGTCCGTGCCCGTCCTCAAACAGACTATAAGCCCAGTTGGCGTTGTAGCGACCGGTACTATCCACGATGCTATACGAAACGAACTGCCGCCTGTCGGCATCGTATCGGCTGATGCTGCCGTCGGTAGCCACCCACAGAATGCCTTCGCGGTCTTCGTAAAGCTGACGCACGCGGTTGTGGGACAAGGGATGGGCACGGTCGCCCATTTTATACCAAGCAACGTCGGTCGCCTGCGCATTGGCAGCATTGCCGGAGGGCATGGTGAAGCGAATAAGGCCGTTGGTGCCGCCAAACCAGAAGTTTCCCTGCTTGTCGCGCAACATGGAGTAGAATTGGTTTCCCTCTCCGGTTCCGGTAATCTGCGAAATGGGAATGTAATGCAAGGCAGCACGGTGTCTCGTCATGGAAATGCCATAGTCTGTGCCCAGCCATACGTTGTGCTGACGGTCGGCAAAAATGGTCCAGATGATGTTGTTGGAGAGCGACTGGAGGTTTCGTGCATCGTGAATGATGTGCTGCAAAGGATGGTCTTCGGCATAGACATAGAGTCCGTTGTCCGTTCCCACCAGCAGTTGCCCGTAGCCGTCCAGTGCCAACGACTTGACGGAGTTGTTCCGAAAATCGTCGATGCGCCGGGTCTGCCCATCGGCAAAGGTGTATCGGAACAGGCATCCTTCCGTACCTATCCAGATGCATCCGCGTGCTTTGTCTTCGAGCAAGGAGTTGACAAATAGGTTGCTCCGTCCGCGGCTGACGGGCAGTTCGATGGTCTCGAACCGTCCCGTGTCGGGCGTATAGCGGCAACAGCCGTTGTAGGTGCCTATGTACAGACAGTCATCCGAAGCATGAATCAGGGAATAGATGGTCTGATGCGGAAGTCCCTCGCGCAACGCATTCAGCGTGCGGGTGGCCGGATGATAGGTATAAAGTCCGTTCAGCGTGCCCAGCCATACGGTGTCGTTGCAGACCACCAGCGTACGGATGTCGGTAGGAAAATTGATGCCCGTATCGAGGTAGGTATCCGTGCGGTAGTTGTATATCAGCAGACCATTGTCTGCCCCCAGATAGAGGTAGGTGCTGTCTATCACCGCTCCGCAATAGATACGGGTATTGTTGTGTTCGCCGAAAGTGAAATGTGCCTGTGCCGAATAGCCGTCGTAACTGAAAAGTCCCTTGTTGGAGCCTACCCACATCATGCCCTGCGTATCTTGCAGAAAACAGCTGATGACAGATGCTTCCGCCCCCAAGCTGATGTTCCGATAGGACTGATAGTTCGTACGGCGTTCATCGGCCCGACAGAGAGGGAATGCCAATAAGAGGCTAAGAATGAAAAGGATATATCTGTGCATATTCAAAGTCACTACATAGGTTTTGCCAAAGACATTTTTTCAACCATTTCCTTTCCTTTTTCAGTTAGGAAATAGCCACCTGTTTTATTCGAGCCACGTCGTTCTATAACACACAAAGGATTTTTTACAAGTTCTGAGATAGATTTACCTATCACGTTTCTTGTTTTTCCCAATCTCTCCATCAGTGTAACTGCATTGATTCCTTCGTTTTGAGCTATTTCTACAAACACAGATAGCAGTCTATCATTAACAAATCCAATATCTTTACATTTATTGCTCCTTTTATCG
>JAUNJD010000147.1 GCA_030523205.1 Bacteroides sp.
TGCGGAGAGGGAGGGATTCGAACCCCCGGTACCTTTCAGTACGGCGGTTTTCAAGACCGCTGTAATCGACCACTCTACCACCTCTCCAAAAAATGCTTTTCGGGAGTGCTTTTCTCTTAAAGCGGTGCAAAGGTACGAATCATTTTTAAATCTGCAAGCATACTCCCTATTTTTTCATGAATAAATCGTATTTTTGCCCTCAAAATAGGCTAAGCCCATGATATATCCACAGAACTTTGAACAGAAAATAGGTTTTGACCAAATACGCCAACTGCTGAAAGAGAAATGCCTCAGCACATTGGGAGAAGAGAGAGTGACGGACATGACGTTCAGTGACCGCTTCAACGAAGTGGAGGAACGTCTGGAACAAGTCACTGAATTTGTCCGCATCTTGCAGGAGGAAGACAACTTCCCTGCTCAATACTTCTTCGACGTGCGTCCCTCACTGAAACGAATACGGGTAGAAGGAATGTATCTGGACGAACAAGAGCTCTTCGACCTACGCCGTTCACTGGAGACCATACGCGACATCGTACGTTTCCTGCTACGCAACGACGAGAACGAGGAAGGCGAAAACACATCTCCCTACCCTTGCCTGAGACGATTGGCAGGAGACATCACCGTATTCCCCCAACTCATCACCCAAATAAACAACATCCTTTCGCCCTACGGCAAGATAAAGGATAATGCTTCGCCCGAACTGGCCCGTATCCGACGAGAGTTGGCCAGCACCATGGGAAGCATATCGCGCTCGCTAAACAGCATCCTGCGCAATGCCCAATCGGAGGGAGTAGTAGATAAGGACGTAACGCCTACTATGCGCGATGGTCGATTGGTCATACCGGTAGCTCCGGCCTTGAAGCGTAAGATAAAAGGCATCGTACACGATGAATCGGCCAGTGGAAAAACGGTATTCATTGAACCTGCCGAGGTAGTGGAAGCCAACAACCGCATCCGCGAACTGGAAGGTGACGAACGTCGTGAGATTATCCGTATCCTGACGGAATTTTCCAATCGACTACGTCCATCCATCCCCGATGTACTTCTGTCTTACGAATTTCTGGCTGAGATTGACTTTATCCGCGCCAAGGCATTGCTGGCCGAACAGACATCGAGCCTAAAGCCCGCGTTCGAGAACCGACAAGTGATAGACTGGAGTATGGCTGTGCATCCACTGTTGCAGCTCTCACTGTCGAAACATGGGAAGAAAGTTGTGCCGCTGGACATTGAGCTGAACGAAGGACAGCGCATTCTGATAATCTCTGGTCCCAACGCCGGAGGTAAGTCCGTCTGTCTGAAGACCGTGGGATTGCTACAATATATGCTGCAATGTGGTTTGCTCATCCCCATGCACGAAGGCAGTCATGCCGGTATCTTCAGCAGCATCTTCATCGACATTGGCGATGAGCAATCCATCGAAGACGACCTCAGCACCTATTCGTCGCACCTGACCAACATGAAAATCATGATGAAAAGCTGCAACGAACGAAGCCTCATACTGATAGACGAGTTTGGTGGCGGCACCGAGCCGCAGATAGGTGGTGCCATAGCCGAAGCCGTGCTGAAGCGCTTCAACCAGAAGAAGACATTCGGCGTCATCACCACCCACTACCAGAATCTGAAGCACTTTGCCGAAGACCACGAAGGTGTGGTGAACGGTGCCATGCTCTACGACCGCCACTTGATGCAGGCCTTGTTCCAACTGCAGATAGGCAATCCGGGCAGTTCGTTTGCCGTGGAGATAGCTCGCAAAATTGGTTTGCCCGAAGACGTGATAGCCGATGCCTCGGAGATAGTGGGCAGCGAGTACATCAATGCCGACAAGTACCTGCAAGACATCGTGCGCGATAAGCGCTATTGGGAAGGCAAACGACAGAACATCCGCCAACGCGAGAAACAGATGGAGGAAACCATCGAACGCTATCAGAAGGAAATGGAGGAACTGCAAAAATCGCGCAAGGAAATCCTGCGAAAAGCCAAAGAGGAAGCCGAACAACTGATGCAAGAGGCCAACGCCCGCATTGAGAACACCATACGCGCCATCAAGGAAGCACAAGCTGAGAAGGAGAAGACCCGACAGATTCGTCAAGAGCTGACCGACTTCCGAGAGTCCATGGAGGCCATAGCCGACAAGGACCGAGAGGATAAGATAGCCCGCAAAATGGAGAAGCTGAAGGAGAAGCAGAATCGGAAAAAGGAGAAGAAAGCCAAGCAAGCCGGCAACGAACTGTCTCCCCAAGCCTTGGCCGAGCAGCAAGCACGGAAGGAGGCCGAACGGTTGGCCGCCATTGTGCCCGGTGCAACCGTGAAGATAAAGGGACAGAGCACCGTGGGCGAGGTGTTGGAGGTAAACGGAAAGAACGCCGTCGTAGCCTTCGGAAGCATCAAGACCACCGTCAAGATTGAACGCCTGGAGCGTACCAATGCCCAACCCCGTCAAGCGGATGTTTCGACCAAAAGTACCTTTATCAGTAGTCAGACCCAAGACAGTATGTACGAAAAGAAGTTGCACTTTAAGCAGGATATTGACGTGCGTGGTATGCGTGGCGACGAGGCGCTGCAAGCAGTGACCTACTTCATCGACGATGCCATCTTGGTAGGGATGTCGCGCGTACGTATCCTGCACGGTACAGGAACAGGTATCCTACGTACTCTCATCCGCCAATACCTGCAAACAGTACCCGGCATACGCCACTTTGCCGACGAACACGTACAGTTCGGGGGAGCGGGAATTACGGTGGTGGACTTGAATTAATGGATAATGAATAATTGATAATTGAAATATAAAATGAAATCAATCAAAGAACTTTATCGCATCGGTACAGGACCTTCGAGCAGTCATACCATGGGACCGCGTAAGGCAGCCGAACTTTTCCTTAAAGGGCATCCTGACGCTGCCGGCTTCAAAGTAACACTGTACGGAAGTCTTGCTGCAACAGGCAAGGGCCACATGACCGACGTAGCCATCATCGACACATTACAGTCGGCCGCACCGATAGAAATCGTTTGGGAACCTAAGATATTCCTCCCCTTCCATCCGAATGGGATGAAGTTTGTTTCACTGGATGCCGAAGGCAACGAAACCGACCAATGGATTGTATATAGCATCGGTGGCGGTGCCTTGGCCGAAGAGAACAAAGAGAGCAATACCATCCACACACCCGACGTATATGACATGAACCAGATGACCGAAATTCTGCAATGGTGCGAACGGACAGGGAAAAGTTACTGGGAATACGTCAAGGAATGTGAGGAAAGCGACATTTGGGATTACTTGAACGAGGTGTGGAAAACCATGCAGAATGCTGTACAACGCGGATTGGAGCAAGAAGGTGTATTGCCCGGCCCGCTGAACTTGCGGCGCAAAGCCTCTACCTACTATATCCGTGCCAGCGGATACAAGCAATCTCTGCAATCGCGTGGATTGGTCTTTGCCTATGCATTGGCTGTAAGCGAAGAAAATGCCTCGGGAGGTGTCATCGTAACGGCTCCTACCTGTGGCTCATGCGGCGTAGTACCTGCCGTGCTCTATCATCTTGCCAAGAGTCGTGAATTCAGCGATACCCGCATCCTGCGTGCCCTCGCCACAGCCGGACTGATAGGCAATATCGTCAAGCACAATGCTTCTATCTCGGGGGCAGAGGCCGGTTGTCAAGCCGAAGTGGGTACCGCTTGCTCCATGGCATCGGCCGCCGCCAACCAATTGTTCGGTGGCAGTCCGGCACAGATAGAATATGCAGCTGAAATGGGACTGGAGCATCATCTGGGTATGACGTGCGACCCCGTATGCGGATTGGTACAGATTCCCTGCATTGAACGCAACGCCTACGCTGCTGCCCGTGCGCTGGATGCCAATCTCTATTCTTCGTTTACCGACGGTATGCACCGAGTGTCATTCGACAAGGTGGTAGAGGTGATGAAGGAAACCGGAAACGACTTGCCTTCGCTGTACAAAGAAACCAGCGAAGGCGGATTGGCCAAAGATTACAAACCGATGTAACATCAATCAGGAAGGGTGGTTCGTCAGTCGTCAATCTCGATAAGCCGCCCTTTCCTATTGAACTTCAAAGACAGATCATTGCCCAACTCTACTTCCACTCCCCTCTTTTTCTCTATCTTCGTAATGATTTCATGGGGGAAGTTGGTCTGCATATACAACTTCACGTATTCGGGAACCAAGGCAACAGGCACAGCATTTCGCTTGCAATCTACCTCCAACCAATTGCCGTTGCCGTCAAAGTCTATTTCCGTGCGGTCGGTCAGCAACACTTCATACTTGGTTTGCAGGAACTCATGTTCAATCTTGATGTGAGAGATATGGGGCTTCGTAAAATAACGGTTGATAAAGTTGCGAGCCGTCAGCGGGAGCTGCATGGCATCTTGCGTAATGACATCGCCTGCACAAGCCGACTGAGTGATGGTCAATATCAACGCTAACAGGAATAATACTTTCTTCTTTGCCTTCATACACTTACTGTTTTTAATTATGCTTTCTCTTCATTTACATAACAAATATCAGCCATAAATTAGGAAAGATTTAGGAATAAACAGCCTCAAGAATGTTTTTGGCTTTCTTTAACAAGCAGGAAACAATGCATTCCTTCGCGCCACTCATACGTCAAGCGCAAAGAAGAAGCCTTCGCAATGGTCTGCGCTATGGCAAGCCCCAGTCCGGTAGAGTCTTTCTTTCCCTTCACGCTATGATAGAAACGACGGAAAAGTTTGTCTGCGTCCAGTGGCTCATCGCCCGTGTTCTTGATAGTCAACGAGCGTGGAGTGGTGACTACGTGCAGCTCTCCTCCATCCTGATTGTGCAGCAATGCATTCTTTATCAGATTAGACAGCAGTATCTGGGCCAACGAGTGGTTGCAACGAATCCGGAAAGGATGTTCACCGTGCTGCCTCGACAAACGGATTTGCTTGTGCTCGTATATGTCCAGCAAGTCGGGCAACAAGTGGTCTATCACTTCATCTACCGACACATCTTCGGTTTCGGCATACTGTCCATTCTCTATGCGCGACAGCAGCAGCAACGATTTATTCAGCTTCACGGCACGTCCCAAGGTCGTATAAATGGCATCCAGTTCCTTCATCTGCTGTTCTGTCAGGGTTTCGCTTTCGGCCAACAGTTCCACTTTGCCCCGCGCGATGGCTAGTGGTGTCTGCAATTCGTGGGAAGCATTCTCGATAAACTGTTTCTGTTCTTCATACGCCCGGTAGCTGCGGTTACCCATATCTACGGCTGCCTGGCTCAACTCGCGAAACTCGCGTATCTGTGTCGGATTGTCCAGCGGAGGCAGTTCCTTTCCCGGTTCAATGCTATGCAGCCAGTTCAGCAACCGCTGCAAAGGGCTGAACACTCCTTTCAGTATCAAGCGGATACCGATGGACGTAGTCACCAAGAACAGCAGGAACAAAGCGCCCAGATACCAAAGCATAGCCTCCACCATATCGTCACGCTCCAGGATGGAAATCATCAGAGTGAGTTCGTAGTATTGCCCGTCGGGCATACGGAAAGCCGTACGCATCACCCTCACCGGTTCGTCTTCATCTTCTATCTCGATATAAACCGTAGAATCGTAGAACGTCTGCCGATAGTGAATGCCTTCCCGCTCCGATATGGGACGGAAGGAGTAGAAAGACATCATGGACCCGTTCGTCTCTAACACCGAAGGGTCGTGCAGAGCAGAGTTGACCAAGATATTGGCATAATTCTCCAACGTATCGTCCGTCTCATCCACTACTTCGTCGATAATGGTATAATAGAACAGCACTCCCCATACCGCTATCAAGAAAAGCAGCAGCAACGAGAGTTTGCGGTAAGTATAGCGCAACAGCTTCATACCTCGGAGAGTTTATAGCCGAAGCCATATACAGCCTTCAACTCTACATTGGCCCCGGCTTGTTTCAGTTTCTTGCGAAGATTTTTCACTTGAGAGTAGATGAAGTCCAGTGAATCGGCTTGGTCGATATTATCCCCCCAAACAGATTCGGCCAAACTCATCTTATTGATGACACGGTTAGGATTGGCAACAAAGTAATACAGCAGGTCAAACTCCTTGCGGTTCAGTTGCAAGGGAACGCCTTCCACCTCTGCCTGACGTTTGTCGGGATACAGCAACAGATTGCCGATGTTCACCGTCAAGTCGCCCTGCACCTGCCTTCTGCGTATCAGCGACTTGACACGGGCATTCAGTTCGGCCAAGTGGAAAGGTTTGGTCAGATAGTCGTCCGCCCCCAACTCCAGTCCGTCCACCTTGTCGTCCAACGAATCTTTGGCGGAGATAATCAACACACTGTCGCTGCGGCGAAGCCGTTTCAGCTCACGCAGCAGGTCCAGACCACTTCCCCCGGGCAACATGATGTCCAGCAGGATGCAATCATAATCGTAGTCATTAATCTTATCCAGTGCCGAGAAGTAATCGGCAGCGGTTTCTACGACAAATTTTTCTTTCAAGAGCGACGTACGGATAGTTTCGCGCAAGCCTTGCTCATCTTCTACAACCAATATCTTCATAGCAACAAAACTAAAGTCAAATCTTGGAATAAATCTGGAATGTCACATTATTATAAAGAGATTCTTTATGCTCCAGCTAATTCTGTTCCTCAGTTGCATCCGTCGGGGTTTCGTCCAGTATGTCATCTTTGGCCAACGTCACACTTCCATCAGGTGATACGGTGATTCGGATAGGTATATATAAGTCGGTTTGTGGATAGCATACACTGGCGGCATAGACGAAGCCCTGCGCCGTGGTCTCGTCGAACACCAGACCTTCGAGGATGGCGTGCCGCAGGAAGGAGGCATCGACGATGGAGGCAAAACTTTCCTTGGTGAAAGCCTTGTCCAGCACCTTCCGGTCGCCGCAAGTCAAGCGCAGGGTAATGCGGTTATCTACAAACTTTTCTCCTTGCTCGTTCTTGACAATGGGCAGGCTTTCGTCCGGCTGACGCAGGACGGCCGACACATAGTCCTTTCCCTTATAAGCTATCGTTTTTTTAATATCAGAAACCTGCATCCGTTGCGGGCCGGCTTTAGCAATGCTGTCTTGCATCAAAATGCGCAGTTCTTCCTGTCTGTCTTTTTTAGGCGATGAGCAGGCTGCAAGCAGAAGGATGGCCATGCACACCGGAAAACATATTTTCATCTTCATTGTCTTAGTTTCTTAGTTTTCGCAAATAATGGCACTTGCAACAACGATGCCATACCTGCGAAAGTTGGATTACTATCTTTTCACATCAAGGGGCAAAGATAGTGCAATCTATGTAAGCCAAACAAAAAAAGTGGCTCTTTTTTATCTTACAATGCCTTCCAGAACTGCTGGAAGTCACGATAACGGCCATAGCACACCAGCTGATCGTCCTCCTGTATTCGGTCGTCCTCGGGTAATTCGTTCACCACACCATGCTCTGTAAACGAGATTCCCAGACTGTTCTTCAGCGTTTCTTTCCGCTTCAGGGCAAGGAGTTTCAGCTTAAATTCGGCATCAAGCCTCAGCTCGTTCACATAGTACCCCACCAACTTGGCCGGAGCCGTAAACTTGATGACGTAGTATTCGGAGTCGATGCGGAAGGTTTCTATATTCGCGCCAAACTCCATTACTTGTACCACGCCACGGGCTGCATATTCTTCCGGTGTCAGGATACGCTCCAGTCCGAAAGCCTCCAACACCGAACGATGCACCGAGTCGATGGCACGGGCAAAGATGCGCTTCACCTTCTTCTGTTTCAAGAGAGCCACCACGCGAATGGAAGCACCGAAATTCTCGCCAATAGCTACAATCACCACGTCCACCGTCTTCAGCGGCAGAGCCGATAGTGCCTGCTCGTCCGTAGCATCCATCACGAAGGCGGTTGCAATCTTCTCCTTCAGACTATCCACACGCCCGGCGCTGATGTCTGCCCCTATCACTTCGTGCCCCATGGCCGAAAGCTCTTCGGCCAGCACATGACCGTAATTACCTAAACCGATGATGATGTATTTCATTTGAGTTTTTAAGTTTTTTAGTTTATGAGTTCTTAAGTTTATGGGTTTCTAAGTTTATGTATTCGGATGAGGCCATCGTTAGTTGATGATAATCTGTCCGCTCGGATACTGATACTTGGTATGTTTTTTCTGCTTGATGATGCCCAGCATCAGCGTTATCAGTCCCACACGGCCTACAAACATCAACAGGATAATCAGCAGTTTGCTGTCTGTGCCCAGCAAGGGGGTCAGATTCAGACTGGCTCCCGCGGTGCTCAAGGCCGAAACACATTCAAAGGTGATAGCCTTCAGCGGAAGCTCCGGCTCCCATATACTGATGACAAAAACAGACAGAAACAATACGCCCAACGACATGAAGACCGTGGCATTGGAACGACGGATGGAGTCGTGAGACAGCTCACGCCCAAAGACTTCTACCCGTTCGGTCCCCCGAAGCACAGCCACAAAGTTCAGCACCACCACGGCAAAGGCATTTACCTTGATGCCACCGGCCGTCGATTGCGAGCCACCACCTATCCACATCAGGAAGATATACATCAGGATGGCTTGCACGCTCAAATCGGCCAAATCGACGCATACGAAACCTGCCGTACGCGGACAAGTGGCATTGAAGAAGGCTTGCGTCCACTTATCTTCGACCGACATACCGGCAAAGGCACCGTTCCACTCCAGTGCAGCCATCCCCAGCGTGCCAAGCACCAGCAACAAAGCTGTTACTATCAGCACTATCTTTGTATTCAGATTGTACAAATGGTAGAACTGACGCCCGTCCCACTGCCACGTGCGGAGGAATCGCCAAAGGCGACGCAAATGATAGAGGACTATATCCTTGAAATTAACCAGAATAGGGAAACCGATGCCACCCATGATTATCAGCAACGATATATATAGGAAGAACGGATTATGGTCGTGCTCCAACAACGGGTTGCCCAGATTGCCCGGCAAGGTGGAGAAACCCGCATTGCAGAAAGCCGAGATGGAGTGGAAAGCCGAGAAGGCCAGCTCTTCGTGAAAACTCATCCCCATCGTACCATGAATGTCGCTCCAGATAGCCAGCATACCGACCCCTTCGATGACCAACGTGAACCCCAAGATATAGAGCATGGTAGATATCAGTGAGTTCAGCGAATTGCTGCTCACCATGTCGCGCACCACCAACTGATTGTAAACCGAAGTATTGCCCATAAAGAACATGGCGAAGAAACTGGTCAGCGTCATCACTCCCAGTCCTCCAATCTGAACCAAGACTATGATGACCACAAAGCCTGCCGTCGTAAAGGTGGAAGCCACATCGACCGAAGTCAGCCCCGTAATGCACACCGAACTGGTAGAAATAAACAGGGAATCGACCCACGAAATGCCGTTCACCGTGCAGCGTGGAAGCATCAACAATCCCGTACCCACCAATATGAATATCAGAAAGCTGACAGCCAAGATAAGCGAAGGGTTGGTCCGACGTCCCAACAAACGTACAAATCCGTTAGAAAGACTCAGGAAAGAGAACAGCAACAGCAGAATAATGTGGTATGTCTTTCCGCCCAGAAATTCCCAAAAGCTCAGTATGGCCCCCTCCACCTCCGGCCGATGGAATATGACAGGCACCAGCGTCAGATAGAGCAGGCCGGTCAATATCCATGAGAATGTATTGTAGGTACGTTTCGTGTCCTTATACGTCAGCAATATGTGCAGCGTGACATCTATCAGGAACACAATCCAGACACCGTGATACACCTGCCCCAGCCGAGCCGACTCTTCGGGCGTTATCGTGAATCCGTGTTCATATACCACGCCTACAATCAGCAGTATGGAGGCCAGATAAGTGATGAAGGTCATCACTCCCAAGGCTATCCGCACGTATGGATAAATCCACTTATTCTGATACAACAGAAACTTATGATAAATCTTCATCGTTCAAACGTTAGACGGGCATTTTACAAAAGACAACAGCAAACATAGACAAAACTCCACACATAGGCAAAAAACTTAGCAAAAAAGGAATTGATTTAAAAATAATAACTACATTGGGTCAGCGGAAATTTCCGGTGCATACCAAATGTTAATCGCCATGTTAATCT
>JAUNJD010000148.1 GCA_030523205.1 Bacteroides sp.
TTAATCACCTGTCTGTCAATCTCAATCGCTTTCCAGTCGTTGCCCGTCCCTACAATTTCCCACGTACCTATGTCGATTGTTTCTTTGGGTATCGCGATGGAGGTGTCGTTACTGCCTCCATTCTGCCATTCGTTGCTGCTTTCATCGTAAACGTCGATGGTGGCATCGATGTAGTTCGAACTCACGGTGATGTTGAATATATAGGTGTGTTGCGGCAGCAGTTCCGGATAGGTGGAAGTCAGTGCCATGCGGATGGAGATGTTCTCGCGTTCGCCCTGCGTCATTGTGCAGCTCATGTAGAGGTAGTCGCTCTCCTGAATGTTGTTGGTGTAGGTTGCGCCCAGTGCCGTTGCCACTTCGTCGCGAATCCCATAGATGGCAGCGGCGACATAAACCTGATTCTCCTCCGGCGTAGAGTAGTACAGATAGTTTCCTGCATCATTCGTAGTGGTCTTGTCTGTTGCTTCTGTTAGTGTTAGGCCCAATCCGTCTTCGCTCGCTATCACCTGCTTGGTGCCCGGATATAGCTTGACGGTCTCGCCGTCGGCACCGGAACCGATGATTTCAAGGTCGTTGATTTCGAATGCCTGCACCGATTCGCTGTTCAGCTTGTAGAAGTTGAAGCCCACCTTGGCACGGCGATCCAGCAAGCTGCCGCTCATGGTGTGAACCTCGTATTCGCCCAGCGTTTCGCTCTCCGGGTCGGTGGCATAGAAGCTGTTCCGGGTCGGAACAACGTTGAACGAACCGTCATCGTTGTTCTTCACTCCCGGCGAAACAAATACCAAGTAGTAGGTGCCGTATGTGCCGTTCAGCCCCATGGTAGGGTCATCTATCGGCGTACCTCCTTCGTCGTCCAGCGAGCAGGCTGTTAGTTCGGTGTCCGTCGCATTTTTCAGGTAGTAGGTGCCGGTCGTAGCCAGCTTGTATTGTGCATTGCTCGAACCGGTACTGTATGCCATGATTCGGTAGGTAGTGTTTGCCGTGGCACGCGAATCTACGCTGAAGCGTTCCGTTGTGCCTGCCGTATCGATTGCCTCGGTTGCCTCGTGGCTGCACGATGCGGACAATATCACCCAAAGCAATATACCGAAGTTTCGCATATACAGCATTGCTGTGCGAAGGGAAGCGTCACTGCGCTTTGGTTCTCTACCTTCTTTACTATCTCCTTTATTACAAGAAGTCCAATTAAATATTATATGTCTTGTTCTCATAGCCATTATAATTCTAAGTCGCGCGATTCCGTTGACCACGCTGTTTCGTCCACCCCTACGGGAGTGAAGTGCATATAGTTGTTCAGTTCCACATTGTAGATATATCGTACTCCTTTCTTGAATCCGTCGATGGTCACCGTCTCGCCCGTCGAATCTCCGTTCTCGTCCAGCTTGTTCATCTGGGTCGGCAATGAGTAGGTCTCTGCCATATCATTGTTGTCGAACTGGAAAGAAAGCTCAAACTCTCCATCCGCATATTCGTCGATGGCCGGCATGATGATGCAGAAGGTGGTGTATGTAGCATTGTTCAGCCGTGTGTTGGGGCTGATGCTGATGGAAGACCCTTTTGTGATGTCCGTCAGTTCACCGTTGGTGGCGTTCATCGTTCCGCTCACGCCCAGCCGTTCTCCCTTCGTGTCCGTCAGGGTCATTCGTGTCAGGTCCACCGTTCCGTCATACCGACAGATGATGTTGACCTGTATGCTGGTCATGGTATGATGGAACACCATCGGAACCTCCACGCGCGAACCTGCTGTCTGTGCTTCTGTAATGGTGTAAGGATCGGCATACATCCAGTCGCTCTGTCCCGACGTAAACGGGACGGCTGTGGGGCTGGTCGTGGCCGATGTATAGGGATGATAGGCATATACATCGACCGAGGTGTATCGGCGTACACTCAGCGTGTCGTGCTCCAGGTTGCTGAAGGTGTACTTCCATATTTCTTCATCGGTCTCCCCCGTGGCGGCACCGATTGACAGGGTAGCCTTCAGATTGTTGTAGTCCGTCATTGCTGCCACATATTCGCGTTGGTTGTAGTCTGTTTCCTCTTCGTGCTTGCATACCCAGAAGCCTAGGGAATACGTTCGTGAGTTCGGAAATTTATTCCCTGTTATGGGTGCCGTCCTTGTCTCCACCGTTGCGGCAATCGACGGGGCGAAGTTCAGGGCCGTTGTTTCCTCCGTGTCGGCAATCATTGCCTCCGTTGCTTCGTCGCACGCCGCCAATAGGACGAGGCCGAAGAGGATGCAGCCTTTCCGCAGGACTTCTGTCAGGTCGTTTAACAGTGTTCTATTCATAATCTTGTCATTTTTCTTATTCTTTTATTTAGGAGTTACAGGAGTTAAAAAGGAGTTATAAGGAGTTAGAAGCCGATAGTTTTTTAATGGATAATTGATAATAGACAATGGATAATTCAAAGCCCCTTGTAGTCTCGTCAACTTGTCCCCTCGTCAACTAACTTAAAAACTCACCAACTCAAAAACTTAAAAACTCAAAACCTCACTGAATAGTTTGAGAAGCTTCGCCCCCGTACTCCCATGCTTCTGCGATGGTCACTTGGGGTAGGACGGCTGTACCTAGGAAGGTCAGGGTCACCAAGTAGTTCACGCCTGCTCCTCCGGGGGTAATTTGCTCGTCCGAGTTTTCGGCATCGTTTAGGTCTATCACCTTCTCGTAGGTCTGTCCGTTGTCTACATCCACTGACAGGTACAGTGTCTCGCCCGATTGGCACAGCAGGTTGCTGCTCAGCTCGTTGGCCGATGTCTCCGGGTTGATGGGAAAAGTGCCGGTCAGGCTGAGCGAAGTCTCCTCGCCCGCAAATGTCAGTTCTCCGCTGATTAGGTCCAGCGTGGCCTGTGTCCGGCAGCGGGTAAGGCTGATGCTCGTGGCGTTCAGCTTGTCGCCGAAGCCCGGGCCTTTTATCAGCTTGAACCGAATGCGCTTCAGCAGGTGGGCGAACGTAAAGTCCGGTTGCTCCTGCACTTCCCCCTCCGTCGATTTCTTCCGGATGCCGGTGGTCACGTTGGCATACATGATGTCCTGACTGCCGTCAATCGTCCACGTCACGGTGGGGTGGGTGGTTCCGTTGCCTGCTGCATATCCGTCTGCCCCCGCTGTCGTGGCGGCTGTGGCTACGGGACCGTAGGCATAGAAGTACAGCCCCTCTCGGTCGATGGGATAATACTGCGGACTGGCCAGGCTGAAGATGCCGCTGTTGCCGGAGTTGACGGCAAGATTCTCGAAATAGACACCGCTGCCGAAGTCGAAGCCCGACGTCGCGTCCGGTGCCGATGCACTTTTGTAGGCCGTTACTGCGAATACTTCGTCCGTATTGGTGGGAAAGCTCGTGACGGGTCCGCTCAGGGCGCGGGTGTCTACGCTGATGGCATCGACCAGGCCGGCTGTCGGAATCACGGCGGACAGTGCATCATCGTCCGTGGTGGTAAGCGTTTCCTCCTGCGTACACGCGGTCAGTGTGCAGGCGCAAAAAAGGATTGTAAAAAATCTGATGTTCATACTTTTAGCTGTTCATTGCGGGTTGTTACAGAAGTTCGGCGCCTACTTCGCCGCCGTCCGCCCATTCGGTGACGGTGGCCGTCACGGTGATGGGGCAGACCACGGTGTCGCCGTCGTTGCCGATGGAGCCACTACCCGGTTCCACCTGTCCTCCTCCGTTGCCTTCGGTGAAGAAGTTGAGTGTATAGGTATATTTTCGTCCCGGTTCCCAGGTTATTGCGAGGGGCACGGCGGAATAGGCGTAGGTCTTGGCATCGCTGCCGCTGCCTATCGTCGTTATGGCCTCCTCCTTCAGCACCTCGGTGTCCGGCCACAGCAGCAGGTCGTGCGTCAGGTCCGTGATGCGGCACAGCACCGAGAGATAGACTCCCGTGTCCGTCGTTCCGCCTGCCCATGCTGTTGATGTTTGGGGGATGAGCATCCAGTTATCGGTATTTGTGGCGTTGCCAAACATCAGTGGCTGAGCGTCAGAAGTCAGCGTTATCACCTCGCCATCGGTGTTTCCGCTCGTTGGCGAGATTTCGTAGTCCGCCGTGGCTGTAGCCGAAGAAGCAGGCCAGTTGGTGGCGGTGCTCAGTGCATAGGACGAAGCGTCGCCCGGGGCTGCATATCGGAAGGTGCTTGCGCTCACGGCATTGGACAGCTTCACGCCTACCACTTCTACCTGCATGGTAGTGGGGCTTGCGTTCAGTGCCTGCACCTCAATCTGCGAAAGGGCGTGCTTGAAGTTCAGTGCTACGGATCCTTCGGTCACGTTGTACGAATTGTATGCCACAACGAAGTCTTGCTGTTCGGCACCGGCCGATGCGGGGGTATAGCTGATGGTCTGACTGCTGTTACTGATAGAGGCACCGGTGAGGGTGGTAGGGGCGTAGGCAAAGAACCGCAGGGTGTAGCCCGGCCAGTAGTATTCGCCGATATATGCCCAAGTGGCATCGCTGTCGCCGTCGGTCGTCTTCCTTACTTCGAGGTCGGTAAAGAAGTTGGTGCCGTTGCCGATGGCCGTCACGTAGAACTTCTCCAGCGTGGCGAGGGTGGTTGCCGTGGCTCTGGTAAGGCTGTTGCTTGTCCAATTGCCGGCAACGGAAGCGTCGAATTTCAGTTCGTCCTGCCCGGCATCGGCAATCGGGCTGTCGCTGCTGCACGAGGCCATCCACACGCTGCCGGCACATCCGGCAAGGAAGAACAGGGCACCGTGTACCGCTTGAGCTAAAATTGTCTTGAATAGATTTTTCATATAGGGTTACCTAAAATTGAACATGGGGGTGGGATAGCGACCGGAGGAGGCGTTCAGGCCTCCACCGGTGTTGAGGTTCGGGCGAAGCCGAAAGATTATTCCATATCGGCGCTTCCGGAAGCCGGAATCCATTCCTCATCTACAGTGACTGTATAACTGATGGTACCGCCACCGATGATGGCATCGCCGCCATTGTCGTCGTCATCTGGGTCGATGACACCTGCACCGCCACCGTCGGCGAAGAAGTTGAGCGTATAGGTGTATTTATAGCCCGGAAGCCAAGAGATGCTAACCGGAACGGCTGAGTAAGCATATTCTACTCCGTTCACCGTGGTTACGAGGTCGGCATCTACACGCGAATCGGGATATATCTGCTCCGTACTGCTTGCGCTGACAATTCTGGATATGCGACAGAGGACGGCGATGTACGATCCGGTAGTCTGCGTGTCCTTTACCCATTGGTTAGTGGATTGAGGAATGAGCATCCAGTTGTTGTTGACGTCTGTAGTGGTGAACATGATGGATTCAGCGGTGCTGCCCAGTGTAATGACCTCTTGGGCATCTGTCTTGGCAACGGTGTAAGTCGTTGCGCTTCCCAGTCCTGTCCAGACACCTTGTTCAAATCTATGACTGGCAGTTGTCACTTCGCTGTCGTAAGTGAACGTTCCCGATTCGGCTACGTTGGCCACCTTCACACCGATAACGTCCACTTGATACGTGGAGCTGGCGTTCGTCGCCTGCACCTCAATTTGCGAAAGGGCGTGCTTGAAGTTCAGTGACACCGAGTTACGACCATCTACCTCATTGGCTCCGGGAGCTGCCACCGTGTTGTAGGCTACGACCAGGTCTTTCTGCGCCGAAGCGGTTGTGGCCGGTTTGTAAGCAATTGTTTGCTCGTTTGCGCCGATAGAGGGCGTTAAGGTGTAGTCGTCACCTGTTGCACTCGTCTTGGGCGCATAGGCGTAGAAAGCGAGGTCATAATCGGGCCAGTAGTACGTACCCGCAGGAACCCAACTCTTGTTGGTGTAAGTCACTGCGAGGTCGGAGAAGTAAGCCGCACTGTTTCCGATGGCCGTCGCATAGAAAGTCCCTAGATTGCCGATGGTGGTTTCAGCCGCACGGCTGGTGGTCCGGTTCATGGAGGTACGGAAACCGATACTGTCTCCTTGTTTGAGTGTTACAACCTCGTCATTCGAACATGATGCCAAGGCAATAGCCGCCAAGGCAGTCATAAAAAACTGTTTTTTCTTCATACGAAATAAAATTAAATTAAAAAAATATAGCTAGATTTTCATCCCATTCTTTTTACATATCCACATAGACGTTTTCTTGCGACCATCCATCTACCTCGGGCTGCATTCCGCTGCCATTTTCGATGGGTTGGGGCAGTGGCAGTCCGTCCAGCTCGATAAGCACGTGGTAGGGGTCGGAAGCGCCGTGTACCTGCTCGGTGACGTCGTAGCTGTAGGAGTATTTGTTGCCGTCGGCCAGCACTGCATATATCATCAGCGTGTGCGTGCCTTCCTCGTTGTCGGGACAATGCCCGAAGGTGGTGAACTCGGCGGTGAGTGTGGTGTAGTCCTCACCGATGACCGTGCTGAAGGGGATGGTCACCTTTTCGGACGATAAGGCCTCCTGTGCGGGAATCCATCCGCCCGCCATGCCCGAGATGGAACCGTCGGTAGCGCTGACATACTCCAGATTTTCGCAATTGACTATCTTCACCGTATAGATGCAGTAACAGGGCGATGGATAGAAGGTGACGGAACGCGTCGTGTCGCCGTAGATCACTGCGACGGATTCGTTGTGGTCGGTCCACGACGGGTCGGGTGAGTAGGCGATGCGTTCGTCCTCCGTACCCGCGGCGCGGGGAGCCGAACTAGATCGTACGCCCAGTGTCGAGATGCTGCGTAGCAGGGTGGTGGTGCCCGTGGTCAATTCGAAAGTGGACTGACTATCCGTGTTCCGGTACTCGATGTGCTCCGTGTAACTGTTCAGGCAGATGGCTGTGTATTCGCCGTAAGCGGCCTGTATGTCGCCACCGCTCTTGTTGGTGAACTCGTATCGCTGCGATTCGTCATCGTCGTCGGGAAACAGGTAGAGGCTCATCGTGACAGGCTCGGCTTCGGGGGCGTTCTGCCAGTCGAAGTTCACCTTCAGACGGGTGTTTCCCGTGTAGTCGAAGTCGATGGATTTATGGTTGCACGAAGCGAGGCACAGCAGAGCCGTCAGGCCGATGGCTGCGCAGAGGGTCTTGGTGTTCATTGTTTGCCTCCTTTCTTGTTACAATTTCCGTTGCCTATCAGCCATACGAGGGACACTTCGAGTTTCGTGGGCCCTACGTAGTGGCGGTCTTTGGTGGCCTGCCACACGTAGGTGCCATTAGCAGGAAGGTATTCGTAATAGGTGCCGCCCATATATCCCAAGCCGAGGGTAAAGTCTAGGTTCAGTTGGCGGGCCAGGGGGAGAGAGTAGCCGTATTCTAGACCGAAGGCGTAGTTGGCGCGGTCCAGTATGTTGCCGCCGGGTTCGCCGGCCATATATCCGCGTCCGCCCCATTCGAAGTCGTAGATCAGCACCTGCCCGTATAGGCCGAGGTGATGTCCCGTCAGGGGCTTCCTTTGGGCTGCCTTGCCGAACCATCGCCGCAAGGCTAGGTCACCACCGTAGATGCGCCAGTAGCGGTGTCGGCGGTCGGTCTTCCACCAGGCATACATCCAGTTGCCGGCTACGGACCAGCGGTTGCCCAGATAGAACTCCACGCCGATGTTGGGCACGGCAAGCGCGTCGTACAGCAGGTTGGTGCGGATGTCCATGTAGAAAGGTTTCTGTGTAGGTTGTGCGGGTGCTTCGCTCGTCGCCTGCACTTCCTGCGTTTCCTGCACATCGGGCAAGGTCGACAGGGCAGGAAGCTCAATCGGACGTTCTGCTTCCACCGTTGCGGTGTCGGGCTGTACGGACATCACGTCAGGCTGTGGAGTCTCCGGTTGGCTGTACCACATAAACAGTTGCGAGGCACGTAGTTCGGGGAACAGATGCAGATACATATAGTAATAGGGTACGCCGTATCGCAGTTTCTTGAGGCGTCGTAGCGGATCGCCTTTGGCGGGAGTGTTTCCTTGCACCTCTTCCACGATTTGCCGCAACAGTGCCAAGGCCTCCTCTTTATAGGGCACCTCCGGGTCATCCTCTACCAGCCGGACTAGTCCGTTCCAGTCGCGTCCCAAGAAGTCGATAGCTTTCAGTGAGTCGGGCAGCGCGATGTAGCGCGAAAGGTAGTCGGTCACCGCATTCGCCCGTTCCTCGGACAGCTTCCGATTGAACTCTGCGCTTCCGTCGGGTGAAGAACCACCCACCACCAATATTCGTTGCAACAGGTAGGAGGAATCGGCACCCGGCCTGCGCAAACCGTCGGCAATTCTGTCCAGTGCATACCGATTCCTTTCCAAAGAGGAATCTACATTCATCGTTTCCTGATTGAAAAATATCTTCACAGAGTCGTGTGCCTCTTGGCCAGACATACAAGCAAAATAAAACAACATAATAATAAATAGGATCTGTCTCATCTTCGCAATTTGAGTTTGGTTCTGTTCCGTTCTCTTTCCTAGTAGGAAATGGAATATTTCTCTATCAGACAGATTGTTAGATACTTGTATAAAAGAAGTGTTCGTTTTTGCTTAACAAACAATAAAAATGTTAATCAGTGATATTTTGTTGCATTTATAATGCGTTCATATTGATTATTTTTTATACATTTGCAGTCGAATTCCATTTCCTACTAGGAAAAGGAATATTTCTTTCTTTACAAATTTTCCCTATAAATCGCTTATAATCAAATCGTTTGCTTTGTCGATGGTGGAAGCGTCGATAGAGGCAAGATATATCTGTGTGGTCACCACTGAATTGTGTCCCAGTGCATCGGCTATGACGTGGATAGGCACATTTTTGTTCTTTGCGATAGTGGCCCAGGCGTGCCTGCTAACGTATGTCGTGAGCGATATGGGCAGATTTGTCAGCTCGGCTATCGCTTTCAGCCTCTTGTTGATGAGTCGCAGTGCCGATTTATATTGTTTCCGCTCATCTCCTCCCGGCTTGCTTATAATAGGTAGGAGGTAGGGCGATCCGATTACTGTACGCCGTTCGATGATAGCCCGTATCTCGCCCACTACCTTGACTTGTAGCAATTGCCACGTCTTGTGGCGACGGTAGGTGATGATGCCGTTGCGAAGGTCCGTCTTCTTCAGGAAGGCGGCATCAATAAAAGACATACCCCTGCACAGGAAGAGAAACATGAAAAGGTCGCGTGCATAGTCGAGGTCGGGACGGCGTGAAAAGTCAAGCTCCCTGATGCGTCGGACGTCGTCTATGCCGACCGCTCTTTTTCGCGTTTTCTCTGTACCCGTAAATACCGTGCGGAAGGGCTGTCGGTCTGTGGTCAGCCCTTGGCGGACCGCACTGTTGTATACCGCACGGAGTATCCGCATGTGGAAAGAGATGGAATTGGGAGTCAGGCCTATGGACCTGAGATAGTCTTGGTAATGCTCTATCAGCCGGTGGTCCATCATGCCTATCAGGATGTCCTCATTCTCCCGGTAACGCTTGAAGCTGTTCAGCGCGGCGCGGTAGTTGTCAGCCGTACCGATGTTTTTTTGTGCCTTCTGCCGTGTAATCAGGTCGTCCATGAAGGCAAACAAAGAATTTGCACTGACAATGCGCTTGAATTCTGCCACTACATCGTCTGAGGTATAGTCGCACGAGAGTTTTTCCCACTTGCCTATCAAGGCATCCAGGCTTTCCATGTCCCAACGCACCCGCTGTATGACGGACTGAACGACGGTTAGGCGTGCACCGGGGTGGGGTACAATGCGCGACCGCTTTTCGTCCCACTCTGCCGGAAACACCCGATAGCCGGTAGAAATCTGCCTTACTGTTCTGTGACGTGTTACAAGATAGATGATGCTGCCCGGATGGCCTGCAACCGTCGACGGGCGGAATTTTACTTTTACTGTTGTTATCATAGGTTTATTTGTTAAGTTAACGAGGAATCCCAATGCTGCAATATAAAATAAGTTTTGGGATAACAATCGCACAGGCGGCATTCCTCATGCTGCCCTAAATGCTGCAATATAAAATAAGTTTGGGAATAACAATGGAAAGAATGTGCGATGATAAAGTCGAGCAAAATTCACAAAAAACGCGCGAATGAATGGCAAAATGTCAGTTTTGCCCGCACCGTTCAATTTCATACCCGCTCCATACCTGCTCCGTACC
>JAUNJD010000149.1 GCA_030523205.1 Bacteroides sp.
CTCAAAAACGATATGGAAGAGACAAAGAAGAATGAGCGCCCGCGTCGGCGCACCGCTTGGAAGAACATCATCGGAGGTGACATCCTCGCCGCCGACTTTTTCCGCCGGCAGACCAAGCTGCTGGTGCTCATCATGGTGCTTGTCCTCTTCTACATACACAACCGCTACGCCGCCCAGCAGCAGCTCATCGAGCTGGACCAGCTGAAGAAGGAGCTGACGGACATCAAGTACGATGCCCTGACCCGCAGTTCGGAGCTGATGGAGCGAAGTCGGCAGTCGCGCATCGAAGAGTACATAGCAACCAAGGAAAGCGACTTGCAGACATCGACGCAGCCGCCGTACTTGATTCCATAAAGGAGAGGCAAGTTGACAAGGAAATGCGCCTCGTAGCCTCGTTAACTCGTCCCCTCGTCAACTAACTAAAAAACTTAAAAACTAAAGAACTCAAAAACTCAAAAAAACGTGGCCGTAAACAAACGAAATATAATGACCCGCTATTTCTTCGTGATGCTTGTCATGAGCTTGGTAGGAATAGCCATTGTGGTGAAAGCAGCAGTGATTATGTTCGCCGAACGGCAGTATTGGCAGGACGTGGCCGACCGTTTTGTTGGTGTGAACAAGTCTATACCAGCCAACCGCGGCAACATCCTTTCGGCCGACGGCAAGCTGATGGCCAGTTCGCTGCCCGAATACCGCATCTACATGGACTTCAAGGCCGGTGGCGAGACCAAGGACACCATGCTCGTCAACCACCTGGGCGAGATATGCGAGGGACTGCACAAGATATTCCCCGACAAGAGTGCCGCCGAATTCAAGGCTCATCTGCTGAAGGGCCGCAAGAAGGGTAGCCGCAACTACCTGATTTACCCCCGACGCATCTCGTACATACAGTACAAGGAGGCCAAGCGTCTGCCCGTGTTCCGCCTGAGCAAGTACAAAGGCGGCTTCCACGAGCAGGAATACAACCAACGTAAGAAGCCCTTCGGCTCACTGGCCGCCCGAACCTTGGGCGACGTTTATGCCGATACTGCGCAAGGAGCCAAGAACGGCATCGAGTTGTCTTTCGATACCCTGCTGAAAGGCCGCGACGGCATCAGGCACAACGAAAAGGTGATGAACAAGTACCTCAGTATCGTTGACCGCCCCGCCGTGGATGGATGCGACATCATCTCCACCATCGACGTCGATATGCAGGACATTTGCGAGAAGGCCTTGGTGGATAAGCTGAAGGAACTGAACGCCAGCGTGGGCGTGGTCGTGCTGATGGAAGTGCAGACGGGCGAGGTGAAAGCCATCGTCAACATGATGAAAGCAGGCGACGGCAACTACTACGAGATGCGCAACAACGCCATCAGCGATATGCTGGAGCCCGGCTCCACCTTCAAGACGGCCTCCATCATGGTGGCACTGGAGGACGGAAAGATTACGCCCGACACCGAAGTGGATACGGGCGACGGCGTGATGAATATGTACGGCAGCAAGATGAAGGACCACAACTGGCACCGCGGCGGCTACGGAAAGATAAACGTCACCCGCATACTGGAAGTGTCGTCCAACGTGGGCGTCTCCTACCTGATAGACAAGTATTACAAGGACGACCCGCAGAAGTATGTCGATGGCCTGAAGCGCATGAGCATCGACCAACCGCTGCACTTGCAGATTCCCGGTGAGGGAAAGCCCAACATCAAGGGTCCCAAGGAACGCTACTTCGCCAAGACCACCCTGCCGTGGATGAGCATCGGGTACGAAACGCAGTTGCCGCCCCTGAACACGCTCACCTTCTACAACGCCATAGCCAACAACGGCGTCATGGTGCGCCCCAAGTTTGTGAAGGCAGCCGTGAAGGACGGCGAGGTCATCAAGGAATATCCCACTGAGGTCATCAACGCCAAGATATGCTCCGACCACACCCTGACACAGATACGCGAGATTCTGCGTAAGGTAGTGTCCGAGGGACTGGCCAAGCCCGCCGGAAGCAAGCAATTCTCCGTATCGGGCAAGACGGGTACGGCACAGATTTCGCAGGGTGCCGCCGGATACAAGACGGGCCGCACCAACTACCTGGTGAGCTTCTGCGGCTACTTCCCCTCCGAAGCACCGAAGTACAGTTGCATTGTGGCCATACAGAAGTCGGGCCTTCCCGCTTCGGGCGGTCTGATGGCGGGCAGCGTGTTCAGCAAGATTGCCGAGCGCGTATATGCCAAGAACCTGCGCTACGACCTTCAGGCGGCCATCGACAGCACCACCAACGTGATACCCTCCGTCAAGGCGGGCGACCTGCGCGAAGCCCTCTACGTGCTCGACAAGCTGGACGTGCCCGTGCAGGACCGGCTGAGCCACAACAAGCGGCAGGAGCAATGGGGACACCCGCAGGAAGCACCGGATGCCGTCATCCTGCAAGGACAGGAATCTGCGCCGAACGCCGTGCCCAGCGTCATAGGCATGGGTGCCAAAGATGCCGTCTATCTGCTGGAGAGGCAAGGCTTGAAGGTAAGGCTGAGCGGCGTAGGACGGGTGAAGCATCAGTCGATAGCCGGAGGAAGCCACGTGGTGAAAGGGGCGACGGTGCTGCTGACGCTGAAGTGATAGAATGAGGATTTGCATTATATATAATAAGGTATAATAATGAACACAGAGGCACAGAGACACAGAGTGATAATAAATAAGGAGGAAGTGGCGACTACGTCGCAGAGAGGGCACAGAGCTTTCTCGCGCCGATTCCTCTCCGTGTTCTCATTGCGATATCAATCGCCCTCAAAAGAAAGAACTCCGTGACTCCGTGTCTCTGTGTTCAACTTAAAAACTGAAAGTGAAGTCAACAAGTTAACAAGTCAACAAGGCAGGTCCTAGTGGCCTCGTTAACTCGTCAACTTGTCAACTCAAGAATTTAGAAACTCAACAACTCAAAATAATATGAAACTGATAGATTTGCTGAAAGCGATACAACCGGTACAGGTTATCGGAAGTACGGAGGTAGAAATCACAGAAGTAAACATCGATTCCCGACTGATAGAAGCCGGGCAACTGTTCATGGCCATGCGCGGCACGCAGACCGACGGCCATGCCTACATCCCTGCTGCCATCCAGAAGGGGGCAGTGGCCGTATTGTGCGAAGAATTGCCGGCAGAAACGCAAGCCGGAGTTACCTATATCGTGGTGAAGGACAGCGAAGATGCCGTGGGGCGGCTGGCTACCACCTTCTACGGCGACCCCACGTCGAAGCTGGACTTGGTAGGCGTGACGGGCACCAACGGCAAGACCACCATCGCCACGCTGCTCTACCATACGTTCCGCTACTTCGGCTACAAGGTGGGACTGATTTCCACCGTCTGCAACTACATCGACGACGAGCCTGTGCCCACCGAACATACCACGCCCGACCCCATCACGCTGAACCGCCTGCTGGGACGCATGGCCGACAGCGGTTGTAAGTATGCCTTCATGGAAGTCAGCTCGCACTCCATCGACCAGAAGCGCATCAGCGGACTTCGCTTTGCCGGAGGCATCTTCACCAACCTGACGCGCGACCACCTGGACTACCACAAGACCGTGGAGAATTACCTGAAAGCCAAGAAGAAATTCTTCGACGATATGCCCAAGAACGCCTTCAGCCTCACCAATCTGGACGACAAGAACGGACTGGTGATGACGCAGAACACACGTTCGCGCGTATATACTTACTCGCTTCGTAGCCTGAGCGACTTTAAGGGCAAGGTGCTGGAGTCGCACTTCGAAGGTATGCTGCTCGACTTCAACAACCACGAATTGGCCGTACACTTCATCGGTCGCTTCAACGCCAGCAACCTCTTGGCCGTGTTCGGTGCCGCCGTGCTGCTGGGCAAAAAGGAGGAAGACGTGTTGGTGGCCATCAGCACCCTGCACCCCGTGGCCGGACGCTTCGACGCCGTGCGCTCTACACGTGGCTACACCGCCATCGTTGACTACGCCCACACGCCCGATGCCTTGGTGAACGTGCTCAACGCCATACACGGTGTGCTCGAAGGCAAGGGCAAGGTCATCACCGTAGTAGGTGCCGGTGGCAACCGCGACAAGGGCAAGCGCCCCATCATGGCCAAGGAGTCGGCCCGACTGAGCGACCGCGTCATCATCACCAGCGACAATCCCCGCTTCGAGGAGCCGCAGGACATCATCAACGATATGCTGGCCGGACTGGACAAGGACGATATGCAGAAGACCATCAGCATAGCCGACCGCCGCGAAGCCATCAAGACCGCCTGTATGCTGGCTCAGCCCGGCGACGTCATCCTCATTGCCGGCAAGGGCCACGAGAACTATCAGGACGTGAAGGGCGTGAAGCACCACTTCGACGACAAGGAGGAGGTGAAGAAAATAATTGATAATGGATAATTAGCTTCGCTCAAAATATCTCTTATTTTTTATTTAATGTATAGTGATAATGGATAATTGCTGCGCTTAAAGCCTCTAATACCTTTTTATTAAGATATAGCGACAATTAGGGGAGGCAACGGATGTCATCCTGAGCTTGTCGAAGGATCTCCTCTCTAAAAGGAGTCGCACAGCAAAAATTCAAAATTTAAAATTTAGAATTCAAAATTTAAAATTCTTATCATGCTATATTACTTATTTCAATGGCTAGACAAGTATGACATTCCCGGTGCGGGTATGTTCGGCTACACCTCCTTCAGGGCGTTGATGGCCATCATTCTGTCTTTGCTCATTTCGGCCATTTGGGGGGACAAGTTCATCAATCTGCTGAAGCGGAAGCAGATAACGGAGACGCAGCGCGATGCCAGCATCGACCCGTTTGGCGTGAACAAGGTGGGCGTGCCCAGCATGGGTGGCGTTATCATCATCTTCTCCATACTGATTCCCTGTCTGCTACTGGGTAGGCTGGGCAATGTGTATATGCTGCTGATGCTCATCACGACCGTGTGGTTGGGTTCGCTGGGCTTTGCCGACGACTATATCAAGATATTCAAGAAGGACAAGGAGGGACTTCATGGCAAGTTTAAGATTGTGGGGCAAGTGGGCCTCGGTCTGATAGTGGGGCTGACGCTCTACCTCAGTCCGCAGGTGGTCATCCGCGAGAATATCGAGGTGCAGAAGCCCGACGGACAGATGGAGGTGGTACACGCCGCCAAGGAAATCAAGGCCACGCAGACTACCATCCCCTTCTTCAAGAGCAACAACTTGGACTATGCTAGTCTCACAGCCTTCATGGGCAAGCACGCGCAGACGGCCGGTTGGGTGCTGTTTGTCATCGTCACCATCTTTGTGGTGACCGCCGTGTCCAACGGTGCCAACCTGAACGACGGTATGGACGGCATGGCGGCGGGCAACTCGGCCATCATCGGTCTGACACTGGGCATACTGGCCTACGTATCCAGCCACATTGAGTTTGCAGGCTACCTGAACATCATGTACATACCCGGCACCGAGGAGCTGGTAATCTTCATCTGTGCCTTCATCGGTGCCCTCATCGGCTTCCTGTGGTACAACGCTTATCCGGCACAGGTGTTCATGGGCGATACGGGCAGTCTGACCATCGGCGGCATCATTGCCGTGTATGCCATCATCATCCACAAGGAGCTGCTGATACCCATACTCTGCGGCGTGTTCTTGGTGGAGAACCTGTCGGTCATCCTGCAACGCTTCTACTACAAGGCAGGCAAGCGGAAAGGCGTGAAGCAGCGTATCTTCAAGCGCACGCCCATACACGACCACTTCCGCACAGGCATGAACCTGATAGACCCGGAATGCACGGTGATGTTCAAGAAGCCCACACAGCTGTTCCATGAATCGAAAATCACCGTCCGCTTCTGGATTGTGACGATTGTGCTGGCAGCGATAACAATTATAACGTTGAAGATAAGATAGAAGTAAGAGGAAACGAGTTGACAAGTAAACAAGTTAACGAGGCACAAGGACTTTCGGTATGCTCCCCTCGTAGTCTCGTTAACTCGTCCCCTCGTCAACTGAACTCAAAAACTTAAGAACTTAAACACTCAATAACTTAAAATATATGAGTAGAATAGTAGTATTAGGAGCCGGCGAGAGCGGTGCAGGTGCTGCCGTGCTTGCCAAAGTAAAAGGATTCGACACGTTTGTGTCAGACAGTTCCGCCATAAAAGACAAATACAAGGAACTGATGGATAAGTATGGTATCGTCTGGGAAGAGGGACACCATACAGAAGAGTTGATATTGAACGCTGATGAGGTGGTGAAAAGTCCCGGCATACCGAACGACGCGCCGCTGATTCTGAAGCTAAAGGAGAAGGGTACACCCGTCATCTCTGAGATAGAGTTTGCCGGACGCTACACGGATGCCAAGATGGTATGTATCACGGGGTCCAACGGTAAGACCACGACCACCTCGCTGATTTACCACATCTTCAAGAGTGCCGGGCTCAACGTGGGACTGGCCGGAAACATTGGCAACAGCCTCGCCCTGCAGGTGGCTACCGAGCAGCACGATTACTACGTCATCGAACTGAGCTCCTTCCAGCTGGACAATATGTATCAGTTCCGCGCCAACATCGCCGTGCTGATGAACATCACGCCCGACCATCTGGACCGTTACGACCACTGTATGCAGAACTACGTGGATGCCAAGTTCCGCATCACGCAGAACCAGACGCCCGACGATGCCTTCATCTTCTGGAACGACGACCCCATCATCAAACGCGAACTGGCCAAGCACGGACTGAAGGCACATCTGTATCCGTTTGCAGCCGTCAAGGAAGACGGTGCCATTGCCTACGTGGAAGACGGCGAAGTGGAAATCAATGCCCCCATCGCCTTCAACATGGAACAGGAAGAACTGGCCCTGCACGGTACGCACAACCTGTACAACTCGTTGGCTGCCGGCATCTCTGCCAACCTGGCCGGCATCAAGAAAGAATACATCCGCAAGGCCTTGTCCGACTTCAAGGGCGTGGAGCACCGCTTGGAGAATGTGTGCGACGTGCGTGGCATACACTTCATCAACGACTCCAAGGCCACCAACGTAAACTCTTGCTGGTATGCCTTGCAAAGCATGACTACGAAGACCGTCCTCATCCTTGGCGGCAAGGACAAGGGCAACGACTATACCGAGATTGAAGACCTCGTACGCGAGAAGTGTTCGGCACTGGTCTATCTGGGCCTTCACAACGAGAAGCTGCACGATTTCTTCGACCGCATGGGCCTGCCCGTAGCCGACGTGCAGACAGGCATGAAGGATGCCGTGGAAGCCGCCTACCATCTGGCCAAGAAGGGTGAGACCGTACTCCTCAGTCCCTGCTGCGCCAGCTTCGACCTCTTCAAGAGCTACGAAGACCGCGGCGACCAGTTCAAGAAGTACGTAAGGGAACTCTGATTTTAAAATTGTCAATTGTTAATTATCAATTGTCCATTATCCATTATCAATTAAACGAAAAGTCGTGGATCTATTAAAAAGCATATTCAAAGGGGACAAAGTCGTTTGGATCATCTTCCTTGTCCTTTGCCTCATCTCCATCATCGAGGTGTTCAGTGCTGCGAGTACGCTGACGTACAAGAGCGGCGACCACTGGGCACCCATTACGCAGCACAGCATCATCCTGATGGTGGGCGCCGTGGTGGTGGTGCTGATGCACAACATCCCTTACAAGTGGTTTCAGGTGTTTCCGGTGTTCCTGCTGCCACTGTCGGCCGTGCTGCTGGCGGTGGTGATGATGATGGAACGCATCAACGGTGCCGCCCGCTGGATGTCGGTGATGGGTGTGCAGTTTCAGCCGTCGGAGATAGCCAAGATGGCGGTCGTCATCGTCACGGCCTTCATCCTGTCGAAAGGGCAGAGCGAAGACGGGGCCAATCCAAAGGCCTTCAAGCGAATCATGATTATCACCGGCATCATCTGCCTGCTGATAGCCCCCGAGAATCTGTCTACGGCTGCCCTGCTGTTTGGGGTGGTTTACCTGATGATGTTCATCGGACGGGTATCCATCAAGAAGCTGTTGCTGCTGGCCGGTGGTTTGGTAGGGGTAGGCGTTGTAGCTGTCACCTTCCTGCTGGTCACCAAGGATGCCGATATTCCCTTCCTGCATCGCTTCGACACGTGGCGTGCCCGCATCGAGCGATTCACGGACGACGAGAAGGTGCCGGCGGCGAAGTTCAACATCGACAAGGATGCCCAGATAGCCCATGCGCGCATTGCCGTAGCCACGAGCAACGTCATAGGTAAGGGACCGGGAAACTCCGTGCAGCGCGACTTTCTGAGCCAAGCCTTTTCCGACTTTATCTTTGCCATCATCGTCGAAGAGCTGGGGCTGGTGGGAGGGGCCATCGTGGTCTTCCTCTACATCTGCCTGCTGATAAGGGTGGGGCGCATAGCGAAGAAGTGCAACCGCACCTTCCCCGCCTTCCTGATTATCGGCATCGCCCTGCTGCTGGTGTCGCAGGCGTTGTTCAACATGATGGTGGCTGTGGGACTGGCTCCCGTCACCGGACAGCCGTTGCCGCTTATCAGTAAGGGAGGTACATCGACGCTGGTGAACTGTGTGTATATCGGCATGATACTGAGCGTTAGTCGCTACACCGCCATGCTGGACGAACAGCAGGAACACGATGCCCAGATTCCGCTGTTGGTGCAAGCCGGTGTCCCCGATGACAGCGTTGCGGCGCAACCCGTCAGTAGCGATGCCCAGACAGCCGCCGACCCCACAGCGAAGGCGCTGAATAGTGATACGGAATTTGAATGACGAGGGAACAAGGGGACAAGTCAACAAGGAAACAAAGTATGCAGACCCTCGTAGCCTCGTTAACTGGTCTCCTCGTCAACTAAATATTCCTTCGTCAACTAACTAAAAAACTTAAAAACTAAAGAACTAAAAAACTTAAATATATGGATAGCAAACCACGCATCATCATCAGTGGAGGCGGAACAGGAGGTCACATCTTCCCCGCCGTCTCCATCGCCAATGCCATTAAGGAATTGCGTCCCGACGCTGAGATTCTGTTTGTCGGTGCCGAAGGTCGCATGGAAATGCAGCGTGTGCCCGATGCCGGATACAAAATCATCGGCCTTCCCATTGCCGGCTTCGACCGCAAGCATTTGTGGAAGAACATCGCCGTGCTAGTGAAGCTGGCACGCAGCCAGTGGAAGGCACGCAGCATCATCAAGCAGTTCAAGCCGCAAGTGGCTATCGGCGTAGGCGGATATGCCAGCGGTCCCACGCTGAAGACAGCCGGCATGATGGGCGTTCCCACCTTGATACAGGAACAAAACTCCTACGCCGGAGTGACCAACAAGTTGCTTGCCCAGAAGGCTTGCAAGATTTGTGTAGCCTACGAGGGCATGGAGAAGTTCTTCCCCGCCGACAAGATTATCATGACCGGCAATCCCGTGCGACAGAACCTGCTGAACTGCACCACCACGCGCGAGGAGGCTGCCGACCTCTTCGGCATGAACCCCGCCAAGAAGACCATCCTCATCTTGGGTGGCAGCTTGGGAGCGCGTACCATCAACCAGACTCTGACGGCGGCACTGGAGACTATACGTAGCCGCCGAGACATCCAGTTCATCTGGCAGACGGGCAAGATATACATCGAGCAGATACAGGAAGCCATCATAGCCTTCACGGGCGAGGCCGTGCGCCATCCGCACATCAACGCCATCCCCAACCTCTACGTGACCGACTTCATCAAGGACATGGGCAAGGCCTATACCTTGGCGGACCTCGTCATCTCGCGTGCCGGGGCAGGCTCCATCTCCGAATTTTGCCTGTTGCACAAGCCTGTTATCCTCGTCCCTTCGCCCAACGTGGCCGAGGATCATCAGACGAAGAACGCCTTGGCCTTGGTGCACAAGGATGCTGCCCTCTACGTGAAGGACGCCGAAGCCATCGACAAGCTGATGCCTACCGCCTTGGCTGCCATCACCGACGATGCCAAGCTGAAAAGCCTTAGCGAGAACATCGCCAAGCTGGCACTGCCGGACTCGGCGACGGTGATTGCGAAGGAAGCGCTGAAACTGATAAATAAATAGTTGACGAGGGAACAAGTTGA
>JAUNJD010000150.1 GCA_030523205.1 Bacteroides sp.
AAGTAGGGAGAAAGTAGGGAGTTTGTTGCCAATCGATGGCCGGATGGCTTATTTGTCGAAATACGAAAGAAACCATTAAACAATTCGATAGAAATAGTGAATTTATGCCTATTTATCGGAGAATTTCAGTACATTTGCTACCAATTCAAAAAAATGCGTAATGGCTCGGCTGAGCCGTTGACTAAAACTAATGATTGGTATGAAAAAGATATTACTGTTAGGTTCCGGCGAACTTGGTAAGGAGTTCGTTATTTCGGCTCAACGCAAGGGCCAGTACATCATTGCCTGCGATTCGTATGCCGGTGCACCGGCCATGCAGGTGGCAGACGAGTGCGAGGTATTCAGTATGCTGGACGGCGATGCCCTGCGGCGTGCGGTGCATAAACATCAGCCGGACATCATCGTACCCGAAATTGAGGCCATCCGTACAGAGTGCCTTTACGACTTCGAAAAGGAGGGCATACAGGTGGTGCCCAGTGCGCGTGCCGTCAACTATACGATGAACCGTAAGGCCATCCGCGACCTGGCTGCCAAGGAACTGGGGCTGAAGACCGCCCGCTACTTCTACGCCAAGTCTTTGGACGAACTGAAGGAAGCGGCTGCACACATCGGTTTCCCTTGCGTGGTGAAACCCCTTATGTCTTCTTCCGGCAAAGGACAGTCGCTGGTGAAGAGTGCCGACGAACTGGAACACGCTTGGGAATATGGCTGCAACGGCAGTCGTGGCGACATCAAGGAACTGATTATTGAGGAATTCATCCACTTCGACAGCGAGATTACCCTGCTCACCGTGACGCAGAAGGACGGACCTACGCTGTTCTGTCCGCCCATCGGACACGTGCAGAAGGGGGGCGACTATCGCGAGAGCTTCCAGCCTGCCCACATCGACCCTGCCCACCTGAAGGAAGCGCAGGACATGGCCGAAAAAGTAACCCGTGCCTTGACCGGTGTCGGCCTGTGGGGAGTGGAATTTTTCCTGAGCCATGAGAACGGAGTCTATTTCTCCGAATTGTCTCCCCGTCCGCACGATACGGGCATGGTGACGTTGGCGGGTACGCAAAACCTGAACGAGTTCGAATTGCACCTGCGTGCCGTGCTCGGTCTGCCCATCCCCGGCATCAAGCAAGAGCGCATGGGTGCCAGTGCCGTCATTCTTTCGCCCATCGCCAGTCAGGAGCGTCCGCGCTACCGGGGACTGGAAGAAGTGACGAAGGAAGAAGATACCTATCTCCGCATCTTTGGCAAACCCACCACCCGTGTCAACCGACGCATGGGAGTGGTGCTTTGCTATGCTCCGTTGGGCAGCGATTTGGATGCCTTGCGCGACAAGACGAAGGATATTGCGAGCCGAGTAGAGGTGTACTAATGTTAACCAACGTTATTGTAGCTGCAACAAATTGTTCTAATGGTATAACAAATCGTTCAAAAGCGTATATTTTGTTCAAAAAATGCTATCTATGATAACAATAGAACGCAATTTGTTTTTAACTTTGCGATGTCGTTCAAATGAACGATAGAATTAAGCAAATGCCCCGACAGAATGACCTTCCGGACTGTCGGATCTTAGGAATACAACCATTAAGAAAACTGAAATAAAAAGATTGCTTATGTCACAGATTGTCGGACATATCTCGCAGGTCATCGGACCTGTGGTTGACGTCTATTTTGAAGGTACGGATGTGGAATTGATGTTGCCAAGCATTCATGACGCACTCGAAATCAAGAGACCGCATGGAAGAAGACTGATTGTGGAAGTACAACAGCACATCGGTGAGAACACCGTGCGAACCGTAGCCATGGATAGTACGGACGGACTGCAAAGAGGTATGAAAGTGTATCCGCTGGGAGGACCTATCACCATGCCGGTGGGCGAACAGATTAAGGGACGCCTGATGAACGTGGTGGGTGACTCTATCGACGGAATGAAAGAATTGGATCGTACAGGTGCTTATCCCATTCACCGCGAACCCCCGAAATTTGAGGATCTGACAACCGCTCAGGAGGTGCTCTATACGGGCATCAAGGTCATTGACTTGCTGGAACCTTACAGCAAGGGCGGTAAGATTGGTCTGTTCGGTGGTGCCGGTGTGGGCAAGACGGTGCTCATCCAGGAGTTGATTAACAACATTGCCAAGAAGCAACACGGTTTCTCGGTGTTTGCCGGAGTAGGAGAGCGTACCCGTGAAGGTAACGACCTGCTGCGCGAAATGATTGAATCAGGAGTTATCCGTTACGGCGAGGAGTTCAAGAAGAGTATGGAGGAAGGTAACTGGGACTTGTCAAAGGTCGATTACAACGAAGTGGCCAAGTCGCAGGTGTCCTTGATATTCGGTCAGATGAACGAGCCTCCCGGTGCACGTCAGTCCGTGGCCTTGTCCGGATTGACCGTTGCAGAGTCGTTCCGCGATATGGGTGCCGAGACCGATGGTCCGCGCGATATCTTGTTCTTCATCGACAACATCTTCCGTTTCACGCAGGCAGGTTCCGAGGTATCAGCTTTGTTGGGCCGTATGCCTTCAGCCGTAGGTTACCAACCGACACTGGCCACTGAAATGGGTGCTATGCAGGAACGAATCACTTCTACGCGCAACGGTTCTATCACGTCTGTGCAGGCCGTATATGTGCCGGCCGACGACTTGACCGACCCTGCTCCTGCCACTACCTTTACGCACTTGGATGCTACGACGGTGCTCAACCGTAAGATTACCGAGCTGGGTATCTATCCTGCCGTTGATCCGTTGGAGTCCACCTCACGTATCCTTGACCCGCACATTGTGGGAGATGAACACTACGAAGTGGCTCAGCGCGTGAAGCAGATTCTGCAACGCAACAAGGAATTGCAAGATATTATCTCCATCCTCGGTATGGAAGAACTTTCGGAGGCCGACCGTACGTTGGTGAACCGCGCACGCCGTGTGCAGCGTTTTCTGTCGCAGCCGTTTGCCGTGGCCGAACAATTCACCGGCGTGCCGGGTACGATGGTTTCCATCGAAGACACCATCAAGGGCTTCAAGATGATTTTGGACGGTGAGGTAGATTATCTGCCCGAACCAGCCTTCCTGAACGTGGGAACCATTGAAGAGGCCATCGAGAAGGGTAAGAAGTTGTTGGAACAAGCTAAGAAGTAATAAAATGAAGGATTTGCATTTGACGATAGTGTCGCCCGAGGAAGAACTCTTTAGCGGAGCGGTGGAGAGTGTTACGTTGCCGGGTATGGTGGGCTCGTTTACCATCTTGCCCCAACATGCACCCATTGTGTCGTCGCTGAAGGCCGGACAATTGTCCTACGTGACGAAAGACGGCGAAGAGCATGTGCAAGACATTCATGGAGGCTTCATCGAGATGAGCAACAACGATGCTTCGGTCTGCGTGGACTAGCTGACGTCGGCGCAGACGAAAGAAAGGGATGATAGTTTGGATTGTAAAAACAGAAAAACAACGAACGGATAAGTGGGTATTAGTATAACCAAACGGAATTATTTGTGGCAGACAGCCTTGTTGACGATTCTCGTAGGGGGAATCGGAGGGGTCGTTTACTTCAATATTTTCCCTCACCATTATTTTGGTGGTTACCCGATTATACCTATATTCTTCTTTCTCTTCGGTGTGTTTACCATCAGCATGACGGAGATGTGCCGTAAGCACTCGCCCAACCGGATGTTGCAGGTTTATCTGTTGATGAAGGTGATGCGGATGTTGTTCTCGATAATTGTGATGGCTGCTTATTGTGTGGTTGTGCGCGAAGAGGCATTGGCATTTTTAGTGTCATTTATCATAAACTATCTGATATATCTGATATACGATTCGTGGTTCTTCTTTACGTTTGAGATGAACCAAAAACTGAAAAAGAAAAAGAAAAATGAAACGAATGCGTAATATTTTGGCCGTTGTGTTCCTGATATTGGGAATCCTGAGCCCTGTCACCGTGAAGGCGGAAGATGGTGGTGGCGGGGTCGATGTGAAAGAGATTGTCTTCGGTCATATCGGTGATGCCTACGAATGGCACATCACGACATGGGGACAGACGCACGTCACAGTTCCGTTGCCCATCATTGTCTATAGTCAGACTACAGGTTGGCATGTGTTCTCTTCGGCCCGACTGGAGGAGAACGAGGGTTCCTACGAAGGCTTGTCGATAGCTCCCGAAGGTAGTCGGTACGAAGGTAAGCTGGTGGAACACGATGCGGCGGGCAATGAAGTCCGTCCGTGGGACTTTTCCATAACAAAGGTTGCTTTCGCCTTGTTGTTCAACAGCCTGCTGTTGGTGGTTATCGTCTTGTGTGTGGCTCGTTGGTATAGGAAGCATCCTCATGACAGCAAGGCTCCGGGCGGATTTGTAGGGTTCATGGAAATGTTCATCATGATGGTGAACGATGACATCATAAAGAGTTGTGTGGGACCGAAGTATCGCAAGTTTGCTCCTTATCTGCTGACTGCCTTCTTCTTTATCTTCATCAACAACCTGATGGGTCTGATACCGTTTTTCCCCGGAGGTGCCAATGTGACAGGCAATATTGCCATCACTATGGTGTTGGCTTGTTGCACGTTCTTGGCTGTCAATCTTTTCGGCACCAAGTTGTACTGGAAGGATATCTTTTGGCCCGATGTGCCTTGGTGGCTGAAGGTGCCTGTCCCGATGATGCCGTTGATTGAGTTCTTTGGCGTGTTCACCAAACCCTTTGCCTTGATGATCCGTCTTTTTGCCAATATGTTGGCCGGACACATGGCTATGCTGGTGCTCACGTGCTTGATTTTTATCTCGGCCAGCATGGGTCCTGTGCTGAACGGTACGTTGACGGTAGCCTCGGTGTTGTTCAACATCTTCATGAATGCACTGGAGCTGTTGGTAGCCTTCATTCAGGCCTACGTGTTCACCATGCTGTCGGCAGTCTTCATCGGCTTGGCTCAGGAGGAGCATAGTGAAGAAGGCAAGGCATTGAGCAAGGAGGCATGAGTTTAATGAAGAACGAAGAACTTTTTAATGAAGAATGAAGTATGAAGAATTTAGGCGTGGATGACACGCGGATTATCACGGAAGAAGTCTATCGGCTTCTAACTCCTTCTAACTTCTTCATAACCCAGAATTAAGAAACTAAAAAACTGAAAATATTAATAACCATTTAAAAAATTGAAAGTTATGTTACTATCTGTATTATTGCAAGCTGCTGCGGCAGGTGTGGGAATCAGTAAACTGGGTGCGGCAGTTGGTGCCGGTTTGGCTGTTATTGGTGCCGGTATGGGCATTGGTAAGATTGGTGGATCGGCTATGGAAGCCATCGGCCGTCAGCCCGAAGCATCGGGTGACATCCGTATGAACATGATTATTGCTGCTGCCTTGATCGAGGGTGTTGCCCTGTTGGCAGTTGTAGTATGTCTGTTGGTATTCTTCTTATAATGTCTAACCTGCAATTTGCATTTTACAATTCCCCTTGCGGCCATTTCGGCCGCATCGTCGAATTGTAAATGGTAAATTGTCAAATTGTAAATGAATTAATTTATGTCATTGTTATTACCCGATAGTGGTCTGTTGTTCTGGATGCTACTTTCGTTCGGCATTGTTTTTGTGGTGCTGGCGAAATACGGTTTCCCCGTCATCACCAAGATGGTGGAAGAGCGGAAGGCTTACATCGACCAGTCCATAGAGGTGGCTCGCGAAGCCAATACCCAGCTTTCGAAGCTGAAGGCCGAAAGCGAACAGTTGGTGGCCGCTGCCAATAAGGAGCAAGGACGTATCCTGCGTGAGGCCATGCACGAGCGTGACAAGATTATCGTCGAAGCACGCAAGCAGGCTGAAGTTGCCGCACAGAAGGAGCTGGACGAGGTAAGAAGACAGATACAGCAAGAAAAGGAAGAAGCCATCCGCGATATTCGCCGTCAGGTAGCTGTCTTGTCGGTTGATATTGCCGAGAAGGTAATCCGTAAGAATCTGGACGAAGAGCACGAGCAGATGGAAATGATTGACCGTATGCTGGACGAGGTGCTTTCTGCGTCGAAGAAAAATTGAGATAAAATTAAGAACTCATGGATATAGGAATTGTTTCGATGCGATATGCCAAGGCGCTGATGCAGTATGCCAAGAGTGTGGGGAAGGAAGAACAGTTCTATGCGTCTGTACGGATGCTGGAACACAGCCTTCGCTCGCATCCCGATATGCGTTCGGCGCTGGAGAATCCCATCATGACGATACGCGAGAAGTATGCACTGATATGTGTCGCTACGGTGGGTAAGGGGACTGTCGGACGTGAGTTTAGCCGTTTCATTACTTTGGTGCTCAGAAACGGACGCGAGGCTTTCCTCGAATACATCTGTCTGGCTTTCCTGCATCTGTATAGGCAAAGCAAGCACATCGGCGTGGCCAAGCTGACGACGGCTGTACCCGTAAGCAAGGAGGTGGAAGAACGTATCCGAAACAGTGCCTCTACCTTGCTTCACGCTCGTATGGAATTGCAGACGGAAGTCGACCCTTCCATTGAAGGTGGCTTTATCTTCGACATCAACGATTATCGTATGGATGCAAGTATCGCTACCCAGCTTAAGAAAGTGAAGGAGCAATTTATTGACAAGAATAGACGAATCGTCTGAGAATCATCTTTCCCTGTCAAATAGTAAATAGTAATTGATTAAATAGTAAATACTGAAATGTTGTCTGAAAATATAAAAGTAAGCGAAGTTTCCGATGTCCTCCGTAAGCAGTTGGAAGGGATAGATACCCGTGTGCAGCTGGACGAGATTGGTACAGTGTTGCAGGTCAGCGATGGTGTGGCCCGTATATACGGGTTGCGCAACGCTGAAGCCAACGAGTTGTTGGAGTTTGACAACGGAATCAAGGCTATCGTGATGAACCTGGAGGAAGACAACGTGGGCGCCGTGTTGCTGGGTCCTACGGACAAAATCAAGGAAGGGTTCACCGTGAAGCGCACCAAGCGTATCGCCTCCATCTTGGTAGGTGAGAGCATGGTGGGACGTGTTATCGACCCGCTGGGTGTGCCCTTGGACGGTAAAGGCCTGATTGGTGGTGAACTCTGTGAGATGCCGTTGGAACGCAAGGCTCCGGGCGTTATCTACCGTCAGCCGGTAAACCAGCCGTTGCAGACGGGACTCAAGGCGGTGGATGCCATGATTCCTATCGGCCGCGGACAGCGTGAGCTGATTATCGGTGACCGTCAGACCGGTAAGACGGCTATTGCCATCGATACCATCATCAATCAGCGTGCCAACTATGAGGCCGGCGACCCTGTATATTGTATCTATGTGGCCATCGGTCAGAAGGGTTCTACGGTAGCAACCATTGTGAACACCCTGCGCCAATATGGTGCCATGGACTATACAATCGTTGTGGCCGCCACTGCCGGCGACCCCGCTGCCATGCAGTATTACGCACCGTTTGCCGGTGCTGCCATCGGCGAGTATTTCCGCGATACCGGCCGTCATGCGTTGGTGGTCTATGATGACTTGTCCAAGCAAGCCGTTGCCTATCGTGAGGTATCATTGATTCTGCGTCGTCCTTCGGGTCGTGAGGCTTATCCGGGTGATATCTTCTACCTGCACTCCCGTCTGCTGGAGCGTGCAGCCAAGATTATCAATCAAGAAGAAGTGGCACGCGAGATGAATGACTTGCCCGACAGCTTGAGAGGAAGAGTGAAGGGAGGCGGTTCGCTGACGGCATTGCCTATCATCGAAACGCAAGCCGGCGACGTATCAGCCTATATCCCGACGAACGTAATCTCCATTACCGACGGTCAGATATTCCTCGATACGAACCTCTTCAACCAAGGTAATCGCCCGGCTATCGACGTAGGTATCTCCGTGAGCCGTGTAGGTGGTAACGCACAGATTAAGGCCATGAAGAAGGTGGCCGGTACGCTGAAGATTGACCAAGCTCAGTATCGCGAACTGGAGGCCTTCACCAAGTTCAGCGGCGACATGGATCCCGTGACTGCCCTGACCATCGACAAGGGACAGAAGAATACCCGTCTGTTGGTTCAGCCTCAGTACAGCCCGATGCCCGTTGAAAAGCAGGTAGCTATTCTGTATTGCGGTACGCACGGTTTGCTGAGAGAAATTCCGTTGGACAAGGTCAGCGAGTTTGAACGCAGTTTCCTCAATTCGTTGGAAATCAACCATCGCACGGATGTGCTCGACGTACTGCGTACGGGGGTCATCAACGACGATGTCTGCAAGAAGATTGAAGAAACGGCAGCTACGGTAGCCAAACAATTCTCATAAGAATTGCGGCGAATCGTAAATCGTAAATCGTAAAATAGTAAATATCATGGCTTCACTGAAAGAGGTAAAAAATAGAATTGGTTCCGTCAAGAGCACTCGTCAGATTACGTCGGCTATGAAAATGGTGGCATCTGCCAAGCTGCATAAGGCGCAGGGACGAATTGAAAGTATGCTGCCTTATCAACGGAAGCTGAATAAAATTCTGACTAACTTCCTGAGCACGGATTCTTCGTTTGAGTCACCGTACACCGCAGTCAGGCCGGTGACGCGATTGGCAATTGTGGTCTTTTCCTCCAACAGTTCGTTGTGCGGCGCTTTCAACTCCAATGTGACGCGAATGCTGGAACGGACGTTGGCCGATTATCAGAAATTGGACAAGGAAAACATCCTGATATATCCCGTCGGCAAAAAGGTAGAAGAGGCTGTCAAGAAGATGGGCTATGTGCCGCAGGGCAGTTATCAGACCTTGGCCGACAAGCCTTCCTACGCAGAGGCGTTCGGACTGGCCGAAGTGCTGATGAAGGAATTTCTGGAAGGAAAGGTGGATCGCGTGGAGCTGATTTATCACCACTTCAAGTCCACAGGTTCTCAGATTCTGACACGTGAGGAATACTTGCCTATCGACTTGAGCAAGGTGACGGAAGATGCTGCCGCCGATGCCGACAAAGGAGGCGCTGCAAGCCGTGGCTACAACAACGACTACATCGTAGAGCCGTCGGTAGAAGCAGTCATCACCGAACTCCTCCCCAAGGTGCTGAGTCAGAAGATTTATACAGTTTTGGTTGACTCCAATGCCTCCGAACATGCAGCCCGTATGCTGGCCATGCAGACTGCCACGGACAATGCCAACGAGTTGATACAAGACTTGACGAAACAGTACAACAAGGGTCGTCAGCAGGCCATCACCAATGAGTTGTTGGATATCATTGGCGGTAGCTTCAAGTAATCTTGTTCACCGAGCAAATAGAAAATATGAAGTGGGCGTGTCTTTCCTTTGGGGATGACACGCCCACTTCTTTTAAGATAGCATGGCTGTTCTATGAAAAAGCCAATGATGGCTCAGGATTCTTTTTACAAAATTTAGGTGTGTAGTCTTTTAATGTCAAGGCAATTTCTTATATTTGCAGAAAGGGTATGAGCGTATTTATTTTTTAGCAATTCTTCTACTTTAACGATAAACAAAAGTCGTATGGGATTTTTCGATATATTGATGGGAATATTCTTTTGGAATCGCCTGTTCAAAGGCAGGCGTGAAAACGATGTGCGTCCTTATGGGCCTTCTTCAATCCACAATGAAGATAGACCTTTGGATGATTATATAGATGATGAATATATCGATGAATATGATGATGAGGATATGTATGACGAAGCGGATGAACTTGAAGAGGAGCAGGAAGATGAACTTGATGACTTGTATGACGACGATGATTTATATGATGAAGAAGATGATTGATGCTCTTCCTCTATTGAGAAAATAGAAATCATAAAAACACCCCTTGTACGTAAATTACGTTGAGCAATGATGTTATGGAATTGGCGTTAACGTTTTGCTGGGAGTACGATAAGGCAATGGTACGGTGATTTATCTATTATCTTCCCGTTCCATTTTCTTGTATTTTAAGTCCTGAATGTATGAATGTCTTATTATCAGATACTTGCGGATAATACGGTAGAAAAGTCGTGACTAATTGGTCATAAAGATAT
>JAUNJD010000386.1 GCA_030523205.1 Bacteroides sp.
ATCTTATAATCTTACCATCTTATCATCTATTAACTTTCTTCTTGCGGAAGACATAAATCATGGAGCTGCTGCGTTCCTTTCGCACCAATGCGCTGAACCAAGCCATCGTGCCCACTATCATTCCGCGCAGGAAGCTGAAGGAATGGCGCATGTGCTGCTCCGTCAGCATCGACACGTAGAAGGCATCGAAGGGCATCGGGTGTCGCTCGGCCATGATGAAACCATGCTTGGAGGCCAACCGCTGAATAGTGCCCGGCGTAAAATGCCACAAGTGACGAGGCACGTCGTAAGCCGCCCAATAAGCACCATACTTGCGGGCGTCGTAGGACGAACAGTTGGGCACAGCCACAATCAGCACCCCCTTCTCGGTAAGCAATGAATAAAGTGTCTCCCAAGTCTCGTTCAGATGTTCCAAGTGTTCGAGTACGTGCCACAAGGTAATGACATCGAAGGAGCCGGGAGCATAATCGGCCAATGCCGTATGTGGCTTCACCTCCAGATTGAAGTGCTCTTTGGCAAAGGCACGCGCACCCTCATTCTTTTCCAACGCCTCCACCTGCCAGCCACAACGTTTCATTGTGTCGGCAAAGTAGCCGGTGCCCGTGCCAATGTCCAGCAGACGGCCATCCTTGCGGTGCGCTTCACGCTCCACCAGCCGGGCCTTGCGCTTCAGCATATAGCTGCGCACCCAGTGATAGACGGAGTTCATGGCTCCTTTTCGTGTATCGGAATGGGAAATGTAATCGGGAGTTTCGTAGTAACGTCCTATTTCAGCCTCCACAGGAAAGTCTTGCGTAAAGAGGAAGCCGCAGTCTGCACAACGGCACAAGTGGAACATCTCGCCCGAAGCGTAATGATCAACACAGGTCAAGGAACGCTCCAAGTGCGTTCCGCCGCATACCGGACAAGATTCTATTGTGAGTTTATTCATCGAACGTTCTGAAAAAAAAGCACGGCCTGAACCGTACAGACCACACTAAGCCTAAATTTGGTGCAAAATAACAAATAAAAAGTGACTTATGGGGATTGTGTTAGGAAGTTTTAACCGAAGATGTTCAAACCGAAGGAGCCGACAGCCTTTCTCTGACGGCTTTCGGCAGGCGGCTCACCACCAGCCGATAGGAATCTTGAATCAGACGACGGACGATGTCATCATCCAGCTGCTCCAGATAGAGGTCGCTCCAATGCTTCTTGTTCATGTGATAGGCCGGACATATCCCCCTGTATGCCTCACGCAGAGCCGCCCCTTGTTCGGGTGGCAGTTTCACAGCAACACGAGGCTCGGGAGCATCCAGCTGTATCAGCAGGAACCATTTGCCGGCAATGCGAAACGAAAGCCATTCTTCGGCAAACATATCTTCCGTCACCTCCGGTAAACTCAGTGCATAGTATCTTACGTCTTCGATGTTCATCAGGCAAAACTGTTATTTTCACCACAAAGGTACAAAAATGTATATCCCCTTATTCTTCTCATCGACTGAAAAATCAGTCGTTTGTTGGCGATATATATCCGGCTTGCGGGATATATAGATGGAGCACGAGGG
>JAUNJD010000151.1 GCA_030523205.1 Bacteroides sp.
CAGATGATTTATATAATCATCCGTATTGATTTCTATTACCCTCTGGGATGGTGTGTCATTCGGTATAGAAGTAATCACCCCTTCTTCGTTTTCCGATACTCCTTTGGTGGCGTCCCCATAATCTTGCTGAACAGCCGCGAGAAGTAATACGTATCTTCTATACCTATCTTATGGCAAATCTGGTTCACCTTCATGTCCGTGGAGTCGAGCATGAAGCACGCCTCTTGAATCTTCAGCAGATTGAAGTACGCCAAGGGTGAATGCCCCGTCTTCTGCTTGAACAACATCGAGAAGTGGGAGGGAGAGTAGCCGATGTGCTCGGCCAGCTCCTGCAGGGTCAGTCGCTTTTCCAGGTTCTCCTTCATGTAATGCTGGATGACATCTATCGCATTGTCGTCATCGACGGTGTTGCCCCCCGCCTTGCGGTATTGCTGAATGTAGCGCAGCGTGCCCAGATAGTAGTGGAACGATGCCGAGGCATAGTGCAAGTTTTCGTTGCTATAGCCATAGCCCAGCGTGTTGAATATCTCCTCGAACAGGTTGATGCGGTGGCTGATGCGCGAATGATTCTCAGGCTGAATGTCCATGGGGTGCAAGGCATTCTTGGCGTAGTAGGGGGCCAGCGTGCCTTTGAAGTGAATCCAGTAGATAGTCCATGGATTGTTTTCGTCCGAGGCGTAGGCGTGCGGGATGCCCGCAGGCAGGATGAAATATTGGTTGGCTGTCACCGCATATTCATGCTCGCCCACGCGATACTTGCCCGCCCCATTGATGCAGTAGATGAAAACATACTGATTGATAGGTTCCTTCCGTTCCCTGTAATGATGCCGCGCATTGGGGTAATATCCTATATCTGTAATGTGTAGGGCCGACAACAGCGGGTCATCCTCCATCAACTTCACTATCATCTGCGGCAGCACAATGGCCCTTTCGCCATTAAATCCATCTTTGAGTTTTATCATAGTATACTTATTTTAAGCTTATGTGGTCAAAGATAAGATTAATAATTGGTATTAGAATGAGAATATCATAAAATAGTCCATTCTTTTATATAAACCGTCCATTTTTTATCGTATGAATCACCGGTATCTTTGCAATCGACAAGAGGACATATTCAGTCAACAAGAAGACAAGTTGACAAGAGAACAAGGAAGTAGCGGTTAGCCCTGTCCCTCGTAGCCTCGTCAACTCGTCCCCTTGTCCCCTAACTTAAAAACTCATAAACTCAAAAACTTAAAAACTTAAATACCATGGAAACTTACAACAAAGGTTTTGTTTATTTCATTTGCTTGGTCTCCGCGATGGGCGGCCTCCTCTTCGGATACGATTGGGTCGTGATAGGTGGAGCAAAGATTTTCTACGAACAGTATTTCGACATTGTGGGCAATCCCGGAATGCAGGGACTGGCCATGAGCATTGCCCTTGCCGGATGCCTGATTGGTGCGCTGACGGCAGGTGCATTGGCCGACCGCTTAGGACGTAAGAAACTCCTGCTGACGGCAGCCTTCATCTTTGCGGCAACGGCTTACGGCACAGGTGCTTTCAATTCCTTCACCCCTTTCTTGGTGATTCGCTTCTTTGGCGGCATAGCCATTGGCATTGCGTCAGGCCTCTCGCCCATGTACATTGCCGAGGTGGCACCGACCACTATCCGTGGTAAACTAGTTTCGTTGAATCAGCTGACGATAGTCATCGGCATATTGGCCGCGCAGGTTGTCAACTGGCTGTTGGTAAGCGATGATGCTGCCTGGAACAAAGAAATGGCTTGGCGCTGGATGTTCTGGGCAGCCGCTTTCCCGGCTTTGGCTTTCCTGCTGTTGGCGGCATTCATCCCCGAGAGCCCGCGTTGGCTGGCCATGAAGGGAGAAAGAGAAAAGTCCATGTCCATCCTGTCGAAGATAGGTGGTGCAGCCTACGCCTCGGCCGAGATGAAGACTTTTGAAGAAGCTACCACCGGAGCGCAGACGCAAGGTGGACTGAAGCTGCTCTTCAGCCGTCCGTTCCGCCGGGTGTTGGTGATAGGCATTGTGGTGGCCATGTTCCAGCAATGGTGTGGCACGAATGTCATCTTCAACTATGCGCAGGAGATTTTCCAGTCGGCAGGCTATGATGTAGATAATACCTTTATTAATATCGTAGTGACCGGCATTGCCAATCTGGTCTTCACGTTCGTTGCCATCTATACGGTGGACCGCTTGGGTCGCCGTGCGCTGATGCTCATCGGTGCAGGAGGCTTGGCGGGCATCTATCTGATATTGGGGCTTTGCTACTACCTGCAAGTCAGCGGTACGCTGATGGTGGTGCTCGTGGTGCTGGCTATCGCCTGCTATGCCATGTCGCTAGGCCCTGTCACATGGGTGCTGCTGTCCGAAATCTTCCCCGGCAAGGTGCGTGCCGTGGCTGTGGCTACGGGTACTTTCGCCCTGTGGGTAGCCAGCTTCACACTGACTTACACTTTCCCCTTCCTCAACCAAGCCTTGGGCACATACGGCACCTTCTGGATATACACCGCCATCTGCACCGCCGGCTTCTTGTTCTTCTTGAAGAAACTGCCCGAAACGAAAGGCAAGTCGTTGGAGGAATTGGAGAAAGAACTACTTAAATGAAGAATGAAGAATTTTATAGAACACAGAGGCACAGAGACACGGAGATTTTACAAAAGGGATGGCGACTGCGTCGCAGAGAGCACACAGAGTTTTGTGCATAGATTCTCTTCTCTGTATAACTCCGTGGCAATCATAAAAGATATGCCTTCTCTGTGTATCCCTATACCGGTGCATACAAGAATAACCTCTGTGTCTCCGTGTCTCTGTGTTCCAATCTTAAAAACTCAAAACTCAAAATATCATGGTTAAAGCCTGGAAAGAAAAAGTGGTGATTCCTACTTATGAAGTGGGGAAGCCCGAAAAGAATCCTATCTTCTTGGAAAAAAGAGTGTATCAAGGCAGTAGTGGGGTAGTCTATCCCTATCCCGTCATCGAGTCCATGTCCGACGAAAAGGTGGACAAGACCTACGAGGCTGTCTATCTTGAAAACGAATACATCAAAGTGATGATTCTGCCCGAATTGGGTGGACGTGTACAGATGGCCTACGATAAAATCAAACAACGCCATTTCGTCTATTACAACCATGTCATCAAGCCGGCATTGGTCGGATTGGTAGGACCGTGGATTTCGGGCGGCATCGAGTTCAACTGGCCGCAGCATCATCGCCCCACTACCTATATGCCCATCGACTCCACCATCGAGGAGAATGCTGACGGTAGCGTTACCGTGTGGGTGAGCGAGATGGAGCGTATGTTCCACCAAAAGGGTATGGCTGGCTTTACGCTTCGCCCGGGACATGCCTTCCTTGAAATCAAGGGCGTGCTCTACAACCGGACGGAGGTGCCCCAGACCTTCTTGTGGTGGGCCAATCCTGCCGTGGCTGTCAACGACTACTATCAAAGCGTGTTCCCACCCGACATCAATGCGGTGTTCGATCATGGCAAGCGGGCGGTGAGCAGCTTCCCCATCGCTACGGGCACTTACTACAAGATGGACTATTCGGCCGGCGTGGACATCTCCAACTACAAGAATATCAAGGTGCCCACCTCCTACATGGCCGTCAACTCGCGCTTCAACTTCGAGGGCGGATACGAGAACGATACCCGCGCCGGTATGCTCCATGTGGCCAATCATCATGTTTCGCCGGGCAAGAAGCAGTGGACGTGGGGCAATGGCGACTTTGGACGAGCATGGGACCGCAACCTGACGGACGAAGACGGCCCGTATATCGAGCTGATGGCCGGTGTCTATACCGAGAATCAGCCCGACTTTACTTGGCTGCAACCCTACGAAGAGAAAAGCTTTGTGCAGTATTTCATGCCCTATCGCGAATTGGGCGTGGTGAAGAATGCCAGCAAGGACTTGCTGATGAATATCGACCCCGAGGGCGAAGACTCCGTGCGCTTCAAGGTATTTGCCACGTCTAAGCAGACGGTGCGCGTAAGGTTGATAAAGAGACAAGTTGACAAGGGGACAAGTCAACAAGGAGTTGCAGAGGACGGGTCTCGTGGCCTCGTTAACTCGTCAACTTGTATCTTTTACGACAAAGAAGTGACCATCACCCCCGAAGAATTGCTCGATGAAACGGTGAAGGTAGGCAATGTCCCCCTCAACCAACTCAGCCTGAGCATTACCGCCAAGGGCAAGGAACTTCTCTATTGGCACGCTGAGCCGGACGAGGTAAAGCCCATCCCCGATGCTGCCGAAGCCGCCTTGCTGCCCGAAGAAATCAAGACCACCGAGCAGCTCTACCTCACCGGACTGCACTTGGAGCAATATCGCCATGCCACCTACAACCCTGTTGACTATTACGAAGAAGCCCTTCGCCGCGACCCCATCGACGTGCGCTGCAACAATGCGCTCGGCTTGTGGTACATCCGCAAGGGACGCTTCCGGAAGGCAGAAGCCTATCTGCGCACAGCCGTTAAGACCTTGCAGAAGCGCAATCCCAATCCCTACGACGGTGAACCTATCTACAACCTCGGCTTGGCGTTGAAGTATCAAGGTCGCATGGATGAGGCTTACGACCGCTTCTACAAAGCCTGTTGGAATGCCGCTTGGCAGGATGCCGGCTACTTTGCCTGTGCCCAAATCTCGACCATGCAGGGCCGACTGGATGATGCCTTGGACGAGATTGACCGTTCGCTCATCCGCAACTGGCACAACCACAAGGCTCGTGCGCTGAAGACGGTGATTCTGCGCCGCATGGGGCGCACGGACGAGGCTTTGCAACTGATTCAAGATTCATTGGCCATCGACAAGTTCAACTACGGCTGCCGCTACGAGCAATATCTGATAAACGGAAAAGAGGAAGACTTGAACACGCTCAAGGAATTGATGCGTGCCGAAGCCCACAACTACGACGAGATAGCTTTGGACTACGTGGCAGCAGGTTGCTACACCGAAGCCGCTTCCTTGTGGTGCATTGCCATCGATCAGCAGGCTGTTACTCCGATGACTTACTATTATTGGGGTTGGTGCTTGAATTTACAAGGAAATAAGTTGACGAGAGAAATCTTCGCCCAAGCTGCCCAAGCCTGCCCCGACTATTGCTTCCCCAACCGCTTGGAGGCTATCCTCGCCTTGCAATGTGCCATGTCGGTGAATCCCACCGATGCATACGCCCCCTATTATTTGGGCAACCTCTACTACGACAAGCGTCAGTACGACCTGGCTTTGGAGGCTTGGGAGGCATCGAGCCGACTGAACCCGCAATTCCCCACCGTGTGGCGCAACTTGGCTTTGGCCTACTTCAACAAGAAGGACGATACCAATCGAGCCATCGAGTACATGGAACGCGCCTTCCACCTCGACCCGACAGATGCCCGCATCCTGATGGAGCTGGACCAACTCTACAAGCGTGTTCGTCGTCCCCATGCCGAGCGTTTGGCCTTCTTGCAGAACTATCCCGAACTGATAGCCCTGCGCGACGACCTTGTATTGGAGGAAATCACCTTGCTGAATCAGACAGGTGCCTACAAACAAGCCAAAGAGAAGCTCGATGCCCACATCTTCCATCCGTGGGAAGGTGGTGAAGGAAAGGTATCCGGACAATATCAGTTCTCCCGAGTGGAACTTGCCAAACAATGCCTCGCCCGGAAAAACTACTCCGAAGCCATTGCCTTGCTGAAGGAATGCTTGGACTATCCGCATCACCTGGGCGAAGGCAAGCTGTACGGTGCGCAGGAGAACGATTTCTACTACTTCCTCGGCTTGGCCTACGCTGCTATGGGCGAACAGGCTTTGGCCGCCGAATATTGGGAGAAAGGCATTGTCGGCCCCACGGAGCCTGCCGCCGCCCTCTACTACAACGACGCCAAGCCCGACAAGATATTCTATGCCGGTCTTTGCCTACTGAAGCTGGGTCGCACAGACAAGGCCAACGGATACTTCCACAAACTTGTTTCTTATGGCGAAAAGCATCTGTTCGACAAAATCAAGATGGATTACTTCGCCGTCTCCTTGCCCGACCTCTTGATTTGGGAAGACGACCTGAACCTGCGTAACGAGATACATTGCAAGTACATGATGGCATTGGGCTATCAAGGCTTGAATCAGCACGAAAAATCCCTCCGCTTGTTGGATGAAGTAGAAAAGCTGGACAGAAATCATCAAGGCATTCAGGCCTTCCGTAGCTTGATAGGATAATTCTCACACGCCTCGATGAGGTCAGAAAAAATCCCACGAATTTTCGTCCGAAACTCCATGTGTTTTAGGATAAAATTCGTGGGATTCTTACTTATACAGACATCATTTGACTTATCCATAAAGCGGCTTTACGGAATCGCTTTACGGCAGCATCGGTCCATCCAGGGTAATCATAGCCTGTCCATTCATAGCCTTTCTCATCCATTATGTCACACCATCCTTTCAGCTTGTCCGTTGGTACAGATTTTATAAGTTCTAAAGCTTTCGATTCCCACGAAGAAGTGTATTTGGCTCCTCTTGCTGTGTCGGAGATTTCAATTATTCTGCGTTTAATGGCAAAATCCGTATAGACATCTTCGTGTATTGGATAGTTGAGGAGGGTGTTGAGCATTATATAGCATCCTTGTTTGCTTATTATGTGGAAGTTTTTCAAATAGGCTATAATGTCAAGATCGTCACTGGATATATATTTCAATATGGTTTTGAAACCTTTTAAGTGATGTTGCCATCCTCTTTTGGACAATACTTCGAGTATACTGGTGAATACAGCATACTTCTCTGCATATTGGGCATTGAGTAGATTGCTCTTCTGGGCTATTTTTATTAGTTTCATCTCCACTTCGTTTTGGGGATCTCCCCGTGTTACAGCTAAATACTCATTTATCATGAACAGAAAATCAGGAATAGAGAAACTGGTGACTTTGATTAAAGGTTCGACATACTTACCACCGAGCCAGCAAACTACATTTCCAAACTCTAACTCATTATTGGTGTAAAATAGTAAGCGAGCCAAAAGATAGCGCAATGCCGGTTCTTCCAAGTGAACGATGGTGGCGTGAAAGTCCGTTTCTAATTGTTGTTTTACAAAGTCCACCTTAGCTCGATCACCTTCTAAACGTGTACCTTCTTTCATGCCTTCTATGTAGATGTCAATCCAATCGTTTACGATTTTAGCATTGTCGCCTACGTGCCATAGGGTACATAAGGTTGCCGCTCTTTCTTTTTCTTCTTTTATAAAATTGTAATTATATTCTCTTTTCATTTTTGTATATTGATAATTAGTTAACGTAAATTCGATGAAATTCTAAAAGAAATACATTGCATCGGACAATCTTCCCTTCAAAAGACAAGGAAATCCCTTTTCCTAATTCCCCTTCATCTTCTTCAGATACCCCGACGGTGTATCTCCGAATTCCTCCTTGAAGCATTGGCGGAAATAGAACTGATTGCTGATGCCTACCTTGAAGGCTATTTCGGATACATTGTATTTGCCTTCCAGCAAGAATTGTTGGGCAAACTGCATCCTGATTTTGCGGATATACTCATTGGTGGAAAGACCGGTGAGTGCCTTCATTTTCCGATAGAGTGTAGAGTTGCTCATGCACATCTTGTCGGCCAGGTAGGCAATGCCCATTTTTTCGGAGGACATACCTTCCTTTATCAGGTCGTTGATTTTCTGAATGAATTCGTCATCCATCTTGCTGAGCGAGTCGGTGGTTTCGGCAGGCTCTTCGCTGACTGTTGTGCTTGCGCTGAAGTGATTGGCCAAGTTGCGTCGCAGTTGAAGCAGATTCTCTATGCGGCTGTGCAGGAGGCTGGCGCTGAAAGGCTTGCTGATGTAAGAGTCGGCTCCGGTGGAGTAGCCTTCTTCGCGGTCCTTCAACGAGTCTTTGGCTGTCAGCAGGATGATGGGAATGTGGCTGGTGCGGATGTCCTTCTTTAGCTCGCGACACAGCTCTATTCCGTCCATGACGGGCATCATGATGTCGCTGACGATGATGTCCGGTATGTACTTGAAGGCACTGTCCCTGCCTTGCATACCGTTGGCAGCGACCTTTACGTCGAAGCTGTTGACAAAGGATTCGGCTATGTAGTCGGATATGTCCGGGTCATCTTCGATGATGAGCAGGATGGGCTTATCGTTGTTCGCAGAATCGTTCTCGGCGTGGGCAGCCTCGGCAAAGGCCGGTTCCTCGGCATCGGTGTGCAGGGCATTGGGGTAACTGTTGTCCATCAACAGTCGGACGCAGAAGGTGCTGCCGGCATTGGGGGTGCTCTCCACCTGTATTTCGCCTTCGTGCAGGGCAACGAGATTCTTTACCAACGACAGGCCGATGCCCGTGCCGGATGCCTGATGCTTGCCGCCTTCCTGATAGTAGCGTTCGAAGATGTGCGGCAAGGCATCGGGTTCAATGCCATAGCCGGTATCACTTACTTTCAGTTCGGCATAGTCGACGTCGGCCTGCCGTGATTGGCCGATGCTGACGGAGATAGTTCCCTCTTCCGTATATTTGAGGGCATTGGAAATCAGGTTGTCCAGAATAATCTGCACCACCTCGCGGTCGAAGTAGAGGGGAATGTCTTCTTTTTCCACGGTGATTTGTATGTTGACCTCCGGCTTGCGGTTCAGCTCTTTATACTTCAGACCGGTCTCGTAAATCACGGGTACGATGTTGGCGCGTCTGACGCTGAGTTTGCGGTTCTGTGTCTCGGTCTTCCGGAACTCCAGAATCTGATTGATGAGGTTCAGCAGGCGGAGGGCACTCTGATGAATGACGGATATCTTCTGCGCATCCTTCGTTGACAGGGAGTTGTCCTTCTGAATGTCTTCCAGCGGACCCAGGATGAGGGTCAGCGGTGTGCGCAGCTCGTGCGTGATGTTGGTGTAGAAGCGCAGCCGTTCGTTGTTCAGGTCCTGCTCGTGCTCGTGGCTCTGCTTCTCCAGCTTGTAGAGGGATTCAGCGTCGAGGCGTTTCTTATAAACATAGATGAGGCCGCAGACGATGAGCACGATGGCCAATGCGTAGCTCATCTTTGCCCACCACGTCAGCCAGATGGGTGGCGCGATGCGTATGTATATCGACTGCACATCGTTGGACCATTCTTGGTTGCGCATCCTCGTCTTTATCAAGAACTGATACTTTCCGGGAGGCAGGTTGCGGAAGGTCACCTTATTGGCTGTTGACACGGGATACCATTCGTTCTCGAATCCTTTCAGCATATAGGCATATTCCACTTGGTTGATTAGGGCATAGTTCAGCACGTTGAACCGCACGTTGAAGCTGTTCTGCGTGTACTCTAGCCGGATGTTCCGTCGGTTGTTCAGCTCGATGATGGTCTGTTTGCTCACCGGCTTGCTTACAGGGTCGGCTATTTCGATACCCGTGATGAAGGCAAGTGGTGATTCGCGTTTTCGCAGGACGTATTCGGGGTTGAAGTAGCACATACCGTCGATGCTGCCAAAGTAGAACTTTCCGTCTTTCCCGTAGGCGATGCTGCCACGGTTGAAACTGCCTATCGGCAGGTCGTCCTGATTGTCGTAGTTGTAGAACGGGGTGTTGTTGTCCACAAGGCAGCTGATGCCTCTGTTGGTGCTCATCCAAATGTTGCCTGCCTTGTCCTCCCCGATGGCCTGTATGTGCGTGTTGGCCAGTCCGCTTTCGCGGCGATACACTTGATAGACGGTGTCCGTCAGCGTGGGGAAGCACACCAATCCCTCGCCGGTGGCCACCCACAGACGTTTACGGCTGTCTTCATAGATGTGGTTCACGGTATTCCTGACTTGGACACTCTTTGTCTGACTAAATTCACAAGTGCTTAATACTTAGC
>JAUNJD010000152.1 GCA_030523205.1 Bacteroides sp.
TAAAAACTCAGAAACTTAAAAACTTAAGAACTTAAATATGAGTGGTTTAACGTATCGGTTGCCGGATACTCTTTCCGGTGACATCACCAAGTTTGCCTCTTTGGCAAAGGGGTATGAAGAAAAACAAGTATCTGCAACGGAGTTCAAAGCGTTCCGTGTGCCTATGGGCGTCTATGAGCAACGCAAGAACGAAGTTTATATGGCACGTGTGCGTGCAACGGGTGGCGTCATCTATCCTGCCCAGTTGCAACGGTTGATTGACATAGCCCGGAGACATGGATCCAACCTGCTGCACCTCACCACGCGGCAGGAAATACAAATACAGAACCTGTCGTTGGACGAAGTGGAAGCCGTGCTTCGCGAGCTTCAAGAAGCCGGATTGGCCACCAAGGGTGGGGGAGGAAACACGGTGCGCAACATCATGGTGAGCGAACTGAGCGGTCTGTCGGCTGACGAAGCCTTCGACACCACACCATACGCCTTGGAATTGACCTCGCGGATGATTGCCGAACCCGATTCGTATCTGTTGCCCCGCAAGATGAAAATAGCCTTCTCCTCCGACGAGCATAACATCGACTACGCAGGCATCAACGACGTGGGCCTCGTGGCTAAGCTGAAGGACGGGAAACGTGGATTCTTTGTCTATGTGGGCGGTGGTGCCGGTTCAAAGCCGACAACCGGCTGGAAGTTGTTCGACTTCCTGCCTGCCGAAGATCTCTATACATTGGTGAAAGCCTTGAAGAATTTCTTTTCGGCACACGGCAACCGGAAGAACCGCAACCAAGCACGCATCCGCTTCATCTTCTACAAACGGGGAGAGGAAGAAACCTTGCGCCTGATTCGTGAATATTTCGAAGAAGAAAAGAAGAAAGCGGTCGTAATAGAAGTGGAAGACCCGGTCAACGAACGTCCGGCATACGTCTATCAGCCGCAGGCAGCCCCTGAGGCCGACGCGGCATACGAGCTATGGAAGAAGCGTTACGTCGTTCGGCAACGACAGCAGGGCTATGTGTCCGTGCTATTTCCCGTCATCTTGGGAAACATCTGGCTGGAAGAGGAGCGGGTGGCACGCTTGGAGAAATTGCTAGCATTATTGCAAGTATTTGGCGAACATACCATTCGCTTCACCAATACGCAGAACATCCGTCTACGCAATCTGCCCGAAGAAGCATTGCCCGAAGTTTATGCGCTGTTGAAGGACTTCAAAGCCGAAACGGGCGTTCCGGTCATCGTGAACAACATCGTCTCGTGTACGGGAGCCGATACGTGCCGCCTTGGCATCGGTCTTTCCAAAGGATTGGCTGCCGCCATCCGCAAAGAACTGTTGCAAAGCAATCTGGACTTGGACCGCTTGAGCGGTGTGTCCATCCACGTGACCGGCTGTCCCAACTCCTGCGGGCAACAGCTTTGGGCTGACTTGGGCTTTGCCGGAAGAGCTTTGCGCAACGAACGCACCTATCCCGGCTATCAGGTATTCTTAGCCGCCGAGCGCAAGACCGAGCCGAAGCTGGCCGAAGCGGTGGGTAGCTTGAGTGCTCGCGATGTGCCCAAGTTTGTTCGCCGGTTGCTCGAAGACTATCAGTCGGTAGGCGACGGACGCAGCTTTACGGACTACCTGAAGGCTGAAGGCCGAGAGAAGGCTTTGCAACTCTTGGCTGAATACAAACACATACCCTCCTTTGCCGACGATAAGAATTACTATTTCGACTGGGGGGCTGAAGAAATCTTCTCGGTAACTCCGCAAGGAAAAGCCGAATGTTCTGCCGGACTGTTCGATATGATTAAGGTTGACTTGGACACCATAGCCTACAACAAGAAGCAACTGGAAACGGAGACCGATGCTGTCCGCAAGAACCGACTGATTTACGAAGTCATCTATTCGGCTTCGCGTATGTTGCTGGTGACACGTGGTCTCGATCCGAGGAGCGTGGAGGAGACTTTCGACTTCTTCATCGACAACTTCATTGCCGCCGGTTATGTGGATGTCCGTTACAAGTCGCTCGTACTGACTGCACGCAACGACCGCCAAGCCGACTTCCGGCCTCTGCAACAAGATGCGTATGCATTGGCCGATGCTGTGACGGAATTGTACAACGGCATGGACGACTCCCTGCAATTCAAGAAGCCGGCTCCGGTGAAGGAGGCATCCACTGATGATGCATCCGCCCAGGAAGCTGAGGCTACGACCCCGGAGAAACCTCGTCGGGTGAAAGACTTGCGAGGTGTCATCTGCCCCATGAACTTCGTAAAGACCAAGTTGGAGCTGGCTGCCATACAGTCCGGCGACTTGCTCGAAATTTGGTTGGACGATGGACAGCCCATCGACAACGTGCCGGGTTCCGTGAAGCTGGAAGGACATACCATTGTGGAGCAAGAACCGGTGGAGGATTATTGGAAAGTGATAATCAAGAAGAAATAAGTTTTTTATCAATGACAAATCTATCATTACTGAACAGAAGAGTTCTCAAAGACAAGCTGACGGGAAAGTTGATGCACGCATTGACCATCTTGTCGCTCTTTGCCCTGCTGATAATGGGAATTGGCTTGATTTATAAATCATCGAACATATTGTCGGCCTATTCTCTCTGGGACTTGCTGACAGGTACGGAGTGGAGCCCGCTGAGCGGAGAGTTTGGTTTCTTCTCGTTTATCCTGTCTTCGGTATATGCAACGCTTTTGTCGGTGATAATGGCAGTGCCTATTGCCTTGCTGACGGCCTTGTTCTTGACGGAGCGGGCACACCCGGTGGTGAAGAAGATTATCTTCCCGGTGCTCGACATCTTGGCCGGCATACCTTCCGTGGTGTATGGGCTATGGGGCACATTGATTATCGTGCCTTGGATTGCCGATAAACTCGGTCCGTTGTTCGTCGATTACACCAGCGGATATACCTTGCTGGCAGGCGGCATTGTGCTGGGGGTAATGATTATTCCGTTGTTGGTAAGCCTGTTCATCGAACTGTTCTCTACCATTCCCCGCGACTTGAAGGAAGCTTCTGCTTCGTTGGGAGCCACACGCTGGCAGATATCTCGCTCCATCGTGTTGCGCAAGGCATCGCCGGGCATCATTGCTGCCATCGTGTTGGCGGTGTCGAAGGCTTTTGGCGAGACGTTGGCGGTGCTGATGGTCTGCGGCAACATGGTGGGGGTGCCTCATTCGTTGTTCGACGGAGTATATCCGTTGCCAGCCCTGATTGCCAACAATTACGGTGAGATGCTGTCATTGCCCATGTATGAGTCGGCTTTGATGTTTGCGGCATTGGTGCTGTTTGTCATCATTCTGCTGTTCAATGCCCTTTCTAGAATCGTATTGCAAAATGTAGAGAAGAAGTTTAAGTTATGAAGTGGAAGTTTATAGAAGAAAAGATAGTCAATGTCCTGATGGTGATTGCCACACTCATTGTGTTTGGCTTCTTTGCCAGCATCATCTGGACCATCGGCAAGACGGGGTTCGGCTCGTTGTCGTGGGAGATGATTACGTCGCTGCCCGGTGGAGGATTCTATTTGGGTAAGGAAGGCGGCATCTTGAATGCCATTGTCGGCTCGCTGATGGTGGTGGGTGGTTCCACGGTCTTGGGTTTGCTTATCAGCATCCCCATTGTGTTCTACCTGAATGTGTATCTCAAGAAAGGTTCGCGCTTGGCATATTTCACCCGTCTGTCGTTCGATGTGCTTTTTGGCATTCCCTCCATTGTATATGGTGCTTTTGCCTTTACGGTCATGATATTCTTCGGGCTGAAGACTTCGCTGCTGGGCGGTATTTTTGTCATCACGATGCTGATTATCCCCATTTTTGTCCGTTCGATGGACGAAGTGGCCAAGTCGGTGCCTCGTGAATTGCTGGAGGCCACCTATTCATTGGGAGCTACCAAATGGGAATCCTGCAAGGTGGTGCTGCGTCAGATAGCACCGGGTGTGGCTACGGCTACACTGCTCTCCATCGGGCGTGCCATTGGCGATGCTGCCGGAGTGCTGTTTACCGCCGGTTTTACGGACAACATCCCGACGAGTCTGGATCAACCGGCAGCTACGTTGCCCCTATCCGTATTCTTCCAGCTGTCCAGCCCCATCCCCGAAGTGCGCGAACGTGCCTACGCCGCCGCCCTGCTGCTGACCATCATCGTACTGGTGTTGAGCCTTGCCGGAAGAATCATAACGGCTCGTTTCTCGAAGAATCGAATCAAATAAAATGGAGTTAGAAGGAGTTAGAGGAGTTAAAGGAAGTTAGGAGCTGATAGACCGCTAACGAACTCAAAAAAACTCTAAAGTTAACAAGTTGACAAGTGAACAAGACAACAAGGCGGGGCCTCGTGGACTTGTTAACTCGTCCCCTCGTCAACTAACTTAAAAACTTATGAACTTAAAAACTCACAAACTTAAATATGAGTAAGATAAAAGTAATCAGCAGAAATAGCCCACTGGCTTTGTTGCAGGTCAAGGAGTTTTTCTCCTTGTTCCCTGCATTGGAGTACGAAGTGGCGGAAGTCACCTCGTATGGCGACCGTCATAAGGACATCTCGCTGATGGACAATATATCGGCCGATTTCTTCACTCGCGAGCTGGACCGTGCCGTGCTGGACGGAGAGGCCGACATCGCCATTCATTCGGCCAAAGACCTGCCTTACCCGTTGCCAGCAGGACTAGAACTGTATTGCCTCACGGAAGCATCGGACAAGAGTGATTCATTGGTGAGCAGCGATTCGCTTACGTTGGCCCAACTGCCTGCGGGCAGCCGCATAGGCACTAGCTCGAAGATGCGCAAGACCGAATTGCTTCAGTTGCGCCAAGATATTGAGGTGGTCAGCATACGCGGCACCATCGAAGAGCGCATAGCGCAGGTGGACAACGGATACATCGATGCCTTGATTGTGGCTACCTGTGCCCTTCAACGCTTGGGACTGGAGGAGCGCATTGCCGAACGTCTTCCCTTCAAGACACATCCTTTGCAAGGAAACTTGGCCGTGATTGGCCGTCGGGGAGAGACGGCATTGAAAGCATTGTTTGCGGAGCAAGACATTCGCAAGCACTTTGGAAGGGTGACTTTAGTAGGCTTCGGTCCCGGCAGTGCCGACTTGCTGACCTTGGGTGGCGACAGAGCGTTGGCGGCAGCCGACATCATTTTCCACGATGACTTGTTGGACAAGGACTATCTGCAAAGATACGCAGCCGAGAAGGTATATGTAGGCAAGCGGAAAGGCAAGCACAGCCATCATCAGGACGAAATCAACGAACTGATGTATCAGGCAGCCTTGGCGGGAAAACAGGTGGTGCGCTTGAAGGGGGGCGACCCGATGGTTTTTGCACACGGACGCGAAGAAATAGATTATCTGCAAAGCCGTTTCGTGGAAGTTTTCGTCATCCCCGGTGTATCTTCGGGCATTGCTTTGGCGGCTTACACCCACATTCCATTGACACACAGGGGTATTGCTTCGTCCGTGGCTTTTGTGGCCGGGCATGGCAAGACGCTACAAACACCTTCGGCCGATACGCTGGTTTATTATATGGGAGGAGCGCATATCGTAGAGATAGCCGATCGATTGATAGAAAGCGGACGCAACGCAGATACCCCCGTGGCCTTGGTGTATAACGTATCACGTCCCGACCAACGCACTTTCTTCTCGACCTTGGCCGAGCTTCGACACGCTCAAATCAAGTATCCCACTCCGGTACTGATTGTCGTGGGCGAGGTGGTGAACTTCGAGAAGGATTATACTCTTCGCAACGTGTTGGCAACGGGCACGGTAGCTCCTCAAGGAGAACCGGGAGAGCGCATCACGCATACTCCCTTGATAAAGATTACGAAGGCAGAGGTGAGCGATGAGAATAAAGCCGACCTGCAAGCCTTGGCCTACGATTGGGTAGTCTTTACCAGCCGTTACGGCGTGCGCTTCTTCTTCAAACTGCTAGACGAGGCAGGCATCGATATTCGTCGGTTGGCAGCTGTCAAGATAGCTTCCGTGGGGCCTGTGACATCCGAAGCGTTAGCCGCCCATCACTTCCGCCCCGATATAGAGTCGCCTACCGAGTCGGCCGAAGGATTGGTGCAAGCCTTCAGCGAACAAGGCATTCGTGGGCAACGCATCCTGCTGCCCCGCTCCAACAAAGGTTTGGCATATCTGTCCGAAGCCTTGAGAGCCTTGGGTAACGACGTGACCGACTTGGCCGTTTACGAGAACCAACCGAACGAGAAGGCAGTGAAGGTGGACCTTTCGCTTTACGAAAAAATATTGTTCTCTTCGCCATCCGGTGTAGAAGCATTCAAGAAACTATATACGAATTTCCCCAACGCCACGTTGCTGGTGGCCAAAGGAAATACCACAACCCATAAACTAAAAGAAGAATTTGTATGAAGCGTTTTAGAGAATTTAGAAAAACTCAGGAAATCAGAGACCGGTATGCCGATGTACCCCCCATCCTTGCCGGCGACTTTATTTATCCTTACTTCGTGACAGAAGGTGAAAATGTGAAGGAAGAGATAGCCACCATGAAGGATATCTATCGTTTTTCCATTGACCAACTGTTGGACGATATTGAGGATACGCTTTCATTGGGCATCGACAAGGTGTTGCTGTTCGGTGTTATTCCCGACGAGGAGAAGGATGAACGGGGTTCGGCAGGCTATCGTCCGGACAACATTATCAGCCGGGCGGTGCGAGCCATCAAGGCGCGTTTTCCTCAGGTGATTGTGTTTACCGATGTCTGCCTTTGCGAATACACTTCACACGGACATTGCGGACTGCTGCACAATCATGACGTGGAGAATGACAGCACCTTGCCGCTATTGGCCGAGATGGCCTATCAGCATGCCGTGGCAGGTGCCGACTTCGTAGCCCCTTCGGCCATGATGGACGGGCAGATTGAAGCCTTGCGCCAACGGTTGGATAAGGAGAAACTGCCTACCAAGATATTGGCCTATTCCGCCAAGTATGCTTCGGCTTACTACGGTCCTTTCCGCGATGCAGCTGGTTCGGCTCCTTCGTTTGGCGACCGTAAGAGCTATCAGATGGACTACCGCACCAAGAACCAAGGCTTGGAAGAAATTGCTGCCGACATAGAGGAAGGTACAGACTGGATTATGGTGAAGCCGGCTTTGGCTTATTTGGACATCCTTTATCGTGCCTCCCAGCAATTCCCCGATTATCCGTTGGTGGCTTATCAGGTATCGGGCGAATACTCCATGTTGATAAATGGTGCACAGCAAGGCTTGTTCGACGAGAAGCGAATCTTTGCCGAGAGTTTGGTAGCTATCCGTCGTGCCGGAGCTAAATACATCATTTCCTATTATGCGAAGAAGTTTGTGAAGAATCATTTGAGTTGACGAGTTAACAAGTTGACAAGGTAATAAAGAAATAAGTTAGTTAACAGGTTGATAAGTGAATAATAAAAGGATGAGGTGCTTGTAGCCTCGTTTACTTGTCAACTAAAAAACGAAAACGAATATGAGTGACAAGATTACACACCTGAAAGAACTGGAATCGGAAGCCATCTACGTGATACGCGAAGTGGCCTCGCAGTTTGAGAAACCTGTTTTACTTTTTTCCGGAGGAAAGGACTCCATTGTTATGGCACACTTGGCGTATAAGGCCTTTTATCCGGCTGCCATACCATTTCCTTTTCTGCACATCGACACCGGACACAATTTTGAAGAGACCATTACCTTCCGCGATGAATTGGTGAAGAAGTTGGGAGTCAAGCTGATTGTAGGTTCGGTGCAGGAATCTATTGACACCGGCCGTGTAGTGGAAGAAACAGGATACAACGCCAGTCGCAACAAACTGCAAACCGTGACGTTGCTGGACACACTGGAGAAGTATAAGTTCGATGCCGCCTTGGGTGGTGCCCGCCGCGACGAAGAGAAAGCCCGTGCCAAAGAGCGTTTCTTCTCTCATCGCGATGAGTTCGGGCAGTGGGACCCGAAGAATCAGCGACCGGAGTTGTGGAACATCTTCAACGGCAAGAAGCAGCAGGGTGAGCACTTTCGTGTATTCCCTCTGAGCAATTGGACCGAGATGGACGTATGGCAATACATCCTGCAAGAGCAGATTGAGCTTCCTTCCTTATATTATACGCACGAGCGCGATGTGTTCCAGCGCGACGGCATTTGGTTGGCCTACTATCCCTTCATGAAGCTGAAGCCCGAAGAGAAGGTTGTTCGCAAGCGAGTACGCTGTCGCACGATAGGCGACATTACCTGTACGGGCGTTACGGTGTCCGAAGCCAATACTCTGGAAGATATCATTAACGAAATTGCCTCTTCGCGCGTGACGGAACGTGGTGGTCGATCGGACGACAAGCGTTCGGAAGCCTCGATGGAAGACCGCAAGAAGGCAGGGTACTTTTGATTAATGGATAATAGACAATTCATAATTTAAAATTTAAAATTAATCCAAATGACTGGATATTTAGATATGGAACTCCTGCGCTTTACGACGGCAGGAAGTGTGGACGACGGCAAGAGTACACTGATTGGCCGTCTGCTTTACGATAGCAAATCGATTTTTGAGGACCAACTGGAGGCGGTAAAGGCGGCTAGCGAACGTCTGGGTAACGACGAGGTGAACTTGGCTTTGCTGACCGACGGCTTGCGTGCCGAACGCGAACAAGGCATTACGATTGACGTGGCCTATCGCTATTTCGCTACACCGAAGCGAAAGTTTATCATAGCCGACACTCCGGGGCACATAGAATATACGCGCAATATGGTGACGGGAGCTTCTACGGCCGACGCTGCCATCATCTTGGTAGATGCCCGCAATGGCATTTTGGAACAGACCAAGCGTCACTCTTACATCGCTTCGTTGTTGCGTCTGGACTACGTGATAGTGGCCATCAACAAGATGGATTTGGTGGATTTTTCGGAAGAAGTCTATCGAAACATCGAACACGAATATGCTGTGATTGCCGAGAAACTCGATTTGAAGAAGGTGTACTACATTCCCATTTCTGCCCGCGACGGCGACAATGTGGTGAACCGTTCGGAGCGTACACCGTGGTACACGGGCGACACTTTGCTACATCTGTTGGAGACTTTGCCGCTGAAAGCCGGAGTAGATGAGCTTCCCATGCGCCTGCCTGTGCAGTATGTCATCCGTCCGCAAAGTGCCGAATTTCCCGACTATCGGGCATACGCCGGCCGGCTGGCAAGCGGCCGATTGCGGGTAAGTGATAAGGTGACGATACTTCCTTCCTTTACACACTCCACAGTGACTGCCATCGACGAAGCTACCCGTACGTTGGACGAGGCTACCGCACCGCAGTCAGTAGCCGTCAGCTTGGCCGATGATGTGGATGTCAGCCGTGGTTGTATGATTGTGAAACAGGGTGAGGAACCAAAGACGGATTCTAACCTTTCGCTGTTGATATGCTGGCTCAACCATCGTCCGCTGTCACTGAATACGAAATACATCATTCGCCATGCTACCGACGAAGTGATAGGCCTCATCAAGGAAGTTGACTACAAGGTGAACATCAATACGCTGGAGCAAGACCATCAGGACAAAACCGTCAATATGAACGACATCGCCCATGTGCGCCTGAAGACTGCCAAACCGTTGAACTTCGACCTCTATGCACAGAACCGAGTAACAGGCAGCTTGGTCATCATCGACGCAGCTACCTTTGAGACGGTGGGTGCAGGTATGATTGTGTGAACGGTGAATAGAGAAAACTCACAAGCTAAAGAACTCACAAACT
>JAUNJD010000153.1 GCA_030523205.1 Bacteroides sp.
ATACTTATGCTAATTATCGTTAACCGTATTCAGTTTTCGTATTATAGTTCATATCTTTTCTATTTCCATTCTTTTTTAATACTAAAACCCGAAAACAATCTTCTTTACCTTATTGAAAAAACTATTATTTGTTCAAATCAATGTCGTCTGTTGGTTAATACGAAAGAGTATAGAATTACACCTAAGTGCTTTACAAAATTTCACCTTTATATTTCTTATATTTCTTTGCCGCCTTGTCGTCCATCGGTATGAACTGTATGGCTGCCCCACCCCGTGGCTTGAGGTCGAACTTCAGCGTTTGCGTCGAGCTGACCTGCAAATAGGTGCATTTGACGTGTGTGCGTGTGCTGACCTTCTCGCCTCCATCGGTATAGATGCGTGCCAGATACTTCTTTCCGGCTTCCAAGAAGGAAAGGTCTATCACCTCGCGCGAACCGTCGTTGTTGGTGATGGCGCCGACGAACCATTCATTTCCTTTCCGGCGAGCCATGATGGCACTCTTGCCCGGTGCACCGGACAGCATACGCGAATCATCGAACACCGTTTGCAGATTTTCAAACCACTCTACTTCGGGCTCACCCTGATAAGCCGAAGGCTTGTCGTACCAGAAGATGGTCTGCAAGGGGCTATAAAACACCAACGATGCAGCCAACTGATGGGCGTGGGTGTTCTTCACCCGACGGTCGAAATAGCAGATGGTATAATCGGCCGCACCGTTTATCATGCGGGTAAAGGGAAGAATCGTATTGTGTGTGGCATCGGGAAATTCTTCGTTGCCCAGAATGCCTTCCTGCGTCAGCAGATTGGGATAGGTGCGGCTGAAGCCCGAAGGACGAAACTCGTCGTGAATGTTCATCATCAGATGGTTTTCGGCTGCCAACCGGACCAAATCGTGCAACCACGTAGCCCAACGATGGCTGGCATACTCCACAAAGCCCGACTTGACTCCTACGATGCCCCATTGGCGCAGCAACGGGAAAAGCTCGCGTGCCTGCTTCATCAGCGCGTGCTGATTGACGTACACCCAGATGCCAACTCCTTTCTCCTTGCCATAGGCCACCACACGCGGCATATCCAGCTTATCCACCACCTTGGTGGCATCCCCATCGTGCGACGTGCAGGGCAGATACCAAAGCCAGTCGAAGAGCATATACGGGATGTTATGGGCGGCACAGAAGTCAATCGTGGCCAGTGCGCCTTCGGTCGTGATGGTGGTCTCGCGCATGATTTTGCCCGGCTTCACCCATTGGTCGGCATCGCTCACTTGGCAAGGCGGATTCAGGTTCTGAATGATGTCGTTGTGCTCCAGCAAGTCGCCCGGCTTGTCGGCTGCCATAATCACCTTCCAAGGCGTGGCATAGTAGGTGACAATGTCCACGGGGCTGTACATCACGGAAGTCAGCGTATGGTCCTTCTCCTTCGAGGCTAGGAATTTGGTCAGGCACCAGTCATCCACGTCGGCATCGGTCAAGGCGGCCCAGATGCCACTCGGAAGCTCCAGCGTCAAGGCACGCTCCACGGGCTTGTCGATGTCATTGATAGGCAGGTATTCGAAGTGCGCCTGCGCCCATTGCTCTGTCCAAGCCATGCTGCCGGCGGGCAAGGTATATTCCGTCAGGTCGGCCACCACTTTATGGAAGATGGCCTTGGGATGCTCGGGGAAGAAATAGCGGAAAGCGATGCCTTCGTCGTAGGCACGAACCTCTATCTGAAGGCGATAGTCGGAGCCGTCTTTCTTCGAAAGATGCATCGTGGCTGCCCGATAGGCATCGCGCACAGTGCTTCGCTCGCCATAAAGCGGATGCCAAAGTTGGTCAACGGGTTGCCGGTAGCTGATGGAATCCACCTCCAGATTGTCCATCCAGCAGGCAGGTTGCTTCAGCTTACGGACACCCAATGCCATTTCCCACACCCGGTTGTCCAGATTGAGTCCGGCACGCGATTCCTCCACCACCGGCTGCCCTTTGTAGTTCACCTGATAATACACCTCGCCCACGCCCGACGAGAGGTGCCTTTGGCCGAAGACCACGAAGTGCGTACCGTCCGGTGAAGTCAGCCTTAATTCTTTCTCATTGCCGGCCGAAAGAGTGGCGGCAAGAGCCAATGCACACAATGTAATTCCTAACTTCTTCATATTCGCTATTTGCTTTTATTTGAAGTAAAATACGAACGAAGAAAAGGGGTTGCTCAATGGGAAATGTTAAAAGATGTCAGTAGAAGCACGCATCTTGATGTCAGCATCCAAAATGACTGTACGATAGGGAGACGAGAAGTCGGCGATTCTTTCCAATATCAACTCGGCCGCTTGTTGGCCCATCCGGAAGAGCGGCTGCTCCACAGTAGTCAGTTGCGGATAGACGATGGTGGACAGTTCCGTACCCGAAAAGCTGGCTATGCCCACCTCCTGCGGAATAGCTTTCCCCTGCTCGCGCAAGCGGTTCATGGCACCGATGGCCAACGTATCGGTGAAGGCAAACACGGCATCGAAGTCCACACCACGGGCAAGCAGTTCATCGGCCGCCCGCGCACCGTCCTCAAAGGTCATGCCCGTCTGTATCACCATCGCTTCGCTAAGGGGTAGGGAAAACTTGGCTAAGGCATCCTTATAGCCCCTGAACCGTTCGAAGGAATTATACACCTCGTCCGGCCCTTGTATGTGGGCTATGCGCTTGCGTCCGCTCCTAATGAGGCGTTCCACCAAGAAGAAAGCCTTCATATAGTCATCCACCACCACCTGCGACACGTTCAGCCCGTGAGGGATGCGGTCGTAGAACACCATCGGCACCTCGGCCTTCTGCAAGCGCAGAAACTCATCCTTGTTCTTCCGGTGGCTGCACAGGTTGATGAGGATGCCATCTACCATAAAGTCCTCCATCAGGCGCAGATTCTCCCGCTCCTTATCAGGGTCCTCGCCGCAATCGGCTATAATAATCTTAATGCCTTTAGGATAGAGTACGCTCTGAATGCCACTGATGACTTGCGAGGCAAAGGGTGTGACACCTTCGGGGATGATGACACCCACCGTATTGGTGTGCCCATACTTCAGGTTGGTGGCTACGGGATTGGGGCGATAGCCTAATAGTTTGGCGGCTTCCAGCACCTTGGCTTTCGTCTCGCTACGGATGTTCTTGTCGTCTATCAGCGCACGCGATACGGTAGATACGGAGATGGACAGGTATTGGGCTATGTCTTTTATGGTAACTCGTTTCATGGCAATCCTACTTGTTTATGGAAAACAAAAGTAGGCATTTCGCACGAGAAATCCTAATGCTTGGGAACGTTTGCAGATTTTGGGAACGTTCCCGCAATCGTTCCCAAAAAGTTCGCAAGAAGATTCTTATCGAATTGATTATTATCAATTTACTTTTGCCACATCAACAAGAAAAACGAATAATAATCATTCTAAAAAACAAAACATCATGAAGACACCCATCGTATCTTACAGCTACAATCGCGCACAAGTGAAACCGGGCATCCTGCACATCGGCGTAGGCAACTTTCACCGCGCACACGAAGAGTTTTACACCAACCGCCTGCTCGAAGCCGCCGACCAACAACAATGGGGCATCTGCGGAGCTATGCTGCTGCCGGGCGACGAACGCCTGTACAAAGCCCTGAAAGCGCAGAACGGCGAATATACCCTGACCGTGTGCGGACGCGACGGAAAGGATGAAGCCTACCGCATCGGCTCGTTGGTGGAGCTGATTTGGGCCATCGAAAACCCTGAAGCCGTCATCCGAAAGATTGCCGACAAGGATATACGCATCATCACACTGACCATCACCGAAGGGGGCTACAATATAGCAAAGGCCACCGGCGAATTTATCTTAGACAATGCCGACGTGCAGCACGACTTGCAGCATCCGGCTTCGCCCAAGACCGTATTCGGCTACGTAGCCGAAGGCTTGCGCCGACGCAAAGCTGCCAATGCAGGCCCCATCACCCTGCTATCGTGCGACAACCTGCAGCACAACGGCCGCACGGCGTGCAAAGCCTTCACCTCCTTCATCGAGGCGCAGGACAAGGAGTTGGCTGCCTGGGTAGCCACCAACATCACCTTCCCCAACAGCATGGTGGACCGCATCACACCGGCCACACGCCCCGATGACATCGCCCGCCTGAACGAGAAGAACGGCACATCCGACCAAGCACCCGTCTATTGCGAAGACTTCATCCAGTGGGTCATCGAAGACAACTTCATAGCCGGACGCCCCGCTTGGGAGACCGTGGGTGCCGAGTTCACCCAAGACGTAACAGCCTACGAAAACATGAAGCTCAGCCTGCTCAACGCCTCGCACACCTTGCTCTCCTACCCCTCCTTCCTGAGTGGCTACCGCAAGGTGGACGACGCCATGCACGATGAACGCATCGCCCGCTTTGTACGCACATTCATGGATGTGGACATCACCCCCTACGTGCCGGCACCGGGCAAGACCGACTTGGAAGCCTATAAGCAGACGCTGATAGAGCGATTCGGCAACCGCACCGTGAGCGACCAAATAGCCCGCCTCTGCTTCGACGGCATATCGAAATTCCCCGTCTATGTCATGCCCAACCTCATCAAGATGATTCGCGACCATGCTGACTTGACGCGCGTGGCTTACCTGATAGCTGCCTATCGCCACTACTTGAAATACAAAACGGATGACAATGGCATAGGCTTCGACATTGCCGAACCGTGGCTGACGGAAGCGGACACCGCACTCATCGGCAGCGACAATCCCGTGGACTTCTTGGCTCTCTCGGCTTTCCAAAGCACCGACTTGAAAGCCTCCGAAGCCTTCACCACGCTCTATCTGAAGATGGTGGACAGCATCAAGAAGCAGGGAGCCATGAAGACGTTGGAAGAAATCTTGTGAGATTTTAGGAGTTAGAAGGAGTTAGAAGGAATTAAAAGCCAATAGACTTTTGTCTATATTCCCTCATTATCCATTCTCCATTATCAATTATCCATTATTTAACGAATATCATGAATACACACCCCAAGCATAACAACAGTCTGGGACCGTTCGCGGTCCTGACTTTCATCTACTTCATCGTCGGCTTCCTGACAACGGTGAACGGACAATTCCAAGGCCCGCTGAAGATTGCCTTCCTCTCTGAAACCGAGGAGCTGAAGAATACGCTCACCACGCTCATTTCCTTCTTCTTCTTTCTGGGCTACCTGCTGAACAGTTCGCTGGGCGGGCGATGGATTAATGCGCATGGCTATCAGAAGACGCTGCTCCGCGCACTAGGCATCATGGTGGGCGGACTGCTGATGTACGCCCTCTCCTCATGGCTGGTGGTTCACTACGGGCACCTTGGCGTGCAGCTTGCCTCCGACCGCATCCCTTACGGCTACTTCGTCTTCCTGCTTGGCTCCTATCTGATGGGCACGTCGGCGGCTCTGCTGCAAGTGGTCATCAACCCATACGTAGCAGCCTATGAGCTACCCGGCACGCAACCCGTACAACGGATGAACATCGTGTGCGCCATCAATTCGCTGGGCACTACCATTGCTCCATTCTTCGTCACAGGCATCATCTTTGCGGGCGTGCCGTTGGAGAGTGTATCGGCCGACCAACTGCTCCTGCCCTTCTTGCTGATAGCCCTTTGCATCGCGCTGACCACGATGATTACCGCCCGCCTCCACCTGCCCGACATTCAAGGTACAAGAGCCGCCGTGGGCGAGAAGCTGGAGCGTAGCGTATGGTCGTTCCGCCACTTGGCATTGGGCGTGGTCGCCATCTTCTTCTACGTGGGTGCCGAGGTGTCTATCGGCGTCAACGTCAATCTCCACGCTATGGAGCTAATGGAGACGGGGCGCGGGCTTACCTTCTTCGGCCATGAGCACCTGATGCTGGGCGGTCTGGACTTAGGCATACCTGCCCTACTGGCCACGCTCTACTGGGGCGGATTCATGGTAGGTCGGCTTGCGTTCAGCTTCTTCGAGAACGTCTCTTCCCGTCCGTTGCTGGTAGCCACCACCGTCATTGCCATTGTGCTGACCACCATCGCCATCCTGACCAACAATCTGTGGGTGCTGGTCTCCGTAGGCTTATGCCACTCCGTGATGTGGAGCTGCATCTTCACGCTGGCCATCAAGGGGCTGAAAAAGTACACTTCGAAGGCATCGGGCGTGTTTATGATGGGCGTTTTCGGCGGTGCCGTGTTCCCCGTGGTGCAGGGCGTGCTGGCCGATACCTGCGGCTCGTGGCAATGGACATGGCTGCTGATACTGGTGTGCGAGGCCGTGATGCTGTACTATGCCTTGTTAGGGTCGCGCATCAAGGATGCGGAATGCTTGATGTAAATGTTGCTTCCATAGTCGCTATGGCACACAGACGAAACGGATATTACGGTTTCTATCATTAAAAATATTTTCGAGATAAAAAGATGCTCTTTTCAGATTTTCTTGTAATTTAGCACCGTTATTTTACAAGTGTCATCTGAAAAGAGCTTTTTCTTGGACGGTTACGCTATCTTTATCAATCAAAAGGTTCTGGCAGGAACCTGAGCCTCCGCTAAAATCGAACTCCACCTTATTATATTTATGGCAAAACATTATGCTACATGCGTGCTGATGTCGGCTGCTATGTCGATAGTCGGTGCAGGTTGTTCATCTACCCACGAAATGAGTGAAGCTACGGCCATCAGCGAGGTTTTCGGAGATGGAGCCAAGGTGACTACCGCCATCCTGACTTACACCGATGCCATCGATGGCAGCAAGCTGTCAACGATCACTTTCAACGTCGAAGGACGGGAGATAACGAACGTCTATACCAGCTCCGTTCCGGACAAGGGAGCACCCACCGAAGCGGGAAAATACATAGTCATCGAACTGAAGACGCAGACCGAGCTGAAAGCCATTAGCCCGCACGAGACGCAAGGCAAGATGCAAGGCCCCACAGCCGGAAAGACAGGCGGAGGACCCGGTACGGGCTACACCAAGCCCGTGCGCATAGATACACTGAGCATCGTGCAGGCGCAGCCCCTCTACACCAAGCGGGGTGCCGTCATCGAAGCCCGCGATTCGTCCTTCGTGGCGCGAAGCAGCCGCACGCTGATAGCCGACGACTTCGAGCAACGGACGTTTGCCGACGAGGCCACGGGCATAGACCTGAAATACAATCTGTACATCCCCAAGGAGATGAAGGCGGACCGGAAATATCCGCTCGTACTCTTCATCCACGATGCCAGCGGAGCCGGTAAGGAGATAAGGAACCCTCTGCTGCAAGGCAACGGTGCCACGGTGTGGGCTTCGCCCGAATCGCAAACCAAGCATCCGTGCTTCGTCGTAGCGCCGCAGTTCGACCAAGTGACGGTGGACGACGACTTCAACACCACCCCCGACCTCGATGCCTGCCTCCACTTGATAGATTCGCTGATAGCCCAATATCCCGTCGATGCCGACCGCGTCTATACCACGGGGCAGTCGATGGGCTGTATGTCGTCGTACGTGCTGATGCTGCGCCGACCCGAGTTGTTTGCCTCGGCCATGCTCGTAGCCGGACAATGGAATCCTGCCGTCATGGCTCCGCTGGCCAAGAAGAACCTCTGGCTGCTGAGCTGCAAGGGAGACGTGAAGTCGTCCGAAGGAGTGGCGCAGGCCATTGAGGTGTGGAAGCAGCACGGAGCCACCGTAGTGGAGCAGGAATGGCCGCTGGACACCACCGTCGAAGCGCGTGCCGAGGAAGTGAAGGACATGATTCGCCGTGGAGGCAACATCCACTATACCCACTTTGCCGGAGGCAGCCACAACAACACGTGGCGCAAGGCGTACGACATCGAGGGCGTGCGCGAGTGGCTGTTCGTACAGCATCGCCCATTGCCTTGCGACTCGGTGGTCAGCCATCTGCGCAACCTCAGCGATAGCACCGTCTTCGTCATTGCCAATCATGGCGACTACCACGGAACGACGGCCAATAGCATCCGGTCCATCGACAAAGCCATGCAGAAGGGTGTAAGCATCGCATTGGTGGACGTAACGTACCAAGGCGGAGAATTGCTGCTTGGCTCGGGTGAAAAGCTCGCAGATGCCATCGACGATACGGAGAACCACATCCTGTTGCTGGTCAATCCCGCATCTGCCGAAGCAGCCAAAGCCATTGAGAAGCTGGCCTTGGAAAAGGGCAGAAGAAATCAGTTCATCCTATACGGTTCAGCCTACGGCACGCTGCTCAACCACATGGCACGCATCGACCTCGACCATTCTTCCGGCGCAGACATCGAAACGGTGCTGAGCGGCCACCCCATCGCCGTGGAGCTGAACTATGCCGACGACAGCAATCCCCGCCTGCCCGAAGCCATCCGTCTGATAAAAGCCAAGGCCCGACTGTGTTTCAACACAACCGAGCCCGGACTATGTGGAAGCCATGCGGAGCCTTCCACTCCCAAATTCGACCTACAAAAGACGTGGGGCGAACTGATTGACATGGGCGGCACCCTCATCCTGACCAATCAGGTGAAGCCGTTGGTGAATTGGTTGACTTTGTAATAGTTCATCCCCATCAAGGACAGCAGCATGATGCCGATGCCCACTAATTGCAAGGCAGTAATCTGCTCATTCAGCACAACACGGGCGCAAAGAATGGCTACGGGAAGCTCCACCGTCATCAAGATGGAGCTAAGCCCCGCGCCTATTTTCGATATGCCGGCGGCAAACAAGGCGGTAGGTATCGTGGTGCCGAAAACGGCAAGGAAGAGAACCCATAGCATAAATTCAGTGCCCATATAATTGCCTCCAATGATTGCCTCGGCATTGATGACAAATATGCAGGAGGATGAACCCATCATGATAGCCGCGCTCTTCGCCTGCCACCCTACCTTCTTCCCCACTCGCCCGTTGGCGATGATATAGACGGCATAGGTCAGCGAAGAGGCCACCGCAAGCATTACCCCCTTTGACGAGATGTTCCATTCCCTCGTATGGAGAACGCCTCCGGCAAGCACCGTACCAACAAAAATGCAAAACACCGTCAACCACTCCACCTTCAAAGGCTTCCTGCCGAAAACAATCCACTCCAACAGCAGGCTGAGCCATGCAAACTGCATCAAAAGGATGATGGCCAACGATGCCGGAATGTATTGGACAGATTCGTAATAGAGGAAGTTGGTCAGCCCGATGGTACAACCGGTCATGAGCAAAGAGGAAATCTGTTTGGGATGGCAATCGCCCTTATGAGCTTTTCCGGAAAGGAGAGTGCAAAGCCCTAGGAACACAGCGGCAAGCAAAGCTTGCCCGAACGACAATTCGGCGGCATGGAAGCCATGCGAATAAGCCAGTTTTACGAACGACGACATCGTGCCGTACAAGGTTCCGCCCAGCAGAACCATCAAAATATATCTAAGATTTTTCATTTCAAAGTTGTTGTTTTTAGCCTAATAATCAGATTAAAAGATGGCTGAACAACCTTGAAATAAGATTGCATAACAATCCCTTCTCCGGATTTCCAACTATCCGAAGCAAGACACGACGTCCGGTCGTTCAGCCCTTAGGCTACGACGGGAGGATTGTTTGTTGTGAAGAGGTTAGAGATAAACATTCTTACTCACTTTTTATAAATACTGCTTTGCGAAGATAAGCATTTGTTTGCAATGAACAAATAAGGATGAACAGATTTTCGAGAATTAACGGAGACGAGAGCCCCCTCATCCTGCACTCC
>JAUNJD010000154.1 GCA_030523205.1 Bacteroides sp.
TAGCCTATGGGAATAATAAATATAGCTATAATAAGCCCTACAGTAACTTCATTGCCACTAGGTAAACCAATATCTGGATTATCATACATCCGTCCCTTCGGCTTATAGACATACAAAAAGATTGGATAAATAAAATCATATAGAGATTTAAAATATATCATATAGCATATTTCAATTTGTAGGCATACAACAAAAAAGGTGCGAAACCTTCCCGTTTAGTCCAAGGTATCACCACAACACCTACAATCACAAACAAGGAAAGCCCACACCTGATGGTATGAGCATTCACTTCCTTACTGCTGTGATTGTTAGTCTTCAAAGTGGTGATTTTAGGACTATCACAAGTAAGAAGCAAACACTTCTTTTTTTAATATGTCTTGTTAAATTTCTATTTCACTGACAACAAATTTATTGTCGCTGCAAAAATACAAAATTTCTATAAAAAACAAACTTTAGTAAGTTCGTTTTCGAGAACAATCCATATCAATATTCAGGTGCGGGTTATATCTTGTAGTAAATATCATAAAATACCTTCGTTTGAACTTATATAGAAGACAAATATAATCTTATAACAAGCTTACAAAGATAAGCTAGACCAAGAGAATCAAATATTCAAATAAACAAAGAACAAATTAAATTCTTTATGCAAAGATAATGCAAATCGAAAGCAGAATTTCAAAGTTAAAGGTTTTTTATGCCGAAAAGGATATATCATTCATCGATAAAAAGACTTCCTTTCATTTCTTTATCGTATCTTTGCCGCTAAAAGTAACACAGTATATCCGAAACCATGACACTAAAAAAGATTCTTCCCGACGTGATTGCCATCGTGGCATTCATACTGATATCGTTCGCCTACTTCTTTCCGGCAGACATAGAAAACCGCATTTTGTTTCAGCACGATACCTCCGCCGGCGTAGGAGCCGGACGCGAAGCCGTGGAATATCATAAGGAGACCGGCGAAATCACACGCTGGACCAACTCCATATTCGGCGGTATGCCCACGTATCAGATGATGCCGTCGTACGACTCGGCACAGCCGCTGAGCTGGGCGCAGAAGGTGTACCGGCTCTTCCTGCCCGACTACGTCTATCTGACTTTTATACTCATGCTGGGATTCTACATCCTGCTGAGAGCCTTCGGCATACCGGCGTGGCTGTCGGCCTTAGGGGGAATCATCTGGGCTTTCTCGTCCTACTTCTTCATACTGATTTCGGCGGGACACATCTGGAAGTTCATCACGCTGGCCTACATACCGCCCACGATGGCGGGCATCGTGCTGACGTATCGGGGCAAGCTGCTGTGGGGCGGCATCGTCAGTGCCATCTTCATTGCCCTGCAAGTGACGTCCAACCACGTGCAGATGTCCTACTACTTCCTCTTCGTCATCCTCTTCGTGGTGGGTGCCTACTTTGAAGAGGCGTGGCGCAACAAGACGTTGCCCCAATTCTTCCGCGCCAGCGCCGTACTGGTAGTGGCGGGGCTGATAGGCGTGGCGGCCAACCTCTCGAACTTGTATCACACCTATACATATAGTAAGGAGACCATGCGCGGCAAGAGCGAACTGGTGCAGACGGGCGATGCCGCTAAGCAGACCAGCAGCGGACTGGACCGCGACTACATCACCAACTGGAGCTATGGCATCGGCGAGACATGGACGTTGCTGGTGCCCAACTTCAAGGGCGGCTCTTCGTCGGCTCCCCTCGCCCAGAGCGAGACGGCGATGAAGAAGGCCAACCCCATGTACGGCAGTCTGTACAACTCCTTCCCGCAATACTTCGGCGAACAGCCTTGGACGGCAGGTCCCGTCTATGTGGGTGCCTTCGTGCTCTTCCTCTTCGTACTGGGATGCTTCATCGTGAAGGGCCCGCTGAAGTGGGCGCTCATCGGGGCTACGCTGTTCTCCATCCTGTTGTCGTGGGGAAAGAACTTCATGCCGCTGACCGACTTCTTCATCGACTACATACCGATGTACAACAAGTTCCGCGCCGTGTCGTCCATCTTGGTGGTTGCCGAGTTTACGATACCGCTGCTTGCCATCTTTGCCCTGAAGCGCATACTGGACGAACCTGCCGTGCTGAAGACCGAAAAGAAGGGCCTCGGCATCAGCCTGCTGCTGACCGCCGGCGTAGCCCTGCTGCTCACCGTGGCACCGGGAAGCCTCAGCTCGGGATTCGTATCGACACAGGAAGCCCGTATGCTGCAAAATGCCGTTGACCAACAGATGATTCCGGCCAGCGAGCTGAGCGGCATCCTCACCAGCCTGTCCGATATGCGTGCCGCGCTTGTCAGTGCCGACGCCCTGCGCAGCTTCTTCATCATTGCCATCGGCTGCCTGCTACTGTGGCTCTACGTCAGCGGCAAGCTGCGTCAGTCGCTCACCATTGCGGGCATCACCCTGCTCTGCCTGGTGGATATGTGGAGCATCAACAAGCGATACCTCAACGACGACCAATTCGTGCCTCGCTCCACGCAGACCGAAACCTTCAGCAAGACGCAGACGGACGAACTGATTCTGCAAGACACGGCACCGGACTACCGCGTAGCCAACCTTGCCACGCCCAGCCCCTTCGACGAGAACAACACGGCCTACTGGCACAAGAGCATCGGTGGGTATCATGCCGCCAAACTACGCCGCTACCAAGAGATGATAGACCATCACATCAAGGCCGAAATGCAGATGGCCTACCGGGAGATAGCTCAGGCAGGAGGGCAGATGGACAGCGTGGATGCCTCGAAGTTCCGTGTGCTGAATATGCTGAACACCAAATACTTCATTCTGCCCACCGGACAGCAGGGACAGACGGTGCCCATCGGCAATCCGTATGCCTACGGCAATGCATGGTTCGTAAACAAGGTGCAGTATGTGGCCAATGCCAACGAAGAGATTGAAGCCCTGAACGACATTCTGCCCACAGAGACCGCCGTAGTGGATGCCCGCTTCAAGGAGGCACTGAAGGGTGCAACCGAGGCCTACAAGGACAGCCTCTCCACCATCCGCCTGACGAGCTATGCCCCCAATCACCTGACTTACGAGACAGAGAATGCCAAGGACGGCGTTGCCGTGTTCTCCGAAATCTACTACCCCGACGGCTGGCAGGTGAGCATCGACGGACAGGAAGCCGACTTGGCCCGTGCCGACTACATCCTGCGCACGCTGTACGTGCCCGCCGGCAAGCATACCATCGAGATGCGTTTCGACCCGAAGAGCCTGCATGTGACGGAGGGCATCGCCTACACAGCATTGGCCCTGCTGGTCATTGGAATCATCGTAGTGGTGTGGAAGGAAAAGCATCGGTTTAGCAATGATAAACCTGCCCTTTAGTACACTGAAATCATAGGATTGGCAACTGCAAGCCATCATTCATAGAAAAGGCCCACGAATTCCGAGCGGATTCGTGGGCCTTTTCTATATACTAAAGAGCGATGTCCCCTACTCTGCCAACGCAAAGTCCAGCTGCTTCTTCTCCAGATTGGCACGCGCCACACGTATTGTGATGGCATCACCCAGACTGTACGTGCGGTTGCGGCGACGGCCACGCAGGCAGTAGTTCTTCTCGTCGAATTCGTAGTAATCGTCGTCGAGGTCGCGGATGGGAATCATGCCCTCGCACTTGTTCTCGTTCAGCTCTACGTAGAGGCCCCATTCGGTGACACCGGAGATGACACCGTCGTAGGTCTGTCCCAGGCGTTCGGTCATAAATTCCACTTGCTTGTATTTCACGGAAGCACGTTCGGCATTGGCGGCCACTTGCTCCATGGCGCTGCTGTGCTCGCACAGGGCTTCGTACTTCTTTTCGCTCACGCTGCGGCCCTGTTCGTCCAGATATTTGGTGAGCAGGCGGTGCACCATCATGTCCGGATAGCGGCGGATGGGCGAGGTGAAGTGCGTGTAGTATTCAAAGGCCAAGCCGTAGTGTCCGATGTTGTGCGTGGAGTAGCGTGCCTTCTGCATGGCGCGGATGGACACGGTCTCTATCAGGTTCTCCTCCTTGCGGCCTTGGATGTCGTCCAGCAGGTGATTGATGGACTTCGATACGTCGGTCTTGGTGCCCGTGGTGCGTAGTTTGTAGCCGAAGCGGGCGATGAACTGAGCCAGGTTGTCCAGCTTCTCGGGGTCGGGCAGGTCGTGAATGCGGTAAGGGAATACCTTGGGCTTCTTGCCACGGGGCACGCAACCTATCCGTTCGGCCACGGTACGGTTGGCCAGCAGCATGAATTCCTCCACCAGCTTGTTGGCATCCTTCGACACCTTGAAATAGACGCTGATGGGTTTGCCTTTCTCGTCAATCTCGAACTTCACCTCGTAGCGGTCGAAGTTGATGGCTCCGGCCTTGAAGCGTGCTTCGCGCAACGTCTTGGCCAGCTTGTCCAGTTGCAGCAGCTCTTCCTTGTAGTCGCCTTCGCCGGTCTCGATAACTTGCTGGGCCTCTTCGTAGGTGAAGCGGCGGTCGGACTTGATGACGGTGTGCACGATGCGCGAACTCTTTACCTCGCCCTTCTCCGTCATGTTGAAGATAACAGAGTAGGCCAGCTTCTCCTCGTTGGGGCGGAGGGAGCAGATGAAGTTGCAGAGGCGTTCGGGCAGCATGGGGATGGTGCGGTCCACCAGATAGACGGAGGTGGCACGCTTCTCGGCTTCCTTGTCGATGACGGTGCCTTCGGTGACGTAGTGGGTGACGTCGGCAATGTGTACGCCCACTTCCCACAGGCCATTGTCGAGCCGGCGGATGGAGAGGGCATCGTCGAAGTCCTTGGCATCCAAGGGGTCGATGGTGAAGGTAGTGACCCGGCGGAAGTCTTCGCGCTTGGCTATCTCGGAGGCGGGGATTTCTTCGGATATGCGGTCGGCAGCCCGTTCCACGGAGGCGGGATAGACGTAGGGCAGACCATATTCGGCCAAGATGGCGTGCATCTCGGTGTTGTTGTCGCCCGCACGACCCAGTATGTCAATCACTTGTCCGATGGGATTCTTGGCCTTGTCGGGCCATTCCACCACTTTGACTATGGCCTTGTCGCCCGACTTGCCACCCTTCAGGTTCTCCTTGGGGATGAAGATGTCGTTGGCCAGCGTGCGGTTCTCGGTGACGAGGAAGGCGTACGACTTGGTCACTTCGAGCGTGCCCACAAAGGTGTCGTTGGCACGTTGCAGTATCTCCACCACTTCGCCCTCGGCCTCGCGTCCGCGACGCTTGGCATAGAAGGCTATGCGCACCTTGTCATTGTTCATGGCGTGGGCCGAGTTGCGTTCGGCTATGAAGATGGGTTCGCCTCCGTCGTCGGGCAGGAAGGAGTTCTTTCCGTTGCTCTTACGCAGGAAGGTACCGGTCATCTCGACACCACGGTTGTTCAATCGGTATTTATACTTCTCTACTTCGCTGATGTAGTCATCGTCCAGCAGTTCGGCCAGGATGTCCTTGCAAAGCATCTTCAGGGGATGGGTAGTGAGGCGCAGGTGGTCGAAGATATATCGCAGGGGGAGCACTTCGTCCTGCTTTTCGTGGAAAAGGTTCAGCAGTGCGTTGACGAGCTCTTTCTTGTTCATGCGCTTGCCGGCTTTCTTTTCTCTTTTTTCTTTCTTTTTAGCCATAAGTTTGTCTTTTCGTTAATGTTTATTCTTTAGGAGTCACAGGAGTTAAGGAGCTAAAAGTCAACACATCGAGTTTGCACCTTCGTTACAATAGAACACAGAGACACGGAGGCACAGAGGTTTCCTCTTACATAAACACAGCGTACCGGTCTGAAGAGAGCACAGAGAAGAGGCGATTGCATCGCAGAGAAGCACAGAGAAGAAAGCGATGTAAAGGGGCTCTGTGAACTCTCTTGCGACGTAGTCGCCACCTCTTTTTTATAATCTCTGTGCCTCCGTGTCTCTGTGTTCATTTTAAAGTTCTATCATTCTACTCCTTTTCAAAACGACTCGTACCACAAAGTAAACAAAATTTCGGTTAGGTTGGTTGACGAAGGGGGTTATTATTTTATTTTTTATATCTTTGTCCCATCATTGCGTCAGGCAGTGAAGCGTCATGCGACATAATTTTGAAAATTACCTATCTGAAAAGTGGAATCGATACTGATAACGGGAGCCAGCGGATTCATCGGCAGCTTCATCGTAGAAGAAGCCCTCGGGCGGGGCATGGACGTATGGGCGGGAGTCCGTGCATCGAGCAGCCGCGACTACCTGCGCCAACCCGGACTGAACTTCCTTGAACTGGACTTTGCACACCCCGAACGCCTACGGACACAGCTTGCCGCCCACAAGGAGGCACACGGAGCATTCGACTACGTGCTGCACTGTGCCGGCGTGACGAAATGCATCGACAAGGCAGACTTCGACCGAGTGAACCACGTGCAGACCTGCTGCTTCATCGACACGCTGCGCAGCCTGGACATGGTGCCCCGACAGTTCATCTTCATCAGTACGCTCAGCGTCTTCGGCCCCATCCATGAACAGACGTACGAGCCCATCCGCGAAACAGACACTCCCCAGCCCAACACGGCCTACGGCATCAGCAAGCTGAAGGCCGAACAATACCTGCAAAGCCTTACGGACTTCCCTTACGTCATCTACCGCCCCACGGGTGTGTATGGACCGCGCGAGAAGGACTACTTCCTCATGATGAAGTCCATCCGCAACCACGTAGATGTGGCAGCCGGCTTCCGCCGACAAGACCTGACGTTCGTCTATGTGCGCGACATCGTGCAGGCGGTCTTCCTAGGCATGGAGAAAGGAGTGACGCGCCGCGCCTACTTCCTGGCCGACGGAAAGGTCTATCCGAGCCGCACATTCTCCGACCTTATACAGAAAGAATTGGGCAATCCGCTGGTTATTCGGCTGAAATTTCCGCTAATTGTGCTGAAAGTAGTATCTTTGTTGGCTGAATTTTGGGCCAAACAGCGCGGCACGACCAGCACGCTGAATTCGGACAAATATCGGATTATGAAACAACGCAACTGGCAATGCGACATCACCCCCGCCATAAAGGAACTGGGCTACCACCCGCAGTACGACCTGGAACGGGGCGTGAAGGAAACCGTAAGCTGGTACAAGCAGGAGGGCTGGCTCTGAACTCGGAAGCATCCGCTTACAGCCTCGCCGATCTGCCGACTCGTCCACTGAAGTAAGAACTCGGGGACTTAAGAACTCAAAACACGTAGAATGGATTTGTTTAAAAAGATAGAGACCCGCAAGGGACTGTTTGCTATCGAGAAAATTACATTGATATATGCTTTGTTGACCTCGATATTGATTCTGTTTCTTTTCAAAGAGATGGACCATCCTGTGACGATGCTCCTCGATCGCCTGACGATAGTGGGGATGACGTTTCTGCTGATGTATCTGTACCGTCTGGCACCCTGCAAGATAGCCGCCTTCGTGCGCGTGGCCATACAGATGTCGCTCCTCTCCTACTGGTATCCGGACACGTATGAGTTCAACCGCCTTTTCCCCAACCTCGACCATATCTTTGCCTCGGCCGAACAATGGCTGTTCGGCGGACAACCTGCCGTGTGGTTCTCCTACTACCTGCCGCAGATGTGGGTGAGCGAACCGTTCAATCTGGGCTATGTGTCCTATTATCCCATGATATTGGTGGTGGTGCTGTGGTACTTCTTCAAGCGCTTCGACCTGTTCGAGAAGGTGTCGTTCGTCATCGTCACCGGGTTCTTCATCTACTACCTGTTCTACATCTTTATCCCTGTGGCCGGCCCGCAGTTCTACTTTCCGGCCATCGGCTCGGACAACGTGGCACGCGGCCTGTTCCCTGCCATCGGCGACTACTTCAACCATCATCAGGAACTGCTGCCGGGCCCGGGCTACGAGCATGGCTTCTTCTACAACCTGGTGGAGACCTCACAGCAGGTGGGCGAACGTCCTACGGCTGCTTTCCCCAGCTCGCACGTAGGTATGTCCACCGTACTGATGATTATGGCTTGGCGCGGCAGCAAGCGTTTGTTTGCCTGCCTCCTGCCCTTCTATCTGCTACTGTGCGGTGCCACGGTGTATATTCAGGCCCACTACCTGATTGATGCCATCGCCGGCTTCATCTCGGCTTTCGGGGTCTATGTGCTGGCCACGTGGATGTTCAAGCGCTGGTTCGCACAGCCCATGTTCAGGCTGAGGAACGAGAGGTAGGGTAACAGCATCGCACTATAATCCCCTGATTTCTTCTTCCGAAAGCCCCGTACATCGCACGATGCTCTCTACGGAGATGCCGTCCTGCTTCATCTGCCGGGCTATGGCGTACCTTGTCTGTTCGGCCCCCTGCTTAAAACCTATCTCGACACCTTGCTTTACCCCTTTGTCGAAATTCGTCTTCATCACGCTGTACCAGTCGCGGAAGGCCTTTAGGCTGTCCTCATACTCGACCACTTCTTTTCGGCTGAACCGTGCTATCTCGGCGGCTTCGAACAGGCGGGTAAAGACACGCTCCTGCAAGGCAGCCGGACGCTCCATCAGCCCGCCCAGGTTGCGGAGCACGAACATCCACTTGTCGAACATGGTTTCCAGCTCGTTTTCCGTCTTGTTGAACTTGGGCATCTCCAGATAAATCAGCGTCAGCTTGTCGTAGAACACTTCCTTCGTCCGCATATCCACCAACTTCACCTCATGGTGATAGTAGTCATCCGTCTCCGTGTCGAACACGAAGTTCAGTATGCCGACAGTATAGACCGACTTCAGTTCGTAGTCCCATCCCTTGCCCTTGACGGCTTGCTCGCGTATGGGGAAGGTGGTGTAGAACAGACTACGATCCTTGAAAAACTGTTGTTCACCTCGTTGCATCTCTACGAGGAACTTCTCGCCCGTTTGACTTTCACAGTAAACATCAAACACGGCGCGGCGGTCTATTTCCGTTGTGCCCAGATGCTCGGTATTCAGATAAGTGACCTCCTTCACCGTCTGCTGACCTTGCAGCAGGGCGTTGAGGAAACTTATCAACAGCTCCTTGTTCAGTTCCGTACCGAACAGTTTCTTGAAGCCGAAGTCGGTGTACGGATTGATGTAGCGGTCTTGCAAGCCTTCACTTCCCATAACTGATATTCATTTAGTGGATTACGTTGACAAAGATAAGCATAGTTCTGCTAAAAATCAACCGATAAGTCCGTTGAAGTTTCGGCAGAGGTGGCATTCATGCTCAGATTTCATCCACATCTATCCACTCCATGTGCGGATCCACCAGCGTGCGGCTCGTCACCTGCTTGCGCTGTCCGCGTTCGTATTCGGGAATGAAGCGTACCTTGACGGAGCCTATCTGCTGTGCGCCGACCTCTTCGGGCGTATCCACTCCGTTGCCATCGGAACAACAGGTATAATAGAAAGTGCCGATGCCCATCAGCTTCACCGAGCGTCCCGAACTCATCATCGAAGCCAGCACGTCGCCCAGATTGGCTAGCACGGCATACGTATCGCCCCGGCTGACGGTAGAAATGAGTGACAGCCGTTCGGCCACATCGTCTGTGGTATAGGGGCGTCCTTGTGTCATTGCCCTCGGGTACCACTTCCCCCTGATTTTCTGTTTCTTGTAAAAAGCCATCTTGTTTTTCTGTTTAATAGGTTCATACGAAGTCGGGATGGAGGCGATGCCGAGCCAAGCTGAGTAGCACACCGAG
>JAUNJD010000387.1 GCA_030523205.1 Bacteroides sp.
TAATTCAAAATTGCAACAGTCTTATGTTTACATTCATATTTCATCAGCTATGGAACCAACGCCGACAGAACGGCTGGATATTCCTCGAACTCTTGGTGGCCGGATTCTTCCTATGGACGGTCATCGACCCCGTGGCCGTGCTGACGGCCAACCATCGCATCGACAAAGGCTACAACTCCGACCGCCTCTACTTGGTGGAGGTGGGTGCCTACGATGCCACTAACGGCAACTACCGCGCCGAAGCCGACAACGACTCGCTGCGCAAGGCCGCCTACGAACGCATGGCTCGCACGCTGCGCGAACTGCCCGAAGTTGGCTCTTTCGCCATCGTCTATCTGCAGTCCATCCCCAACGGTGTCACGTGGAGCGGCACACAGCTCTTCCCCGACACGGCAGCGGTGAGCCGCGACAACGGTTTTGTACATGCGCAGCAATACCGGTTTATCACCGGAGACGGCAGCAACCCGTTCCACACCTACGGCATGAAGGATGCCCTCACGGGCGGCGACCTGAAGCTGCCTGCCGACCCACGCGACCAAGTGTTCATTTCCGAACGTTTGGCACAACGCCTCTTCGGTACGTCCGACGTCACAGGCCGCAAAGTCTATGGCGGCAATCGCTCGGAACTTACCGTGGCCGGTGTGTTTGCCAACTTCAAGCACCGCGACTACGAGCAACCCTATCCGTTGGCCATCAGCCTCGAAAGTGAGATGCGGGCAAGCCGCTACATGCATTGGCAGTACTGCTTCGCCATCCGCCTGAAGGACGGCGTAGATGCCGCAGCCTTCGAGCGACGCTTCAACGATGAGGTGAAGCCTATGCTCTCCATGGGCAATTACTACTGCGACCGTCTGGAGACCTTCAACCGTCAAAGTGCCATCTATGCCGCCCGAAGTGGCGTGACCAATAAACTCCGCTTGCAATACTCGCTGACGGGCTTCACCATTCTCTGCGTCTTCCTCGGCATGGTGGGCACCTTCTGGATTCGCTGCAACGCTCGTCGTCAGGAGATTGGCGTGATGTGCAGTATGGGTGCCAGCCGGCGCACCATCTGTCGGCAATTCCTCATCGAGTCGTGGATGCTGGTCACGATAGCCTTCATCGTGGTGCTCCCCTTGCTGCTGCACCATGCGTGGATTAACGGCTTCTACGTCATGGAGATGAACGATGAGTTCGTGTCCGACCCTGCCTATTGGCAGAACCGCTTCGGCGCACACTTCTGCATCGTCAGCCTGCTGACCTACGTGCTGCTGTTGGCCGTAGCCTTGATAGGTACTTACATCCCCGTGCTGAGGGCATCGCGGACGAGGCCGGCGGAGGCGTTGCGGGATGAATAGGAATACCAAAATCGGACAGGGTGTTCGATATCGGACACTATCGAATATTTATAAATATCAGATTATCAACAGAAAGTGTTTTTGGCACTCTTTTTGAAAAGAAAACGATATAAAACTCTGCGCTCGTCTGCGCCTTCCGCGTAGTCAGCGTTCACTTAAAGAATTAAAAAACTAAAAA
>JAUNJD010000155.1 GCA_030523205.1 Bacteroides sp.
GGTACGGAGCAGGTAGGGAGTAAATAGGGAGCTGACAGGGTGCGAAGAGCCATGGATTCCAAACTAAATCATTGTTCATCATTCAATAATTCAAAATTAATCCTACCTTTGCAAAAGAATTAAGATATCAAACGATATGGAACAACAATTACTCATCTACAACACACTGAACAGAAGAAAAGAAAGATTCGTGCCGCTCCATGCTCCCCACGTGGGGATGTACGTCTGCGGTCCCACTGTATATGGCGACCCACACTTGGGACACGCCCGCCCTGCCATCACTTTCGACCTGCTTTTCCGCTACCTCAAACACATAGGATACAAGGTGCGCTACGTGCGCAACATCACCGACGTGGGCCACTTGGAACACGATGCCGACGACGGCGAAGACAAGATTGCCAAGAAGGCACGCCTGGAACAGCTGGAACCGATGGAGGTGGCACAATACTACATCAACCGCTACCACAAGGCGATGGACGCCCTCAACGTGCTGCCGCCCAGCATCGAGCCTCATGCCTCGGGACACATCATCGAGCAGGAGGAGCTGGTGAAGCAGATTCTGGACAACGGATATGCCTACGTCAGCGAAGGTTCCGTCTATTTCGACGTGGTGAAGTACAACAAGGATCACCGCTACGGCCGTCTCTCCGGACGCAACCTGGAGGATGTGCTCAACACCACCCGCGAACTGGACGGACAGGACGAGAAGCGCAACCCCGCCGACTTTGCCCTGTGGAAAAAGGCGCAACCCGAACACATCATGCGTTGGCCCTCGCCTTGGAGCGACGGATTCCCCGGCTGGCACTGCGAATGTACGGCCATGGGCAAGAAGTACCTCGGCTCGCACTTCGACATTCATGGCGGCGGCATGGACCTCATCTTCCCGCACCACGAATGCGAAATTGCACAGTCGGTGGCCTCGCAGGGCGATGACATGGTGCACTACTGGATGCACAACAATATGATTACCATCAACGGACAGAAGATGGGCAAGAGTCTGGGCAACTTCATCACGCTGAACGAGTTCTTCGACGGCACACACGAGAAGCTGACGCAGGCCTACACCCCGATGACCATCCGCTTCTTCATCCTGCAAGCACACTACCGCAGCACGGTGGACTTCAGCAACGAGGCCCTGCAAGCTGCCGAAAAGGGCTTGGCTCGCCTGATGGATGCCGTGAAGGGACTGGAGAAGATTGCGCCCGCCGCCACCTCTTCCGTCGATGTAAAAGACTTGCGCACCAAGTGCTACGATGCCATGAACGATGACTTGAATTCGCCGATTGTCATTGCCCACCTCTTCGACGGTGCCAAGATGGTGAACAACATACTGGCCGGCAAGGACAGCATCAATGCTGCCGACCTGAAGGAACTGAAGGAAACCTTCCACCTCTTCTGCTTCGACATCTTGGGGCTGACTGCCGAAAACGCCTCCAATGCCGAACGCGAAGCCGCCTTCGGCAAGGTAGTGGATATGCTGCTCGAAGAGCGTGCCAAGGCCAAAGCCAACAAGGATTGGGCTACGTCGGACAAAATTCGCAACGAACTCACCGCCCTCGGCTTCGAGATTAAGGACGGCAAGGACGGTGCCGAATGGAAGCTGAACAAGTAAGTATAGAGGGTATCAAAAAGAATGGCGTGATTGCATTATCTATATGCAGCCACGCCATTCTTTTTATCCATTCTTTGGGCATCCGCCCATCGGGTTATTCTTCGTAGGGTATCATGTCCGACAGGATGCGGTCGCGATACCAGGGGTCGTCTATCTCCTTCAATGTCTTACCCATCTCGGCACACAAATCTTTTACGACATCGGCGTGTTCCGACAAAGGCAGATTGTGCATCTGATAGGGGTCGTTCGCATCATCGAAGAGAAGGCTCTTCACCAGTTTATGCTCCTTGCGGTCGATGTAGAGGGCCAAGGTATATCGGGCCGACTTAAAGCCGCGAGCCGAGGGGAAATAAGTGCGAACCAAGCCTTCGGCATCTTTCTCGCCATCCATGTTCTGAATGTAGAGCGCACCGGAAGGACGTACCACATCGGCATTCTCATCGAAGAAAAGAGGGGCATAGTCACGACCTTGCACTTCGGCAGGAATGGAATCGCCCAATCCGGCCAGGCCAAGGAGCGTAGGCATGATGTCGGGGGAAGAAAGCATCAGGTCATCTACACGCGGTTGGATTTTCTCGGGATAACGCACGAGGAAAGGCACGTTCATCGACTCGGAATAGGGGGAATTCTTCGGGTCGTCCGTACGCTGACTGCACATAGTCTCGCCGTGGTCGGAAGAGAAGACAACGATGGTGTTCTCCTCCAATCCCAACTCCTTCAATGCGGAGAGTATCCGACCGAAAGCACGGTCCACTCCGGTGACAGAGGCAAAGTAGTAACGGGCAGATTCGGCCTTCTTCATCGTCGGGTCGGCATTGGGACGAACCAAGAGGCTATCCAACGGTTGATCCTTGTACAGGTTGAAGTCCTCCTCCATACAGTCGTCCAAAGAGCGGTAAGGGCTATGCGGGGGATTCATGCCCACCATGATGAAGAATGGCTTTTGAGGGTCGCGCACGTTGCCCTCGTTCTTCAGGTAGGAGACCACCTTGTCTGCCTCGTGCAAAGGCGACCACTGCTTGGGGTCGTGACGACGACCTTCGGTATCCCAATAGTGCGGGTCCTTGTGCACATCGAAAGTGCCGTAGGAATACCAATAATTGAAACCGTGACGGCGTTCCTTCGGCGTGTAGGCATCCCATGCGGGCACCCGGTCTTCGACATATTGTCCGGGACGCTGCGGGTCGTTGGGGGTAGGGAAATCGACATGCAGCTTGCCGAAGTAGGCACAGTCGTAACCGGCTTTGCTGAAGACATCGCCCACGCATTCGGCATCCTCGCGTAAGGAGCTGATGGGACGGCTGGCATTGCAGTTCAAAGGCACTCCGCTCTTGTTGGGATACATACCCGTCAGCAAGATGCCACGATGGGGGCTGCTCAAGGGGCAATTGCTCATGGCAGAAGTCAGCACCACCGACTGACGGGCAAACTGATTCAGGTTGGGGGTATGCACAGGGTCGTTGCGGAAGTTCACCCGTTGACGGAAGCCCTCCTGACCCCAAAACTCCATGGCTTGGTTGCGATACTGGTCGGGGAAGACGTAAATCACATTGGGGTGTGCGACCTGGTCAGACTGGGGCTTGGGAGCCTTACAACCTTGTAGGGTCAATGCTCCCAAGCCACCCAGTAGGAAAGTCAGTTCATTCCTCATTTCTCCAAGTCACCTTTACGCATCAGACCTTCCAAGAAGTAATAGTCGGCATAGTTCAAGGGGACATCAATCTCCGTATCGTGGGGGATGCTGCCTACGGAGTGCATCAAGATGAAGTTACCATTGGTTCCCACCTGAGCACGGTAGGCCGGAGAGCCGAGACTTTCCATGATTTTGTCGGCTGTCTCCTTGTAACCCTTGCCGGGCAAGTATGTGCTAAGTTCATAAAGCGCCGAAGCCGTGCAAGCGGCTGCAGAAGCATCGCGAGGCTCATTGGGGATGTTGGGGGCATCATAGTCCCAATAAGGTACAAGGTCTTCGGGTAAATTCTTGTTGGTGAAAATGAATTGATATACCTTCTCTGCCTGATCCAGGTATTTGGAATCGTGCGTATAGCGGTAGCACATGGTGTAGCCGTACAGTGCCCATGCTTGTCCGCGTGCCCACGAAGATTCATCGGCGTAGCCCTGTGCCGTTTCGCGGCTGCGCACCTCGCCCGTTTCGGGGTCATAGTCCACTACATGATAGCAACTGTTATTGTCGCGGAAATGATTCTTCATGGTGGTGTCGGCATGTTTCACGGCTATGTTATAATAAGTGGAATCGCCCGACAGCAGAGAAGCCTCGAACAGCAGTTCCAGATTCATCATGTTGTCAATGATAACCGGACACTTCCAACCGCGCTTAGCCTGCCAGCCCTTATCGGCATCCCACGACTGGATGACACCGGCTCCCGGACGGAAGCGAGTGGACAAAGACTTGGCCGTCTGGATAACGACGGGCTTATACTCCTCCTTACCGGCAAAGCGGTAACCATTCAGGTAGCTGCAACCTATCATGAAGCCTACATCGTGATGCCATTTCAGGTATTGCACAGAGTCCAAAGCTTCGGTATATTTCTCTGCCAACGGCAACCACTTCTTATCACCGGTCAGCTTATAAGTATACCAGATGTTACCGGGGAAGAAGCCCGAGCACCAGTCATCAATGGGGATATAAACAATACTCCCATCCTTATTGATGGTACGAGGATTGAGCACCTTTCCGGACTTCTCGATGATGTCCGTCTGAATAGTGTGCTGGGCCACTGCATTGTCAATGTTGTCTTGGATAAAGTTACTTTCAGTCTGTTTTTGTCCTGCACAGCCGGCAAGAAAAAGGAGAGAAAGGCTCCCTATGGCTAAAGCTGTTTTCATAGATAATGGATTTATAATTGTTTTACATTTATTTTCCAAAGGCAAAAATAGGATGATTTCCAAAGATTGACCTACCTAAATCATCCATTTAAGGGCCAAAATCGTTACATTTGCATTCAAAATATGTATTTGAAGCACTTTTAAGCACCACAATCATGACCCCACAAGAATTTTTCAAGAACGACCTCTTCGCCAAAGGCGTCGGCATCGAGCTGCTGGAAGTCAAGGAGGGCTATAGCAAAGCCCGTCTCGTCATCAACGAAAGCCACCTGAACGCCGGACATCGCACACAGGGAGGCGTCATCTTCACCTTGGCCGACCTGGCGTTGGCCGCAGCATCCAATTCGCACGGCGTGCTGACGTTCTCCACTTCATCCAGCATCACCTTTGTGCGCAGCAGCGGACCGGGTGACACACTGTATGCCGAAGCCCGCGAGCGGTACATAGGACGAACCACCGGTTATTATCAGGTGGACATCACCAACCAACGCGGTGAACTGATTGCCGGCTTCGAATCGAGCGTATTCCGCAAGGGAGATGTACTGCCTTTTTCAATTGACAATTGAAAATTAACAATTGACAATTAACAATTGACAATTAATTCATTATTTATCAACTATCGCTGAGGTCAGCGGATAGCGGTTACCTCGCACGCTCTTCAGGAAGGCTTTGGCTGAACCGAAGTTGAGGTACATATCCAGACGGATGGGCAGGTGGTTGTCGTCATCGGAAATAAAGAAGGTGATGACCTCACTCTCCTTCCCTTTCTCGTCGTACTCCACGAAGGAGAAGACCAAACAGCGGTAAGTGGTATCATTGTTGGCCTCGATGTTCTCCCGGCCACGGTAAATCAATGTCTGCTCTTCTACCCTGCGGCCGGTGGCCATAGGGAAGTGGATTTTCTCGCCTACCTTGTAGTCGGCGGGATCGTAGGAACGAGCCTGCGCCAAGATGCTCAGCATATCGAAGATGCAACGCGAATCGTTGTATTCCATCTCCTGCACACGGCCATCGCGCCACGTACGCCGCTGCTTCACAAAGGAAACACCGTCTTTGTACGAGAACCACGCCTCATCCACCGTATAGCGTTTGCCCTCTTCGGCAGCCTTGCGGAAGTACATGGGCTCCAGATGGTCGCTGACGTAGCAGGTCAGCGTGTCGCGCATCTTGAAGAAGAAGTCCACCTTCTTGCTGCTCACCGAAAGCAGGTTGAAGCGATAGGCGGGCTGCTGATGGTAAGTAGTGGTGTTGGTAGTCAGGCTGGCCAATCCCACCTTTTTCCAGATGAACTTCCAATTGAAGTAAAGGTCGTACATCACGTGCTCGCCCGAGAGGAAAGCCTTGTTCTCGGCGGGACATTGGGCACGAAGCGAAGCTGTACCGACACAGCACAGCAGTCCTGCCAACAAGAGTATACGAGCTTTCCGACAGCCGGCTAGCAGACCCTCTCTTGCCCCTGCAACGATGACAGAAGCGGTCGTCCTAGCTGTTATTTCTGTTCCTGTTTTTATTCTTGTTCTTGTCTTCATCCGGTTTTTGTTTTTTCAGGTCATCGGGTTTCTGCTTGTCCAATGGCCTGTCTTTAATGTTCCACGTTTGGTTTAGTTCAAAGTTGGCCTTCAGTTCTATCACTTGCCAATAGTAAAAGACTTCTTCGGGCTGTCGTTTCTCGGCAAAAAGGCCGGTGTCCCATTTCCCGTTTCCATTGGTGTCGCTTACGAGGCGGGCACAGTATTTGCCGGGATTGAGGAAGTAGAAATCCGCCTTCCCATCTACCAGCGGCACAGTGCGCAGCACCTTGTCTTGTCCATCGAGCAGTTCAACGAAAGCAGGGGTGTCGATGCCCGACACATCGAAGAATATCGCACCGTAGTCCTCCTGCTTCTTCACGGTGAAGTCCTTCTTTATCTTGTCTGTGAACAGGCCATAAAGGCCGTAGATGCCAACGGAATCGACCTCAAAGGTATAGCTCTCGCCAAACTGCCAATCGACACCGGGATAGATGTTATAGACCTTATGGTCGAGGGAGTCGCGTATCAGTTCGAAGGTCATGTCTTCCCACAGCGTATCGACCTTGTGGCGCAAGTGGATGGCATTCTCGTCGATAGAGGTCAAAGGCTCCTCGAAGGTCAAGGTGAGGTAGTCATATACGTCCATGGACGAAGGGGCATACACCTCGACGGGCAGGAAGACGGTCTGAATGGTATCGCTGTCGCCACGCTTGCGCTTCTTCTCCAGTTCCTTCTCGCGCTTCTCGCGTTCCTTTTCCAGTTCCTTTTCGGTCTTCTTCCGTTGCTTCGACACCAGATTCAGCGTATCGGTGCGAGGCGACAATTGCTTCAGCGAGTCGGTATATAGATAGGAAAGGCTCAGCCGGAGGGTATCCATCTGATAGACGAGGGAATCCTTAATCCAATAATGCAGGGTATCGTTGCGCCCGGTGGTCTGCTCGATGACGAAGGCATCTTTCTCATCGAAGTTCAGTCCCTTCAGCAGGGGCAGGGTGTCGGCAGGTGCGGTGAAGTAGAAGGAGAACTTCTTCGGAGTGAGGCGTTCGCTGCGTGCCAGTCGCTGCGTGTAGTTCGTCTCGTGGAAGCAGCGCAACAATATGTCGTCGGGCAGGAAATGCGTGTAGCCGCGGTGGTATATCGTATCGATGGTCAGCGAATCGACCCATACGGTATCGTGGCGCATACGCTGCTCCATCGTCGGTATTATCAGCGAATCGCCGAAGGCAATGACTTCGCTGGGCTGCGAATAGGCAAAGTTTTGGTCGGCATCTTGCAAGCCGTAGATGCGATACTGCCCCGGAGCCACGCCACGGATGGAGAAACGTCCGCGACTGTCGGTGCGCCCCACGCGGTCGAAAGGCAACGTAGTGAAGGCGGAATCGGCCACGTTGGCGTGCAAGCCTACGAGCATACCTTTCACGGGTTCCAGATTCTCGGCATTCAGCATGGTGCCGGCAATGGCCATGGTGTCCAGTCGGTCGCCGGTGGAGAAGGTAAAGGTGAAGGCTTCCAGCGGATTGCCTTCGTTATTGTCCTGAATGGCATCGCCAAAGTCTATCGTATAAGTGGTGTTAGCCTTCAGCGTATCGTTCAGCTTGACAATCACCTTCTTGCTGCTGGCCGTGATTTCGGGTTGCTGCACCTGCGGAGGCGATATGACCACCTTCTCGCTGGCATTGCTCAAGGCAATGAATTCGTCGAATTCAAGCACCAGTTTCTTCTTGGTGTTATGGAGTTCGCCCGCCGTAGGCGAGCTTTTCAGAAACACAGGCGGATCTTCGTCGTAAGGCCCTCCCTGCAACGTTCCGATGCTGGCGCACGAGTACAATGCAGCCGCCAATCCGGCCACTATGCCCAGCCGTCTGAACAACGTTTTCATCTTATTACTATGTCGATTACTGTATAACATGCTGCAAAAATAGGAGTTATCTACCAAATTAAAGTATACTTTACAGTATTTTAAAGAAAATGCCCTCTTTTAACTCCCTTTGTGCGGCTTAAACGGAGGCTAAAAGCAGGAGTTATCAGAAGGATTAACCGTTTCTCTCGCTAACCTCCGAATGCACATAAAGAGGAGGCTGCATCGGTGACATTTGTCGGAAAATTTGCCGTATTTATGCACTTTTGATGAAAGCTAGGGATACAGATGGTTATATTATATGAAACATAGTTAAAAAACGAATATAACACACAAATATAGAGAGAAATGGATAATTTTGCGGCTAAAAACTGAAAAGAGGTTTTCAGTTTTCTGTTTTCCTAATATCTGACTACGAATCACACACAAACGAAACCGTTGCCGAAAGCAATGAGAATGTACAATGGGAATAGCCCAATTTTATATCAGAGAGTAAATATAAAACTATACACGAGAATTAAAAAATGAGTATGAAGAGTATGAAGAGCGAATTAATCGCCATGTCATGTTGTCTGGCACTGCTCAGCAGTTGCGGACAAGGCAGCCAAAACACAGGAGCAGCTCCTGAGTATGCGGTGGTGGCCGTAGAAACGACCACTGCCAACCTGACAAACAGCTACCCGGCAACCATCAGGGGTAAGCAAGACGTAGAAATCCGCCCCATGGTAAGCGGATTCATCACCAAACTGCATGTGGACGAAGGTGCCACCGTACGCAAAGGGCAGTTGCTGTTCAGCATCGACCCTGTACAGTATCAGGCAGCCGTAAACTCAGCACAGGCCACCGTAGAGACTGCTAAGGCGGCCATGAACACGCAGGAACTCACCGTAAACAACAAGCGCGAACTGAACAAGAAGGACATCGTGAGCGACTATGACCTCCAGATGGCCGAAAACACATTGGCTCAAGCCAAGGCCACATTGGTACAGGCTGAAGCTCAGCTGGTGAACGCCAAGAACAACCTGTCGTACACCAGTGTTACCAGCCCTAGCGACGGCGTGGTTGGTACCATCCCCTACCGTGTAGGTAGCCTTGTAAGCGCCTCCATCACTACCCCGCTGACCACCGTGGCCGACATTTCCGAGATGTACGCTTACTTCTCCATGACCGAACGTCAATTGCTGTCGCTCATCCGCGACGGCGGTAGCACGAATGAGATTCTGGCTAAGTTGCCCAGCGTGCAACTGCAACTCATCGACGGTACGATGTATGCCGACAGTGGTCGAGTAGAGACCATCAGCGGTGTGATAGACGAAACCACAGGTTCCGTTACCATGCGTGCCCTCTTCCCCAATGCACACAACCTGCTGCGCAGTGGTAGCACGGGCAACGTGGTATTCCCCAACAAGCTGGAGAACATCATCATGATACCCCAATCGGCCACTACGGAAATCCAGGACAAGAAATTCGTGTTCGTGCTGAAGGATGACAATACCATAGCCAATACCGAAATCAAGATATTCAGCCTGAACGACGGCAAATACTACTACGTGACCGACGGACTGAAGGCCGGTGACAAAATCGTGATTGAAGGTGTGCAGAACCTGAAGGATGGACAGACCATCACCCCGATTACTCCTGCCGAAAAGCAAGCCGCATATCAGAAGGCGCTGCAAGACCAACGCGACGGTAACATACAGACGGCGTTTCAATA
>JAUNJD010000156.1 GCA_030523205.1 Bacteroides sp.
AGGTCGTGAAGAAGAACGACTGAAGAATGCTCGGGGGATGAAGGAGGAAGGCCTTCCCTCTGAGATGATAGCCCGTATCACAGGTCTCAGTCTTGGAGAAATAGCAGATTTGTAAAATAACCCTTATATTCGTCCCGTCCCTCTTCCCAAGCAAGGTGAAGGGCGGGGCGCTTGTTTTTCCGCCTGTGTGAGCAAAAGCAGATGCTGATAGAGGTGCTTCTTTATTTTTTTTCTACATAGTAGCTGTATCTCATATTTATTCACTATTTTTGCAGAAAAAAGGAGGCAGTATGTTTTCGGACTTTAATTTTCAGCAGATGATCAGTGCTTTTATCGTATTATTTGCTGTGATAGATATCATCGGTTCCATCCCCGTCATCATCAACCTGAAGGAGAAGGGGAAGGAGGTAAATGCCATGAAGGCCACGCTGATATCATTTGCCCTGCTGGTGGGCTTTTTCTATGCCGGCGATATGTTGTTGAAACTGTTTCACGTAGATATAGAGTCGTTTGCCGTGGCAGGTGCATTTGTCATCTTCCTGCTGTCGCTGGAGATGCTTTTGGACGTGGAGATATTCAAGAACCAAGGGCCCATCAAGGAGGCTACGTTGGTACCGTTGGTGTTTCCGCTTTTGGCGGGAGCGGGTGCTTTCACTACGTTGCTTTCACTGCGTGCTGAGTATGCCAGTATCAATATCGTGATTGCGTTGATACTAAACATGATATGGGTGTATGTGGTTGTTCGGCTGACGGGGCGTGTGGAGCGTTTGCTGGGTAAGGGTGGCATCTACATCATCCGCAAGTTCTTCGGCATCATCTTGCTGGCTATTGCCGTCAAGTTGTTCATGACTAACATCACGTTGCTGCTCGCTACGGTGTAAGGGCAGACTTGCTGTCTTTTCGGTTTCGGTAGGTATATCGGGGTGGGGCGGTTGATTTTCCTCTTCTCTCTTTTCCTCGTTTTCTTCTTCCTCTTCCTCCTCGTCAGCAAACGGGTCGGGACGTTGCGGCCCGTGCTTCACGAAGGCGAAGGCGCAGAGCGTTCCGGCAATGGCACCGCTGAGATGCCCCTCCCACGAGGTGGTAATCTTGGCAAACTGGGGCAGCATGTTCCATATCAGTCCGCCGTACAGAAAGGTTATCAGCAGCGATATGGCTATGAGCGGCACGTGCTTCCGCAGCAGTCCGCTGAAGAAGAGGAAAAAGGCCAGCCCATAGATGATGCCGCTGGCTCCGATGTGCCATCCCGGTTTGCCTATCAAGAAGGTGAGCAGGCCGCAGCCTATCCAGATGATGAACAGAATGTAGGGAGCAATCTGCCGGTAGAAATAGAACAAACACCACGACAGAAACAGTAACGGGAGGCTGTTGGCCAGCAGATGCCTGAAGCTGCCGTGCACTAGCGGATGGGCAAAAATGCCGAATACTCCACGCTGCTCGCGCGGGTATACTCCCAGGCGGGTGAAGTCCCAATCCATTCCTATTTCTAAAATCTTCAGAATGTACAAGACAAATAATAGAAACAGCGGTATAATCGCCGCCAGCACTATTCTGCGTGCATCATGCTTCATATTTCCGTATAATAAATGCAATTTTTCCACAATACTACTGATAATTTAGATAAAATCCGAAAAAAAGCTGACTTTTTATTTTGTTTGTAGGCTTAAATTTGTACTTTTGGGCATTGCTACGCGTGTTGTAGCTTAATATTACCTGTATAATTAACCTTTAAAATAATGCACAACTATGAGTTATTTACGATTTGACAAGACCTTGATGATTAATCTGGAAGAGTCTCTGCCAAGGGAGATACTCCGGACGAACAAATCGGGCGCTTATCATTGTACAACTATTGTAGATTGTAACACACGCAAATATCATGGTCTGTTGGTGATTCCGGTCCCCAACTTGGATGATGAGAACCATGTGCTGCTGTCTTCTTTGGATGAAACGGTAATTCAGCATGGTGCGGAGTTTAACTTGGGGTTGCACAAATATCAAGGAAACCACTATAGCCCCAACGGGCATAAGTACATCCGCGAGTTTGACTGCGAACACATTCCGGCAACGACGTATCGTGTGGGAGGCGTTATCCTCCGTAAAGAAAAGATTTTTGTACACCATGAAAACCGAATCCTGATTCGCTACACCTTGGTAGATGCCCATTCGGCAACCACACTTCGCTTCCGCCCCTTCCTGGCATTCCGCAGCGTGCGCGAATATACGCATGAGAATGCGCAGGCCAGCCGCGACTATCAGCTGGTAGAGAACGGCATCAAGACGTGTATGTATCCCGGCTATCCGGAACTCTTCATGCAGCTCAACAAGAAGAACGAATTCCACTTCCAGCCTGATTGGTATCGAGGCATCGAATACTCCAAGGAGCAGGAACGCGGATACGACTTCAACGAAGACTTGTATGTACCCGGATACTTCGAGGTGGACATCAAGAAGGGAGAAAGCATCGTATTCTCGGCAGGCGTTACCGAAACTTCTACACGCAGACTGAAACAGACCTTCGAGGCCGAAGTGGCCGACCGCACTCCGCGCGACAGCTTCTATCACTGTATGGTGAACTCGGCACATCAGTTCCACAACAAACAGGGAGACGAACATTATGTACTGGCCGGTTATCCTTGGTTCAAATGCCGTGCACGCGACCTGTTTATATCTTTGCCCGGCCTGACACTCTCCATCGGCGAACGCGACGAGTTTGAAGATGTGATGAAGACTGCCGAGAAAGCCATCTTCGAATACATCAACGGCGAACCCTCTACCTATAAGATTTATGAAATGGAGCACCCCGATGTGCTGCTGTGGGCTGTGTGGACCTTGCAGCAATATGCCAAGGATACCTCGCGGGCACAGTGTCGCGAGAAGTATGGCAAGTTGCTGGAAGCCATCATGGTGTATATACATGGCCGCAAGCATGACAACCTCTTCCTGCACGACAACGGACTGCTCTATGCCAACGGACGCGACAAGGCCGTGACGTGGATGAACTCTACAGCCAACGGACGTCCGGTGATTCCGCGTACGGGTTATATCGTAGAGATTAACGCCTTGTGGTATAACGCACTGCGTTTCGTGGCCGACTTGGTACGTGAAGAAGGCAATATCACGCTGGCCGACCGTCTGGACGCACAGGCCGAAGTGACGGGCAAGTCGTTCGTAGAAGTGTTCCGCAACGAATACGGATACCTGTTCGACTACGTAGATGGCTATATGATGGACTGGAGTGTAAGACCCAACATGATATTTGCCGTCGCCTTCGACTATTCTCCTCTGGATCGCTCGCAGAAGAAGCAGGTGCTGGACATCGTGACCAAGGAATTGCTTACGCCTAAGGGCCTGCGTACACTCAGCCCGAAGAGCGGTGGCTACAATCCTTACTATGTAGGTCCGCAGACCCAGCGCGATTATGCCTATCATCAAGGTACGGCATGGCCGTGGCTGTTGGGCTTCTATATGGAGGCCTATCTGCGCATCTACAAGATGAGCGGCCTCTCCTTCGTAGAGCGCTACCTGATTGGCATGGAAGATGAAATGACTTGTCATTGCATCGGTACGCTGCCTGAACTGTTCGACGGCAACCCGCCGTTTACCGGACGTGGCGCAGTGTCCTTCGCCATGAATGTGGCCGAGATATTGCGGATATTGAAGTTATTGTCTAAGTATAACTCATACGAGGAGGAGAAGAAATGAGAGTTTTAATGTTTGGTTGGGAATTTCCTCCCAAAATATACGGTGGTCTTGCTGTTGCTTCGTACGGAATAACGAAAGGCATGAGCCTGCAGGGTGATGTAGAGACTATCTTTTGTTTGCCGAGACCTTCGGGCGAAGAGGAAAACTTCCTGAAAATAGTGGGCATGAACCAAGTGCCCATCGTATGGCGTGACCCTGACTACAACTACCTGAAATCGCGCCTGTACGGACAGATGAGCCCGGAGGACTATTATGCTTATCGCGACCATCTTTACGCAGATTTTTCTTATATGCACGTCAACGATCTCGGCTGCATGGAGTTTGCCGGCGGTTATCCCGGAAACTTGCACGAGGAGATTAACAACTTCTCCATCATCGCGGGTGTCGTGGCACGTAAGGAACAGTTCGATATAATCCATGCCCACGACTGGCTGACGTATCCGGCGGGTGTACATGCCAAGATGGCAAGCGGGAAGCCGCTCTGCATCCATGTGCACGCTACCGACTTCGACCGTTCGCGCGGAAAGGTGAACCCCACGGTCTATTCCATCGAGAAGAACGGTATGGACTATGCTGACTGCATCATGTGTGTGTCCGAGTTGACGCGCCGCACGGTCATCAACGAGTATCATCAGGATCCGCGCAAGGTATTTGCCATGCACAATGCGGTGTATCCACTTTCGCAGGAATATCAGGACATCCCTCGTCCGGACCATTCGAAGGAGAAGGTGGTGACCTTCCTCGGACGTATCACCATGCAGAAGGGACCGGAATATTTTGTAGAAGCTGCTGCACTGGTGCTGAAGCGCACCCGTAACATCCGGTTTGTCATGGCCGGTTCGGGCGATATGCTGAATGCCATGATTAACCTGGCGGCTGAGCGCGGCATTGCCGACCGCTTCCACTTCCCGGGATTCATGAAGGGCAAGCAGGTGTACGAGGTTTATAAGGATAGCGACGTATTTGTGATGCCTTCCGTTTCCGAGCCTTTCGGTATAGCTCCGCTAGAGGCTATGCAGTGCGGAACGCCTTCCATCATCTCGAAGCAATCCGGTTGTGGTGAGATTCTTGACAAGGTTATCAAGACCGACTACTGGGATATCCATGCAATGGCTGATGCCATCTATGCTATCTGTAACTATCCTTCTTTGTTCCAGTATCTTCAGGAAGAAGGAAAGAAGGAAGTGGACGGAATTACTTGGGAAAAAGTGGGCTGGAGAATCCGTGCTCTTTACGAAGATGTGCTAAGAAACTATGGTAAATAACAAAATAATAATATAGAAATGAGAACTATCTGTCTTTACTTTGAAATACATCAAATCATCCATCTGAAACGTTATCGTTTCTTTGATATTGGTAACGACCACTACTACTACGATGATTACATCAACGAAATCAGCATCAATGAGGTGGCCGAACGCTCTTACATCCCTGCATTGAGCGCACTGATTGACATGGCTAAAAATTCGGGAGGCGCTTTCAAGGTGGCTCTCTCCATATCGGGTGTTGCACTGGAACAGCTGGAAATCCATGCTCCCGCCGTTATCGACTTGCTGCATCAGCTGAACGACACCGGCTGCTGCGAATTCCTGGCTGAGCCTTATTCGCACGGCCTTTCCGCACTGGCCAACGAAGACTGCTTCCGCGAAGAAGTGAAGCGTCAGAGTGACAAGATGAAACAGATGTTTGGCAAGGCTCCGAAAGTGTTCCGTAACTCCAGCTTGATTTACAACGACGAGATTGGTGCCATCGTAGCTAGCATGGGCTTCAAGGGTATGCTGACCGAAGGTGCCAAGTACATCCTGGGCTGGAAGAGTCCGCACTATGTATATCATTGCAACATGAATCCGAACCTGAAGTTGCTGTTGCGCGACGTTAAGCTGTCTGATGACATCAGCCTGCGTTTCTCCAACTCTGAGTGGAACGAATATCCGCTGTTTGCTGACAAGTACATCAGCTGGATTGACGCGCTGCCGCAGGAGGAACAAGTGGTGAACATCTTCATGGAACTCTGTGCTTTGGGTATGTCTCAGCCGCTGTCTTCCAACGTTCTGGAATTCCTGAAGGCTTTGCCCAACTGTGCCAAGGAAAAGGGCATCACCTTCTCTACGCCGAGCGAAGTTGTCACAAAGCTGAAGTCTGTATCTCAGTTGGATGTTCCCTATCCGATTTCTTGGGTGGACGAAGAAAGGGATACAAGCTGCTGGCTGGGTAACGCCATGCAACGCGAAGCCTTCAACAAGCTGTATAGTGTTGCCGAGCGTGTACACCTCTGCGATGACCGTCGCATAAAGCAAGACTGGGACTACTTGCAGGCAAGCAATAATTTCCGTTTCATGACGACGAAGAACACTGCCATTTCGCTGAACCGTGGTATCTACGAATCTCCCTACGATGCGTTTACCAACTATATGAACATTTTGGGCGACTTCATCAGACGAGTAGATTCACTCTATCCGGTTGACATTGACAACGAAGAGCTGAATGCCTTGCTGACTACCATCAAGAATCAGGGCAACGAGATTGAAGAGTTGCACAAGGAAGTGGATAAGTTGCAGGCCAAGCTGGATAAGGCTGCTAAACCTGCTGCCGAGAAAGCTCCTAAGAAAACAACTAAGAAAGCCGCAGAAAAGAAAGAAAGCTAATAAAAGTGGTGGTTTTTGATTTTTAATGAAAGTCTCCCGTTTTGTTCTCAGAACGGGAGACTTTTTTGTTGATATACGGAGGTTGTACGAGAACTCGTGATGTATTTTCTTTTAGACATGGATTGGTTGAAAGCTTATATTTTTGGCTCTCGGACAAAGTTGAGTGTTGTTATGGGAGTATGTTTTGCGTGGAGGCAAGGACGATTCTTTCGCTGTAAAGTGAATCGCTGCCGGCCTTGCCATGCGAATCGTCCGTAGTTTTCTTTAGGGCCAAGCCGGTCTCTTCATCAACATAATGGAAGCGGAACTGCATCTGTAAGTCCACACGGTTGATGCAGAGTATGAGACCGTCGCCAAAATCATTTTTGGCGTATATGCCTTTGAATACGTGGTTAATGAAGTATTCGGCATCGGGGAAACCGTTCTCCAGCTGTCGGGCAGCTTTCAGGATTTCATTGCCGCGTGCGTTGTCCAGCCGGAAGGCGATGCAGGATTCGCAGTCATCGGTGGCCTGCCTAACGGAGTCGGGCACTGAAACGTCGTAGGCAGTGTAGGCCCTTCGGCCCAGTAGGTCACTTGCATTGTAGTATTTTGATGCGTCGAAGTGAGAGTAACGATAGTGGTTGGGCTCTATCCTGTCTGTCAGCCATTCATCGTTCAGTTCATATACACTCATTCGGCAGGCATTTAGAGAGTCGCCCAGCCAAGAGGAGTAATACAGCACCAATCGGGTGGATACAACCGAGTCACCAGCCATGATGCCGGTAGCTCCTGTACCATTGGCATTCTCCTGATATACGTCGGGAAATGTGAAGTTATCTTTGCACCTTAGCTCTCCGATAAAGCTGGATTCAAAGTAACCAGTCTCGTTGTTGAGCTTGCCTAAGTAACCGATGTTGGCTTTGGAGTAAACATTGGCTGCATTGACCGACCGCGAGGTCACGTTGAATATCGCCGCATCTCCGGACTGGGTGCTCAGTTCGAGGAGTGCGTCCATTCCTAAGGTTCCGGTGTTGCTGTCGCATCCGATAAGCGTCAGGAATGCCACGAGTAATATGCCAATGCATTTGGCTTTCATAGTGTAGATGGGAAGATGTGCCAAAAAAGCAGGGTTGCCTATTGGCTTGTGTCCTTCTTTGACACATCTTCCGGAAAGGGTTTATAGCTGTCTATAAGTGTTTTTATTCTTGTCCGGCTGCCCACACCTTGTCGTAGAATTCGTTGCAGGCATCGGCAAAGTTTTCCGGAGCTTGGTATTCCAGTAACGGCTTTCCCGTTTGGCGGGCATATTCCAACACTTCTTCGTTGACGTGCTCGCTCTGCTGGATGATGCCGTCGGAAAAGTCGATGGCCAATTTGCAAAGGGTAGTGTAGGTGATGGGGTCTTTCAGGCCTGCCAAGTCTTTCTTGGCAATACCTTTCAGCATCAGCTTGGTGGGATAGTCGGCATGAAACGGTTGCTTGAAGTCTTCTTCATAAAGCGAGAATACCACCTTGGCATCTCTGAAGGAAGGTTCGTCCTTGTATGCTTTCTTGATGTAGAGCGGGGCCAATGCGGTTATCCAACCGTGGCAGTGAATCACGTCGGGGCACCAACGCAGTTTCTTTACCGTCTCCAATACACCGCGGGCATAGAAGATGGTACGTGCATCGTTGTCTTCGTATTCCACTCCGTTCTCGTCTGTTGCCTGCAAGCGGTTCTGGAAATAGTCATCGTTGTCGATGAAGTACACCTGCATACGAGCCGATTGTATGGAGGCAACCTTGATGATGAGCGGATGGTCGGTATCGTCGATGATAAGATTCATCCCGGAGAGGCGTATCACTTCGTGCAGCTGGTTTCTGCGCTCGTTGATATTTCCCCACTTAGGCATGAATGTTCTGATTTCTCTGCCTCTTTCTTGAATAGCCTGAGGTAAATTCCTGCCAACAAGTGACATTTCAGATTCTGAAACGTAGGGGGTAATCTCTTGTGTTATAAATAAAACCTTGTTCGCCTTTGTCATAATAACAATGTTCTCAATTATTTTGCAAAGATATAAAAAAAATTGGTCAATTTAGCAAAAAAGTGGCTTCTATAATTCCTTATGTTTTGTTAACTGCTTGTAATTCAGTGGTGAATGAGGTAGGTTAAATATCCCGTTTCGTGAAAAGTTTTTCATTAATTTGCGATATTGTTTCTTTATGTGGTAAATAATGGTTTATTTTGCACCGCTTTTTCTAACAACTAAAGTTATTATATATCTTTATAAAGATGAAAATAGTACATACTATCAAGGACTTGCAAGCTGAACTTTCGGCTTTGAGAGCCCAAGGAAAAACGGTGGGACTGGTTCCCACAATGGGTGCCTTGCATGCCGGTCATGCTTCACTGGTAAAACGTTGCGTTGCCGAGAATGATGCAGCGGTGGTTAGTGTTTTTGTAAATCCGACGCAGTTTAACGACAAAAACGACTTGGTGAAGTATCCTCGTACGTTGGAGGCCGATTGTTGTCTGCTGGAGGATTGCGGTGCGGCGTTTGCCTTTGCTCCGTCGGTAGAGGAGATGTATCCGGAGCCGGATACCCGTCACTTCAGCTATGCTCCGCTTGATACGGTGATGGAAGGGGCTTTCCGCCCGGGACACTTCAACGGTGTCTGTCAGATTGTGAGCAAGTTGTTCGATGCTGTTAAGCCCGACCGTGCTTACTTCGGTGAGAAGGATTTTCAGCAGCTGGCCATCATCCGCGAGATGGTTCGTCAGATGAAGTTCCCCTTGCAGATTGTGGGCTGTCCCATTGTCCGCGAGGCCGACGGCTTGGCTTTGAGCAGCCGTAATGCCCGTTTATCGGCTGAAGAACGCAAAAATGCCTTAAAAATTTCGCAGACTTTGTTTGAAAGTCGTACCTTTGCAGCCTCACATACGGTAGCCGAGACGCAGAAGTTCGTTGAAGATGCCATTGCAGCCGCTCCGGGCCTGCGTTTGGAATACTTCGAACTGGTGGACGGCAACACGTTGCAGAAGATTGCCAATTGGGCTGACACTGCTTATGCCGTGGGTTGCATTACGGTGTTCTGCGGAGAAGTCCGTCTGATTGACAACATCAAATATTGAGTTCTTAAGTTTTTAAGTCTTTA
>JAUNJD010000388.1 GCA_030523205.1 Bacteroides sp.
GGTACGGAGCAATTCCTTCTTTCTCGTTGCCACGACATGGGGGTGTGGCAACGTGGCAACATGGCAACGTGGCAATGCGGTAATTTGGCAAACCTCCACGTGGTTGCTTCCGGAATCTTTTTGAACCGAATGCATGGCATAATTGTTTTTATTTGTACTTTTACGCTCTCGAAAAGCGAAAGTGCATCCGGAAAAGGATGACCGAACGATTTGGAACAAGCATTATGAAGAATATACTCAAAGACTTGAAGCGGAAGGACCACAAGCGATACTTGGGCGGTCTGGATATCTTTAAATACATCGGACCCGGTATGCTGGTGACGGTAGGATTCATCGACCCGGGCAATTGGGCCTCCAATTTTGCGGCGGGGTCTGAATTCGGCTATTCGCTTCTGTGGGTGGTGACGTTGTCCACCATCATGCTCATCATTCTTCAGCACAATGTGGCGCATCTGGGCATCGTGACCGGTCTGTGTCTGTCCGAGGCTGCCACGAAATATACGCCTAAGTGGGTGTCGCGTCCCATACTGGGCACGGCTGTGCTGGCCTCCATCTCTACATCGCTGGCCGAGATATTGGGAGGGGCTATTGCCTTGCAGATGCTGTTCGATATTCCCATTGTATGGGGAGCGGTGCTGACCACGGCGTTTGTCTTCGTCATGCTCTTTACCAATTCGTACAAGAAGATTGAACGGGCCATCATCGCTTTTGTGTCTGTCATCGGGTTGTCTTTTATCTACGAACTTTTCTTGGTGAAGATAGACTGGCCGGTGGCGGCGCAGGCGTGGGTGACTCCCTCTCTGCCCGAAGGCAGTATGCTCATTGTGATGAGCGTGTTGGGGGCTGTGGTGATGCCCCACAATCTGTTTCTGCACTCGGAGGTGATACAGAGCCACGAGTACAACAAGCAAGACGACGCCTCTATCCGTAAAATGCTGAAGTACGAACTGTTTGATACGCTGTTCTCCATGATTGTGGGGTGGGCCATCAACAGTGCCATGATTCTGCTGGCTGCCGCTACCTTCTTCAAGGGAGGGATACCCGTGGAGGAATTGCAGCAGGCCAAGTCGTTGCTGGAACCTTTGCTGGGGAACGGGGCAGGCATTGTCTTTGCGTTGGCCTTGCTGATGGCTGGCATTTCTTCCACCATCACTAGCGGCATGGCGGCAGGCTCTATCTTTGCCGGCATATTCGGGGAGTCCTACCACATCAAGGACAGCCACTCGCAGGTAGGGGTAGTCCTTTCGTTGGGGCTTGCCCTTCTGCTGATTTTCTTTATCGGCGATCCCTTCAAGGGGCTGCTGATTTCGCAGATGGTGCTGAGCATACAGTTGCCCTTCACGGTGTTTCTGCAAGTCAGCCTCACTTCTTCGCGGCGCGTCATGGGACCCTACGTCAACAGCACATGGAGCACGTGCGTGCTCTATGCCATAGCGGGTGTTGTAACGGTGCTGAACCTGATGTTGCTGTTCAACGTATAATAATAACGTATAATAAAACG
>JAUNJD010000157.1 GCA_030523205.1 Bacteroides sp.
CATCAGAATCTTTACATTTTCACCGATTAATATCAATTGCATACACACGCCTCCCAATGTAAACATCCCTGTAGAAGAGCATAAAAAGTCATCCGGTGATTGAAAGTGCTGTGTCTGACCTTGAATAAGTCGGATTGCTTCTTCAATTCTCGTCAACATAGAATAAACACGCACCTCGTTATACATACAACAAATCTTTTTCTATTTCTTCACTAAAAGCAGAACCTAACAATTGCTTTCGCATACGGACAATATCCACCTTACAGCCAAACAGCTTTTCGAGATCCGATTTCATTCGGATACGTAGCAATATATTGGGAGTGCCTTCATATATTACGTCCACATCACTACCCTCTTGCTGTTCATTCCGAGCAACAGAACCGAAGATTGCCATCTTAGTTACCCCATATTGCCTCGCAGTAGTCTTAAAATACTGACGGAGAATATCCATATACTCTAATGTAGATTTCATATCTATAGTCATTTATTGTTATGCAAAGAAAGTAAAAGAATGTGAGAAAGACAAGAAAGAATGGCTAATTTATGATTTTCCTAACAAACGTATATAAGCGATTTCATAGAAAAGAGGCTAAATGACACCTATCCATAAAGTATCATTTAGCCTCTTTATAATGAGAAGCCTATTCGGCTAAGGGCATTTTTTACCAAGCCCAGGCCGAAAGATCCACTGCGCTTTCTACTTCCGTCTCCAAGTCATCCGGCAGGTTGCAGAAGAAATCAAGGCCGGTGAAGGTTTCAAGGCTGTCGATTGTCACTACGTATTCCTGCAATTCGGCGGTAGTAGGTTCTTTGGGCAGGTCTTCGCTATGCGGAACCAAGAAGGCGATGGCATTGTAATCGCCGTCCTTTTCGGAAAGAATAGCCATGAAGTAGTATGCCGGGCAAGCCAAACCTTTGGTGGTGAAACCATTCTCATCGGTGGTCGGGTACTGGCCATCAGATGCTCTTGTCATACCGGTAAAGCCCTTAAGCAGATTGTTCAGCGTACCACCCTTGGCCACATATACCTTGTCGTAGGTAGAGGGGATGGCACGTCCCCATGTGCGTACCTGAGTCTCCAGGTCAGCCCAGAAGTTCTGGTTGAAAGTTCCTATCTGCGGAGACATATTGCTAAAGTAGAACGTCTGTTCGTTGGCATCTACCGACCACACACGGTCTTCGCTGGCACAAAGGTGACCACGGTCGAAACCATCGTTCGTATGATAAGAGTTATTTGTCTGCATATCCGACGGCAGCAAGGGGTCAACATCCCACGCATCGGTGCGGCTTGTTACGTCCTGGCAAGTTGTCTCGTCGAACGAGAAGGCCACCCATTCGGCGTGCTTCATGCTGCTGTTCCATTCAAGGCTGTAGTTCAGCACGTCGCCGCTGCTCACGCTTACGGTATGCGCCACGAAGTAGTTGTCTGCATTCAAGGCCGGCATTTCCCAGTTAGTGGCGTAGGCGGTGGCCGAAGAGTTGGCATTGGTGTTGGGGCGTGCTTCCGAGCTATCTACTACATACTCAATCGTCACGTCGTTGCCTTCAATCAGTGCCACACGGAACTTGATATATACATACGTCGTCATGCTGCTATACTTTGCCCAGTACGTAGCATTCTCTGCAATATCTACCGTCTTTACCCAAGTGCTAGGCACGCCCGACATGGCATCCAGACGTGTAGCGGTGCCTTCGGCAAACTCATATTTCTCTCCGTAGAACTGCTGTTCTACAATGTAGAACGGATAGTCACACCCATCGGGCGTACAAATGCTGAATCCTTCCGAGGAGCTGACGTAGCCCTTCAGTACGACTACGGTAGAGTTGTCATCGGTAGTTTCATAATAACCGTTGACTATTTCATTGGCATCTTCACAAGCTGCCAATCCGCATACCACGACAAGCAGCCAAAGTATATTGTTCTTTAAAATTCTCATAATGATATAAGCATTGGTTTGTTTTTCTAAATAAGAAAGAAAAGAGCAGGACATCGTAAACAACAAGTGTCCTGCTCTTGTTCGGGTTATTGGTATATCTCGTTATTCGTGTGTTTCGCGAAGCGGAGATTACTCGGCACTATCTTCTTCGGAGTCATCCCCTTCGGCTTCCTTGATGGTGATGTCTTTAATTTCCCATGTCGGAGCAGCAGCGGATGAACTTACATATTTGAATGCGATGTAAACCGTAGAGCCTACATAATCCTTGAGGTCGATTTCACCGCTATCTACAAATGTCCAGTCTCCGCTTGCACCTGTAGCCCAATTGGGGATTTCGAGTGTAGTCCACGTTGCTGTAGTCACATCGCCGGAGTAGTTGTTAGAAATCATCAGATTCAAGTAGTCGGTGTTCTCGCCGGTTGAAACGTATTGGTGTACGTGGGTGAAATTCATCACCGGTGCCGTAGCTCTCGTAAGCTTGATTGCCGGAGAAACGAGCCAACTTTCGGAAGTTTTATTGCCGCTCACGTAAGCACTTGCCTTCCAACCGTAGCTGGCGGTTGTGGCCCATACGTATGTCAATCCGTCCAACAAGATATCCTGAGTGGTGAATCCGCCGTCGTTGTTTCCGGTAAAGTCTACACTGAGATAAGTGCTCAAATTGGCGTTGATGCCCGAATCGCTTTGAGCAAACGTCATGGTCTCTTCTGTGCTGCTCGGAGTTTCAGCCCATGCGCTGCCATCGAATGTATATTCATCGATGGTCAATGCCGATTCGGATGCGTAGTAAACGACACCTACCTTATCTTCTGCGGCAGCATACGGATATTGTTCGCTTAGATAGATGGGCAAAGTCGTTTCGGGCGATGCGATATAGCTTGCGTTCAAGGCAGTATAAACGGTTTCGTCGATAGCCGTGATAGCAGCTTCGTCCGAAGTGTATTCCGTCCAAGAAGAACCATCGTATACATATACACCGGCTGCATTGTTGGAAGCGGCGGCGCGAGTGGAAGCGGCTTGCAGAGACATTACGCTTGCTGAAGCAGCGCTGCTGGTTGAGAAGTCGGTAGATACCCAAACGGTTATGTCATCGGCAGAACCATATCGGAATGCTTCGTCCACGGTGAAGTGGGGCAGGGTAGCATCTTCAGCAATCTCGATGGCCGGAGATACCAGATAAGACTCAGTGGCATAGTAGGTAGAGTTGGCGTATGCCGAGCCTTTCCAACACTTGTAGCTTGAATCATATTTCCATACGTAGCTCAGAGAAGAAATGTCGATATCGTAAATGCTGAAATCGCTATCATCCGACATGGCGTTTTCGTAAAGTACATGACCTTCTACCGTAGAAGAGGGATAGCAACCATACGAATAGCTACCGTTGTAGTAGTTCATCTTCACCGTCTTGCTCGTGGCGACATTGGTGATGTTGAAGAGTCCCGTGTTGTAAGCGGCGGTTATTGTCCAATCGTATCCGGATGTACCTACGGCATCAGAGAAGTTGAAGCTATTGTAGCTACCGCTCGTGCTCATGTAAATGTATCTGTTGATAGCGTTCTGCATCGTATAGCCTGCATCGGTAGCGGCTACCGTAATGACGTAGTCGGCGGCATCTGCTGCCGTGATAGCGCCATCGGTCACCGTAATAGGATCGGGGTACAGATATCCATAGTTAGCTGTGTCGCTACTCGGACGACCGAACGGATAATACTGACCATCGGCACCCATGGCAACGAATACGTAGCTGCCTGCTCCGCTAAACGAGGTGGTTTGTTCGTATGTGCCGTCTTCTTGTAAAGCAAAGACATATACATCTTGGTAAATATTATCCATCACTTTGAAGTTCTTCAACTCCCAAGTGGCGCCACTCGAAGTGGTGCTGGTGTACTTGAAGCCGATGTTGACGGTCTCACCGACATAGTCGGCTATGCTGACCGGACCTACATTGACAAAGTTCCAGTTCGTACCGGCAGAGCGAGTCAAGAAGCCTACTTCTGTCCAAGTGGGTTCGGTAGTGGACGCACTACCACCGCCTGAACTCGGCTCTTGGTCGGAATAAGCATAGTTCACGACCATTATATCACCTTCGGATGCACCCGAAACGTTCGATGCCAAGATAGAAGGAATGTCGGAAAGCGTAGAGGGTGCCAAATAAGAAGCCTTGATGTTATCACCCCAAACCGTCGTATAGTCGCTGCTTGTCAACGTGTACGACGAAACGGAAGAGAAGTCCGACAGATAGTCGGAAGGCTCCTGATATAGGTTGTACGTAATGGTGAAATTGGATCCTGAATCCGCATTGGGATACTTGGCAGCAAGGAAAGCCGGGATATAGTCTTCGGCAGGAATGAGGTCCGTGAAGTAGCGGTTGGTGCTCAATTCGTTCAAAGCCGTTACGTATGTGCCGTTTTCGGGATCCTTGGACAGAGCCAGCTCTTGGTTCGTAGAGTTGGCCGCAATCGAACCATAGTCGGATGTCGTCAGGGTGTATGTGATGTTCTTCACATCAGTGATCGCTGAATCAATGTCAAATTGATCGTTGTAGTCGTCATTACAAGCTCCCAAGAAAGCTAGCAATGCCATTGAAGCTATTAAATATTTCTTTTTCATATTCTTTTTCCGGTTTAGTCAATTAGAAATTAACTTTTAAGCGAACGCTATAGGTACGTCCGAAGCTATAGAATACATATACATTGTCTTGCGTGGCAGTTCCACTCGAAGGATTCCATGCTTTCGATATGTAGTAGTAGTTCAACAGGTTGTTGACGTTTCCAGAAAGCGTGGCATTCAGACCGCCAATCTTGAACTTGTAAGAAGCGTTCACGTCGATTTGGCTGGCTGCCGGAATCTTCCAAGGCTGACTGGTGGTGTTCTCTTCATTAATATCCAGTAGCGTACCGTCTACTACGTAGTAGGCATAGTTGCGTCCGTAGTAAGTCCAATCTGCACCGACGCGCAAATCCTTGCTGATGTTGATGTTGGCGCCAATGGCTGCCGTAGTCTGAGCAGAACCACCTACGCGAATGCCCTTCAGGTTGATGACACTCCAAGCGTGGCTATCAGAACCGGCTTCAACCACATTACCGACTTCGTTGACGGGTTGCTCCTGACCATTGTAGTAATAACCCTTGGCGCTGCTATCCCACTTCCAATCTCCGTAGGAGAACATACCGGTCAGTTCCAACCAATGCAAGGGCTTCAGTTTGATTTCCAATTCACCACCTTTGTGGAGGGCGTCTACACCAGACAAGTTGATATAACCGGTCTCTTGATTAGACAAAGTAGTAGAGTTAGTCATGGTCTTGTCCATCCACTTCGTATAGTAGAGGTTGACGTTCACCGTAGCCCAAGGATTGTGGAAACCGTAACCCAATTCAGCCGAGAAAATCTTTTCGTTTACGGCATCCTTGTTGGTCAAGTTGCTGGTGGTTGATGACATGAATGCTCCGTAGGAGAACTTCGGCGCACGGCTGATGTAACCTACGTTGGCAAATACGTTGTGATAATCGTTCAGATTGTAGTTGGCACCACCTTTTACGGTAAAGCCCATGAAGTTGACTGTATTAGACTTGGCATGCTCCTTGTCATAGTAGAAGCGGTCGTAACGCCAATAGCCTGTGTTCGATACAGAACCGGCAACGAAAGCTGAAAGTTTATCCTTGTTGTATTCACCCTGGAAGAATACACCTTCTTGCATCACATGACCATCGTAGTCGCGATAAACCACGTCGCCCACACCCAGTTTTTCATACTTCCAGCTTGCATCGGCAGCAGCAGAGTTGTTTGCGGCAAGCACATCAGCTCTTTCTGTATCCAAATAGTATGCACCCCCAAACAAGTCAGTGATTTCGTTGGTATGCGTACCTTTATAATAACGGAAGTCGATACCACCGTAAAAGTCGATGTTCTCTCCGAACTTCGTAGTATAAGTAGAAAGCAAACCATACCAGTTGTGGTAGTTCTTCGACTTAGACATGATCAAAGCCGAACCATATTCGCTGTTGGCATTGATTTCCTCGATGGCCGCATAGTCGAACGTTCCGTCGCTGTTGCGGAATGTATCGTAGAGTGTACCTTTGTAAGCACCACGCCAAGAAGAGTAACTGTAGCTGGAGAACTCACTGTTACCTTGTCCGGAGTTTCCATAACCACGGCCAATAGAGACGTAAAGTGAAGTGCTCAATGAAGATTTCTCATCAATCTGCCACTGATGGTTCAAGCTGATTTGCGGCTTGTGATATACGTTGTGTGCACTGTTGTAAGCCTGTCCGTTGGCACGATAACCGAAGGTAGCATTGTACTTATAATCTTTCACGCCATACACTTGTTCTACCATCTTCCAATCGGCAATGGTCAAACCGCCGTAAGAGTTGGAACGTTGGTCATGTTCCTGCGGGGCACCGAATACAGTGAAAGACAACTGATGATTGTCGTTGATTCGCTTAGCGATATTCAAGAAGTAGTTGTAACCCGTGTAGCTGGTTCCTTGGATGTAGCCATCACCCCACGTTTTGGCACCCAGCAACGTCATAGCCCAACCTGACTGGGAGAGACCGGTGGACACGGTGAACAGAATTTTGTTCATGCCGTCGTTACCCATCGAATAAGCGATGTTACCACCCTTCTTGGCTTCAAGACCATTGGTTACAATATTGATTGTACCACCTACGGAAGGAATGGATACCTTGCTGGCACCCAGACCACGCTGTGTCTGCATACTGCGGGTCACGTCGGACAGACCGGCCCAGTTGGACCAATAGATGCCGCCCCACTCCATATCGTTCATCGGCACACCATTGATCATCACACCGATGTTGCTGTTGTCGAATCCACGCATGTAGATTTCGGAGTCACCGTAACCACCACCTTGCTTGTTGGCGTGTACACCCGGCGTTGACTTCAGCACTTCGGGGAATTCCTGCGTACCCAGCTTTTCTTCAATGAATACGGGGTCCACACTCGACAAGGCTACCGGTGTCTTTCGGGCTACGGCTATAGACGATGTAATCACGACATCGCCCAGCATCACGGCATCCGCCTTCATCCGGATGACCCCCAAGTCAACCGTGTTTCCTTTTTGTGTAATTTTTCTCGTCAGGTCTTTGTAACCTACATACTTGAAGACCAACGTTGCGTTCTTCCCAACGCTTTGGTTGAAGTAACCGTCGATGTCTGTTACTGACCCTTGTGAAGTTCCTTCCACCATGACGGCGGCACCTACTAACGGTTCGCCTGTTTCTTCGTCAACAAGCTGACCTTTTACTGTAATCTGGCCAAATGCGGCGGAACTACAAACCGACAATAAAGCCACTAACAGAAAATGAATTAGATTTCTTCTCATAAATCTGCTTTTAATTGATAGATAGTGTTAACTAAGCACGAATAATGCTTGATGTTGCAAATATAATTAATAAAAGTTGGATTTATATTACAATTACACTACTTTTTTTAGCAACCTACCCTCTCAAATGTATCTAAAATTAAAAAAGTCCTACATGACGTATGCAGGACTTTCGGTTTATTACAAAATTATTTCTATTCACTTTCAGATTCAAACAAGGATCCGGTGCGTCTGTCATCCTGAGCCTGTCGAAGGATCTCCTCCCCTTTCAGTAGTTATTCAATAATGTACTCCTTTGTGTTTACAGGGAGAAGAGATGCTTCGACTATGCTCAGCATGACAGTATGTGCTCTTCCTCAAAGAATAATCTCTAATCCATCGAGTTCACATTAATTTAAAATCCAAATTGCCCCTCAATCGTTCATCAGCTTGCGATAGCGCACACGGGTAGGCTCTTCCCTGCCCAGACGTTTCAGCTTGTTTTCTTCGTACTCCGAATACGAACCTTCGAAGAAGAACACATTGGAATCTCCCTCAAAGGCTAAGATGTGCGTACAGATGCGGTCGAGGAACCAACGGTCGTGACTGATGACCACGGCACATCCGGCAAAGTCCTCCAAACCTTCTTCGAGGGCACGCAGGGTGTTTACGTCAATATCGTTGGTAGGCTCGTCGAGCAGAAGCACGTTGCCTTCTTCTTTCAACGCCATAGCCAGGTGCAGGCGGTTGCGCTCGCCACCGGACAGCACGCCGCAGAGCTTCTCTTGGTCGGCTCCCGAGAAGTTGAAGCGCGACAGGTAGGCACGCGCATTAATGTCGCGTCCGCCCATGCGTATCAGCTCCGTGCCACCGGAAATGACCTGATAGACGCTCTTGTTCGGGTCGATGTCCTTGTGTTGCTGATCGACATAGGCCACCTTCACCGTCTCGCCTACTTCAAACTCACCCTTGTCGGCCTTCTCCAGCCCCATAATCAAGCGGAAGAGCGTCGTCTTGCCCGCTCCGTTGGGTCCGATGATGCCCACAATGCCGTTGGGCGGCAGCATGAAATTGAGGTCGTCGAACAGCAGTTTGTCGCCGTATGCCTTGGCCACGTGCTTAGCCTCGATGACCTTGTTGCCCAAACGCGGACCGTTGGGGATGAAGATTTCCAGCTTCTCTTCCTTCTCCTTCACATCTTCGTTCAGCAACTTGTCGTACGAGTTCAGACGAGCCTTACCCTTGGCCTGACGAGCCTTGGGAGCCATACGCACCCACTCCAACTCGCGCTCCAGCGTCTTGCGGCGCTTGCTGGCCGTCTTTTCCTCCATCTCCATGCGCTTGGTCTTCTGCTCCAGCCAGCTGGAATAGTTGCCCTTCCAGGGGATGCCTTCGCCACGGTCCAACTCCAGAATCCATCCGGCCACGTGGTCGAGGAAGTAGCGGTCGTGCGTCACGGCTATCACCGTGCCTTCGTACTGCTGCAAGTGTTGCTCCAGCCAGTCGATGGACTCAGCGTCCAAATGGTTGGTAGGCTCATCGAGCAACAGCACATCGGGCTTCTGCAACAACAGGCGGCACAAGGCCACACGTCTGCGTTCGCCACCGGATAGGTGCTCCACCGGTTGGTCTTCTGGCGGGCAGCGCAGGGCATCCATGGCACGCTCCAGCTTGCTGTCCAGGTTCCATGCGTCAGTGGCGTCGATAATGTCCTGCAACTCGGCCTGACGGGTGAACAGCTTGTCCATCTTGTCGGGGTCTTCGTAATATTCGGGGAGCCCGAACTTCTGATTAATCTCTTCGTATTCGGTCAGCGCATCCACAATGGGCTGCACGCCTTCCATCACAATCTCTTTCACGGTCTTTGTAGGGTCCAAATAGGGCTCCTGAGCCAAATAACCCACCGAATAGCCCGGCGAAAACACCACTTCGCCCTGATAGGATTTATCCAACCCGGCGATAATCTTCAACAAGGTGGACTTACCCGACCCGTTAAGACCAATGATACCGATCTTCGCCCCATAAAAGAAGGAGAGATAGATATTCTTCAGCACTTGCTTGTTGTTCTGCTGAATGGTCTTGTTCAGCCCCACCATGGAAAAAATAATCTTCTTATCGTCAACTGTTGCCATATATTTTGAGTTTTTAAGTT
>JAUNJD010000158.1 GCA_030523205.1 Bacteroides sp.
ATTAGCAATTGATAAGGGACAATTTATAATTTAAAATTTTAAATTTAGAATTCACAATGATTCGTTTTAGCAAGATATTCCTATGCATCACCATCATCCTGCTGCTTATCTGGCAGTTGCCTTGGTGCTATGCTTTCTTTGCAGGCAAGGCTTCAAGAACTCCGTTCACCCTGTACAGCAGCATCACCGGTGATTTCATCTCGATAGGCCACGAGGAAGGAGTAGGCATGGTGCGCAAGGACCAGTCCGGCCACACCTATACGCAGGAACAGACGGACAGCATTCTGCCTTTCTTCTATATGCGTCAGCTCATGTCGGACGAGCGTTTCCCCGACACCATTCAAGGCATAGCCATCACGCCGCGTGAAGTACAGAACACGAACTTCAATTTCCGTTCTTCGGCTTCGGACATCAACCTCCCCAAAGTACAGCTCTATCCGCTGTTGGAAAGTATGTCCGGACGGGTCGATTTGGTAATGCCCGAAGACGTTTTCCGCATCACGGACCAAGACATTGAGTTCATCAACATGAAGACCAATTCCATCGAAGGGGACAAGAGCCTGCAATTCACCGAGGCCATGAAGAAGAAAGGCTTCCGGTTTCCTGCACGTCTGATAGCCGGCAACCCGTCAACCCGCAAGGAGTACGACGAGGGTTACTTGATAGTGGATAACAGCGGAAAGCTCTTCCACCTGAAGCAAACCAAGGGGCGCCCCTATGTGCGTGCCATCGCGTTGCCCAAGGAGGTAAACATAAAGCACCTCTTCCTCACCGAGTTTAGGGATCGGAAGACGCTGGGCTTCCTCACCGACGTGGAGAACCACTTCTATGTACTGAACAACAAAACGTATGAATTGGTTAAAACCGAGGTTGAGTATAACCCCGAAACGGATGGATTCAGCATCTTCGGCAATATGTTCGACTGGACGGTTTGCGTCCGGACCGACCATGCCGACAATTACTATGCGCTGAATGCCGACGACTATTCGCTCATCAAGTCCATCAGCTTCCCCATCGACAGAAGCGGGGTACCGGGATTGCACTTCACGTCGTCGGACGACAAATACGTGAAGCCTCGCCTATAAGCGGCATATAAGAAGAACGCAGACTACGCCGATAAGCACAGGACGAACGCAGACTATTTTAGACTTCTGCGAACCACCGTGCTTTCTGCGTTGCCTGCGTTCTTTGCATCAGATATTCTCCTCAGAGAAAGCCCTCCAAGGATTCATGTCCGGCACCGGTGCCTCTACGTCTATCAGTTCCTTGGACACCGGATGCACAAAGCGCACACGGCGTGCATGAAGGCAGATGCTGCCGTCCGGATTGGAACGCGGGAAGCCATACTTCAGGTCTCCCTTGATGGGGCATCCCATCTTGGCCAACTGACAACGTATTTGGTGATGACGGCCAGTCTTCAAATCTACTTCCAGCAGATAGTAGTTCTGCGAATGCCCTATCAGCCGATAGTGGAGAATGGCTTTCTTACTGCCGGGCTTCTCCGCATCGTAGGCATAACTCTTGTTCTGCTTTTCGTTGCGCACCAGATAGTGCACCAATTCGCCCTCCGGTTCCTTCGGAGCCTCTTTCACCACGGCCCAATAAGTCTTCTTCACCTCGCTGTTCTTGAACATCTCGTTCAGTCGCGACAGTGCCTTGCTGGTCTTGGCAAACACAACAAGACCGCTCACGGGGCGGTCCAGGCGGTGGGTGACACCGATAAAGACATTGCCGGGCTTCTGATATTTCTCCTTCAGATACTGCTTTACAGTCTCCGAAAGCGGTGTATCGCCCGTCTTGTCTCCCTGAACAATCTCGGAAGCGGTCTTATTGACTATAATGATATGATTGTCTTCGTAAACGACAGTCACAACAGTTGTTTTTTGGGTTTTACATATTCATACCACCATCTACCTGAATTACCTGACCGGATACGTAAGAAGACATATCGGAAGCCAGGAAAGTAGCGATGTTTGCCACGTCTTCAGGTGTACCGCCACGGCGCAAAGGAATCTTCTTGCACCATTCAGCCTTCACCTCGTCGGACAGAGCATCGGTCATGGCAGTCATGATGAAGCCCGGAGCAATGGCGTTGGCACGGATGCCACGAGAGCCCAGTTCCTGTGCGATAGACTTAGCTAAGGCTATCAGACCGGCCTTGGAGGCTGCATAGTTAGCCTGTCCGGCATTTCCATGAACACCTACCACCGAAGCCATGTTGATGATGCTTCCGGCTTTCTGACGCATCATAATCGGCGTACAAGCATGGATGAAGTTGAAAGCAGATTTCAGGTTTACGTTGATAACCATATCCCATTGCTGTTCGCTCATGCGCATCATCAGGCCGTCGCGTGTGATACCGGCATTGTTCACCAGAATATCGATGCGGCCGAAGTCGGCATGGATAGCTTCTACCACCTTGGCAGTATCTTCAAAGTTGGCGGCATTGGAGGCATATCCTTTGGCCTTCACGCCCAAAGCTTCTATTTCTTTTGCAGTAGCTTCAGCATTTTCGTCAATCACCAAGTCAGTGAATGCAATGTTAGCTCCTTCTTGAGCAAACTTCAAGGCAATAGCCTTACCAATACCACGAGCGGCACCGGTTACGATGGCAGTTTTTCCTTCTAATAATCCCATAATTGTTTTTTAATTTATAATTGATGATTTATGTTTCTTGTTTTCCCCGTTCTTATTTTTCGGGATTCTCCGTCAACAGCCCTTTTTCCTTGCATCCCGACTTTACTTCTTGCCCAAGGCACCCAGCACCAGACGAGTCACATAGCGGTCGCGAATGTCATCGTCCAGATTGGCACCCACATGACCGCGGATATAAGGCGCCTCGATGCCCTTCACGCTGTAATGTATGATTTCGGCCGTCATGTCTATGTCGTCAATTTGGAATACACCTTTCTCGATGCCTTGCCGCAGCACTTCCTTGAAAAGCTGAATCTCGTTGGCATCAAAGCGCTTGCGCACCTTCTCCACGCGCCAAATATCGCGGAAGAAATTGGCCCGGAGCGTCCCGTTGCGATAGACCACCTCCTTCACGGCGTCCAAATGCGTATATATCATCTCTATCATCTTGGCATCCGGCGAGATGTCTTTCTCCACCACCCGCTTCATCATATCCGAGAGTATATCGAGTTCGGATTCAACAACAGCCATATAGATATCTTCCTTGCTCTTAAAGTAGGTATATAGTGTCCTCCTACCTTTCTTCGAAGCGAGAGCGATATCATTCATAGTGGTATTCTCAACACCCATCTTCGCAAAAAGTTGGCGAGCAACATCCACTAATTTAGCTTTTGTCTTAGATACGGTCATAGATTAATTGCACATTACTTAATAATTTGAGCAAAAGTAAGACATTTCTCCATATCTTACAAGCAAATGGGCATATTATTAACAAATGCTACATTTTCGGGCACGAACAAAGGCTTTTTTATTTACTTATTTATCAATCTATTACATATATCTGTACGCCATATCCTAAAAATATTCTGCATTTCCTTTGCATATTCAAATAATATCCGTACCTTTGCAGCCACAAAAGAGAAACATCGCGGAGTGGAGCAGTTGGTAGCTCGTTGGGCTCATAACCCAAAGGTCGTTCGTTCGAGTCGAGCCTCCGCAACTAAGATAAGGATAAACGGTTGAGATTCAACGTTTATCCTTTTTTTATTTCCCATCAGCCGCACAGTCTCCGGACAGGCAGAGCGTAGCCACGGAAACCGTCAATAGAAAAAAGTAAACAACTTCAAGTCAGGGCATAAAAAAGGAGGAGCTAAGAACCAATCTCCACTCCTCCCAACACGACAAACAACTAAAATTATTGCTACTTGATGCCGTCCAACGCCTTTTTGGCAGTGGCGTTTTCAGGGTCGATAGCCAAAATTCTATTCCAATAATCTTTCGATGTAGGATAGTCACTTTTCAACAAATAATAGTAACCTAAATAACTATAACATTCTATCAATGATGAATTATATCTCGGTTCATTCTTGGCCAATAATATTTCGGCCACTTTTTCGTAATAAGGCTTTGCCAGACCTTCAGTCGTTTCGGGGTCCATAGCCGAGTTGGTGCGGGCACGCCACAAGTCACCCAAATAGCTACCTGGAGCCTCGGCAGAAATAGCGGCAAACACCGAATCAGCAGATTGCAAAGCCAACAGACGCTCGTCCTTGCTGACTTTCAACGTGTCAGAAGAGGTTCCCTGTCCGTAATAGAGACGTCCCAGACGGAACAATGTCTCAGGAGTCTTTTTATCTTGTTCCAACGACTCATAATACTTTTGATAGGCACTGATGGCACCTGCATAATCATTGTTATGCTCGTGGGCATCGGAGATTTCACGCCACAAGTCCGTACGAGTTTCGTCTTCTTTCAATGCTTTACCAAACTCGGTTATGGCCAAGTCATACTTTTTCAAGCCAACCAGCAAAGCACCGTAGTATTGATAGTCCAAGGCCGAAAAATCGGCATTGTCCGTATCGTGGAAGAAAGCGTTTGCAGCTTGTTCAGCTTCGGCATAACGCTTCAAGTCGGTATAATTATACATGGCAAGGCGATTGAGCGCTGCATGTCGTCCGTTCTTCTGCAAACCTTTCTGTACCACTTCCAGGGACTTCTCGAAGTTATGATTCAAGAAGAGGGCAAAACCATATTTCAACATATCGTTTTCCGTAGCAGCCGGCGTGTCGATGAAACGCGCATAAGCCTGAACTGCATCGCTGAAACGGTTGTTGGCATAATATACTTCAGCCAATTCCTTATCGGCTTCCACACAATCGGGAGCCACCGATTTCAACTGCTGCAACTTCTCAATGGCTAATGACGGGCTTGCCGACTTATATGCTTTGGCATACTTCAGATAAGCCTCCCGACAGTTCTGGTCAAAGTAGATAGCTTGTTCGTAAAGCTGACAAGCTTTTCCTACGTCATTCTTCTGAAGGGCAATGTCACCCTCCAAGATAGAAACCTTGGGGTTCTTACGGTCGGCCTTCTGAGCCAATGCCAGGTATTTTTCAGCTTCTGTCAGTTTGCCTGCTTCCAAATAAGCGAAAGCAACGGCAGATACCAACTCTGCATTCTTTTTGTTTTTTCCCTTCAGCAATTCGTCCGCTTCGGAGGAAGCCTGTTCGGGATTCGTCTTTATCAGACTTTTTACTTTATCTACCCCTGCTTGCCATTCGGGCACCACTGTCTGTGCACAGAGTGTGCCTCCCCATAGCATTGCACTAATACCAATTATTAATTTATAGTTCATATCGCAATCATTTTAGTTATTCATCTTTGACGTTGACCACGCGCACCGGTTGGGTGGCAGGTACTAAACCCGACTTCAATATTATCCTCTGTCCGCGGTCGGAAGCGAGGAAAGAGGCAAATCCCCACGAAAGCCCGTTTCGAGGATCATTGAGCAAAGCATAAATGTTACGGGCCAATGGATAGTCACCGTAGAACAAATAGGCTTGGTAGGGTTTAAAGCTGTTCAGCGGAGTGGCTTCGTCTGCCGCACTGACCGACATGACGTGCACCTCTTTACTGAAGGACAACCCGGTACTGTCGTTCTTGTCACTCAACCAGTTCACACCGATAATGCCGACGGCATCATCATTGTTTGCCACATAGTCGATGACTTCTTTGTTCGTCTTCAGCGCTCGCATCCGGTTCGAGAGTTCTTCCCCCTTACAGATGGAATCGACCGCAAAGCGAACCGTACTGGAGTTCTTATTATCAAAAACCAACGTGATGTCTCCCAAACGGGACTTCGGATAGATTTCCTTCCAGCGTTGCACCTTCCCCGTCAATATATCCCGAATGTTCTGAACGGTTATCAGTGTATCGGGATTGTTCAGGTTGGTTATCAACGCCAAGCCGTCCGTAGCAATCTTTATCTCACGCGGCTCGAACTTCCTGCTATGAAAAGAATTCATCTCTTCGGCAGTCAGTCGGCGGCTGGCTATTGCCAGCCGCAAACTGTCTTTCAGTAAAAGGTTGACAGCCTCGACTTCCGTCACGTAGCGGGGCACAATTCCCGCCATCGGCGTTAAGCTTTCGAATACATCCACCTCTTCCTGCACGATAGGCTGAAAACTTTCATCAGCAGCTATCGCTATCACGCCGGAATTGAAGGTATCCGTCTTTCCATCCTTGGGCTTGCTCTGACACCCCGCTAAGAGCATCAGCACGCATAGCCCCATTGACCAAAGTCGATTCTTCCTATTTTTATCCATATTAGCTCAATCTGAACATAATGGGCACCGTGTACTTCACCGATACAGCCTTGCCATTCTGCTTGCCCGGAATCCACTTGGGCATAGACATAATCACACGGACTGCTTCTTTATCCAGATACGGGTCAACCCCTCTCAGGACTTTTACATCACGTACAGCACCGTCGGCACCTACCACAAACTGGCAAGTAACGCGACCTTGCGTTCCGTTCTCCTGAGCGATGGTAGGATAGCGCAGATTCTTGCTGATGAATGCCATCATCTCGGCCTGCCCGCCGGGGAATTGAGGCATCTGCTCTACCATATCAAACACCTTTTCGGGTTCGGGTTCAGCCTGAGTAACAACTTGCTTCAAGTCAGCAATGTCTTGTCCGTTCTCTTCGTCATTACCTTTTACGTCGGCAATAGAGATGGTAACCTTGCTTTCTGTCAGCTCTTCCTGACTCTTGATTTCATCCTCTTCGTTTACTTCTTCATCCTTCTTGATGACAGGAGCCGTAAACTTGATGGAGCTCTTCAATGCGGGAGGAGGAGGTGCAACCGGTTCTACCCTTTTCAGCTCTTCCTGCTTTACTTCGGGTTCTTCCAGCTGCGACAAAGTTGTAACTTCGGTCATAACTTCCTTCTGCTTGGGCGTTGCCATTTTTATCAACGTAGGAATACTGAAACCTACCAAAGCAATAACAACAACCAACAAGACAGAAAAGTTCAGTCGCTTGGCAAAATTAGCACGCATGCTATAAGCACCATAGGCTTTGTTCTTGCCTTCAAATATCATATCACACCATTCACGAGATGCCAAATCAATCTTAGCCATATTTTCTTATATTTAGGTGTTCAACATTATTCGGCAATATTCTGCGACAACTCACCTTTCGTCTCATAGTTCTTCATCAAGAACTCGTCGGCTTCAGCGATGTCCGTTATCACATATTTACCTATATTACATATCTGCATTTCATCGAGAGCATCAATCAGATTCTTGTACGAAGCATCATCCGTAGCCTTGATAATCACCGTAGGCGTATCCTTGCCACTCTTAATCTCAGATACTTGCTTACTGTACTCTTCTTCTGATATCTTAAGATCCAGTTTCTGCTGCTTCAGACGATTCACTTCGTTCACAGCAGCTCTATTACGCTGAAGGAGCATAGCACGCAGACCATCCGCCGTATAGGAAGTTTCCTTCAGCGAAGTATAGTCCGTGTAGTTAGGTTCTCCGTCGTAGTAATACAATTTATCTTCACCGCCCAGCAACAACGTAATGGCCTGCGAAGCCTTTACCTTCGACTGCATCTCTTCCGTGATGTTCTTATCGTTGCTTGGCATGCTTATTTCCATGGTCTGAGGCTTGCTCAGCGTGGTACAAAGCATAAAGAAGGTAATCAGCAACATGTTCATATCCACCATCGGCGTGAAGTCCACACGGACGGTCATCTTTTTCTGCTTGCTTTTTCCTTTTTTATTGCCGCTATCTTGTATTTCAGCCATATTATCATCCTTTCGTTATTCTTCAGATGTTGTCTTCAAAGAAGTAATCAGATTGTACCGATTCTCCCGAAGATCCTGAAGCGAGTTCATAACATTCTTGATTACAGAATAAGGGGTCTTGGCATCAGCCTTGATAGCGATACGCAGGTCAGAGTTCACGGCACGAGCATGACGCACCCACGACTTGAACTGATTGTCTATACTATCACAAGGAATCCCCAGATTCTTCAACTCGGCATCCTGCTTGTCTTGCGGCAAGTCAAGGTACTGCTTCATGAGTTTCATCGGAACGCCGAAAGTAGGTGCTATTCCAAACTTTTGGACTTGCGCCGGAGTAAATTCTACTCCATATTCCTGCCCCATGGCCTCCAAAACATCACGCATGTCGGACTGTTTGTCCAGACTCATAAACACTTTTCCGTTCGGGTCGACCAATATCTGAAGGATATTTGTCTCCGGAATCTTGATTTCCGAAACAGACGAAGGAGTAGTAACCTGCACCGGTTCCTTCTTCACGAATGTTGAAGTCAACATAAAGAAGGTAAGCAGAAGCACGGTCACGTCACTCATCGCCGTCATGTCGATGAACGTACTTTTCTTTTTAATTTTCGCTCTACCCATAATTCTTTTTATTAAAAGATTGAAGTTCTGAAAATCGAGACTGACAGGTGAAAAGGTTGATACCCTAAACGTCAGTCACAACCGTCATTTATCAATTACTTATGTGTAGCAGCGAAAGTCTGTACAATAGAGAATCCTACTTCGTCGAGGCAGAAAGTCAGTTTATCAATCTTGTTAGTATAGTAGTTATACGAAATAACTGCCAATGCACCAGTCAAGATACCGAAAGCCGTATTGATCAAGGCCTCAGAAATACCTTGTGACAACGCCATGGAGTCAGCAGAACCACCGGCAGCCAAAGCGGCAAATGAACGGATCATACCGATTACAGTACCGAGCAATCCCATCAATGTACCCAGTGTAGTAATGGTAGCAATAATCGGAAGATTTTCCTGCATCATCGGCATTTCCAATGCAGTAGCTTCTTCCAGTTCCTTCTGGATGGCAAGCAGCTTCTGGTCTTTCACCAATGTAGTGTCTTTTTCCATTTCAGCATACTTCTTCAAAGTAGCGTTTACTACATTAGCAACAGAACCACGTTGCTTGTCGCAGATTTCCTGTGCCTTCTGCATATCACCAGCGGCCAAAGCAGCCTTGATGTTTGCAACGAATTTAGACAATGAGCCTCTACCGAAGGCAGCACGGATAGCGAAGTAACGTTCGATACTCAATGCGATGACAGTCAACAATAGCGTTTGGATTACAGGTACGATGAAACCACCTTTGTAGATAGTACCAAGGAAATTTCCGTTCAACGGATGGTTGTTCGGGTCGTTGTTAACAAAGTTTGCGGGATTACCCAGCACAAAATTAAAGATTAACAAGGCGATGACAAAGCAAACGACAATCACCCAACCTGCAGATTTGATGCCTTTAAAAGAGGCAGACTTTTTTTGAGTAGCTTCCATAATGAATAAAATTAATTGTTTGTTATTAAATGAATTAAAAAAATTAATCTAAAAGTAAAAGTTAAGATATTGATATTGTTTGGGTCAGCGGATATTCCTGGTTGGTATCATTTCTTTTAAGCATACAATGTGG
>JAUNJD010000159.1 GCA_030523205.1 Bacteroides sp.
TTTTTACCCGAAACATGGGGATGTTTTCGCCATACCTTCAGTAGCCGAAACGGGATGAGGCAGGGGCTGATGCGCCTTCGGCATACGAGGCGTGCGGGAAGCGCGTATATGCGCCTTGCGCTGCATCAGAAGTCCAGCGACAACTGTCCGTCGCCCAGCAGGTTGAACGTCAGGCGGTGATAGGGCGTGGTGCCACGTTCGGCAATGGCAGCACGGTGCTTGCGGGTGGGATAGCCTTTGTTGTGGTCCCAGTCGTAATAGGGAAATTCTTGGTGCAGGCGGTTCATGTAGTCGTCGCGGTAGGTCTTGGCCAATACGGAGGCAGCGGCAATGGAGAGGTATTTGCCGTCGCCCTTCACCACGGTGGTGTGCGGCAGGTCGTGGTAGGGTTTGAAGCGGTTGCCGTCTATCAGCAGGTGCTGGGGGCGCAGCTTCAGGCCGTCGATGGCCCGGTGCATGGCCAGGATGGAGGCATTGAGTATGTTGATGCGGTCAATCTCCTCCGGCGAGACGATGCCCACGGCCCAGGCCAATGCCTCGCGCTCGATGACCGGACGCAGGGCATAGCGCTGATGTTCGGTCAGCTGCTTTGAGTCGTTCAGTTGCTCGTTGCGGAAGTCTTGGGGCAGGATGACGGCGGCGGCATAGACGGCCCCTGCCAGACAGCCGCGTCCGGCTTCGTCGCAACCCGCCTCTATCAGGTCTTTATTTAAATAAGGTAATAGCATGTGAGTTTTTAAGTTCTTGAGTTTTTAAGTTTGGAACACAAAGACACAGAGGCACAGAGACTTTATTGAGAAGGAGGAAGGTGTGTCAGAATAATAAGTAGCCTTACAAAAGAACATTATGCTTACAAAAAGACATTTATAGGCACGGATGACACGGATTTCCACGGAGAATGCTAAAAAAAACAGTGCTTATCCGTGAACCGAAGGTCAGCGAAGCTAAATCCGTGCCTAAAAAATGTACATCATGAGTTCTCAGACAGTCTCTCCCGTATCTCTGTACCTCTGTATTCGGCTGCAAAGGTACGAAAAATAGAAAGACTTAGAACAAACTCCAAGCCACCGTAAGGCCCGCCATGACGATGGCCACCATGCTCATCAGCTTGATGAGGATGTTCAGGCTGGGGCCGGAAGTGTCTTTAAAGGGGTCGCCCACCGTGTCGCCCACCACCGTGGCATGATGCACTTCGCTGCCCTTGCCGCCGAAGTGGCCTTCTTCCACGTACTTCTTGGCATTGTCCCACGCGCCGCCGGCATTGGCCATGAAGATGGCAAGCACGAAGCCGCTGCTCAGTCCGCCAATCAGCAGACCCAGCACACCGGGAATGCCGAAGATGAGTCCCGTCAGCACGGGAGCGATGATGGCCAACAGCGAAGGCACCACCATCTCGCGCTGCGCCCCGCGGGTGGAGATGGCTACACAACGTTCGTAGTCGGGTTCAGCCTCGCCCGTCAGTATGCCCTTAATCTCGCGGAACTGACGGCGCACTTCATCTACCATGTGGCCTGCGGCACGTCCTACGGCGTTCATCGTCAGTCCGCAGAACAGGAAGGCCATCATGCTGCCGATGAACATACCCGAAAGCACCTTGGGATTCATCAGTGTGACGTCGTAGTAGTGCATGAAGTCGAAGAAGGAAGCATCCTGCAAAGGCACCTCCGTAGTGCCTACGGTCAGAGTTGTGGTGCCGAGGCGGTCAAGTCCGATGCGGATTTCCTCCACGTACGAGGCCAGCAGCGCCAGTCCCGTCAAGGCAGCCGAACCGATGGCAAAGCCCTTGCCCGTGGCCGCCGTGGTGTTGCCCAGCGAATCGAGCGCGTCGGTGCGCTTGCGCACTTCGGCTCCCAGTCCGGACATTTCGGCGTTACCGCCTGCATTGTCGGCAATGGGTCCGTAAGCATCGGTGGCCAGCGTGATGCCCAGCGTAGAGAGCATACCCACCGCCGCAATGCCGATGCCATAGAGGCCGAGGCCCACGTTGGCAAAGTCGAAGCCCGAAGCGAAAAGGTAGGAAGCGATGATGCCCACCACCACAGCGATGACCGGAATGGCCGTGGAAAGCATTCCCAGCCCGATGCCGGAGATGATGACCGTGGCCGGTCCCGTCTTGCCGCTCTCGCTCAGTCGGCGGGTAGGCTCGTAGGATTGGGAAGTATAGTATTCGGTGGAACGTCCGATGACGATGCCCACCAGCAGGCCCACTACCACCGAACAGGAAATCCACATCCAGTTGTCCAGCTTCAGCAGCCACAGGATGAGGAAGGTGGCAACGACTATCAGCACGGAGCTAAGGTTGGTGCCCAGCGACAGCGAACCAAGCAGGTCCTTCATCGTAGCATTCTCCTTGGTGCGCACCGCGAATATGCCGATGATGGAGAGCAGGATGCCCACAGCGGCAATCAGCATGGGGGCAATGACGGCTTTGTACTGCATCAGCGTGTCGTCCGAGTGGATAAAGGCAGCCGCACCCAGCGCCGCCGTAGCCAGGATGGAGCCGCAATAGCTCTCGTAGAGGTCGGCACCCATGCCGGCCACGTCGCCCACGTTGTCGCCCACGTTGTCGGCAATGGTGGCGGGATTGCGCGGGTCGTCTTCGGGAATGCCGGCTTCCACCTTACCTACCAAGTCGGCACCCACGTCGGCAGCCTTGGTATAGATGCCGCCACCCACACGGGCAAACAGGGCCTGCGTACTGGCTCCCATGCCGAAGGTGAGCATCGTGGTGGTAATGACGCACAGCTTATGGGTGGGCGTCAGCGCATCGGCGGGAATCACGGCGTTGAGCAGCAGATACCAGAAGGAAATGTCGAGCAAGCCCAAGCCTACCACCACCAATCCCATAACGGCACCACTGCGGAAGGCCACGCGCAATCCGGCATTCAAGGAGCTGCGTGCCGCGTTAGCCGTACGGGCCGAAGCGTAAGTAGCCGTTTTCATTCCCAAATAACCGGACAGACCGGAGAAGAAACCACCTGTCAGGAAGGCAATGGGCACCCACGAGTTCTGCACACCGAAGCCGTAGGCCATGATGGAGAACAACACCACCAGCCCCAGGAACACCAAGCCTACTATCTTGTACTGCTGACGCAGGTAGGACATGGCACCCTTGCGCACGGCGGCGGCAATCTTAATCATCTGAGGGGTACCCTCACTCTCCTTCATCATCTGATGATGGAAATACCAAGCAAAACACAATGCTAACACAGAAGCGGCCGGAACCAGCCAAAAAAGAATTTGTTCCATAGTAAACGAAATTATAATTAAGGGTTGAACAACTGCCTAAAAATAAAAAAAGAAGATGGAACAACCAAAAAAAGTAGTAAAAGAAACCAAAGATAAGCCGATTTTCACCTTTTCGGACAATGCAGGACGGTATTTAAGCACATTTTATGCAAGTTTTCAGAAAATAATATCAACTAAAAAGAACAACATATGAAACTTTTTCCTATTTTTGCAACGAAATATGTACTTTTTTAAAGACAGTAACGGGTGAGAAACCTATAAATATAAATAACAAACAAACAAAATTATGAGACGGAACAAGGTCAATCCAATGAGACACATGCTGCCTCTGGCTATATGCAGCATGATGATGGCATCGGTATTCAGCGGATGCCAAGAAGATGTTTACGATCCGAATGCCGTGGCAGAACAAGAAGAGACCGCCAACACATTCGACTTCTCGACAACTACTACTGTTCAGCTGAACGTACAGTACGACGTACCCGAAGGTTATCAAGTGCTTTTCGATGTATATCTGGAATACCCCTTCATCACCGATGAAGACGGTCAGACAGTGCTGAATCCCAATCTGGAGCCGGCCATCCGCCGTATGACGGACGCAAACGGTAAGTACAGCGGCACGGAAGTAATTGAAGCCGACCACGGTACGGAAGCATACATCTATACTTCGTACATCGGTGTGCCGGGCTTGTATAAGACTTCCATCAGCGGAAATGCCATCACGGCAGATGTAAGCTGGGAGAGTGCAGCGGCTTCGACACGTTATCAGGCTACTTGGGATCCGACAACTTTGGGTCTTACAACACTGGGAACCTGGACAAGTACAGGCTATCCTAATTACCTTGATGAGGAAACAAGCATCACGCTAACAAGCGCAGTGCTGGAAACTATCAACAGCGTATGGGGTGTAGATAATAAAGACTGCCCTGAAGAGTACCTTCAAGATGCTGATTTCACCTTGAGTAAGGATGCAGAACTTGCCGTACGCTTTATAGGCGGATCTAGTTCAGCAGCTAGCACATTCGGTTATTATTGCTATAAGGAGGAAAGCGACATCGCCAATGCTGTGAAGTGTGTAGTATTCCCCAACACATTGACCACCAGTCGTTCAGGGAAAGCTGCTTCCGGTCTGCAAGGAGGTGAAAGTGTACGTCTGCTCTACTTCGATGAGAATGGAAACAGCAGCACCACATTCCCTGCGGGCACTAAAATCGGTTGGTTCTTGATGAACGAATGCTTTAATTATGGGAAATCCGGGGGTACATTCTACTCCACTAAAAGCCAAAACAGTGACGGTCGTACACATACTGCCGCCTATGCTATCAACAGCAACTTTGTCGTACTGTCATTTGAAGACTGGAACGATTCAGACTACAACGATGTCATCTTCAACGTATGGGCCAACCCCATGGAATCCATCACAGGCGAACTGCCCGAACCTGAGGGAGGGGATGATAATGAAGTATTCTACACCTCTACATACCATGGCATCTTGGCCTTCGAAGACCAATGGCCGAAGAAGGGTGACTACGACATGAACGACGTCATCGTGAAGTACAATTCTGTATTGTCCTTCAACAGCAGCAACGAAGTTCTTTCTGCTACCGATACCTACACCCTGTTGTGGTCGGGTGCTACGTACAGAAACGGATTCTCCTATCAGCTGAATGCAGAAAAAAACAACGTGACGACAGAAGTTACATCGGCTACCACCACCTTCGAAGGACAGGGATTGGATGCTGAATTGTCAACTGCTACCATCAACGTGCTGACCGACGCCATCGGAGTGACACAGGAAAACACCGTGACCAATGCTACTTATGTGATAACAAATACATTCACAACTCCTATCAACCACGAGACGTTCGGAGTTCCGCCTTACAATCCGTTCATCACCGTTGGCAGCAGCTTGAGCAGCGGCCGCAACGAAGTACACTTGGTGAACTACGCTCCTACTGCCAAGATGGATGAGAGCCTGTTCAAGACTGGTGACGACCTTTCGGATACTACGGCAGGCACGTACTACGTAGCAAGCGGCAACTATCCGTTCGCTATCCACCTGAGCAGTGTAGATAGCTTCAACGTTCCCGAAGAGACCAAGCCTATCAGCGAAACTTATCCCAACTTCATCAATTGGGTAAAAAGCAGTGGTGCAAGCTATACGGATTGGTACAAAACTGAATAAAATATACTGAGAGTCATACACAAATTATTAGGTAACAAGAAGAGGTAACCGTGAGGCTACCTCTTCTTATTTTTTTAGTCGGACCATCCATATTATATCTTCATCCTAATAACAGCGTCCGCTGACACACAGCCTTGCTACAAGGACTGCCGTCAATATTCTATCTTCACCGCTGTGCCGCAGGCCGTCACCATCAGCATACTGCCGTTGCTGCCCACCGTCTCGTAGTCGAGGTCAACACCTATCACGGCATTGGCTCCCAGGGCAACAGCACGCTCCTGCATCTCGCGCAGAGCTGTATCTTTGGCTTCGCGCAGCACCTCTTCGTAAGAGCCGCTACGACCACCCACAATGTCGCGGATACTGGCAAACAAGTCACGAAAGACATTGGCACCGATAATGGTTTCACCGGAAACGATGCCATAATAACGGGTGATACGTGCACCCTCAATCACCGAAGTTGTAGTTACTAACATATTCTTTTCTTCTTTTTAGGTTTACTGTAACTATTAGACGCACACAGGGACGAAAAAGTTGCAGCGCCTACCGAGAAATCATGCTTTTTCAGGAAAACATCTTGCTGACACGCTCGATGCCGGCTACCAATACGTCAACCTCTGCCTTCGTGTTGTAGAGGCCGAAGGAGGCACGCACCGTGCCCTCAATGCCCAAACGCTGCATCAAAGGCTGTGCACAGTGATGCCCCGTGCGCACGGCAATGCCGAGGCGGTCCAGCAATGTGCCCATGTCGAAGTGATGGATGTCGCCTACCAGGAAGGAGATGACACTACCCTTCTCTGCCGCCTCACCGAAGATGCGCATACCGGGAATGGCCTTCAGTTGCTGCATGGCATAGGTGGTCAGTTCGTGTTCGTAGGCGGCGATGTGGTCCATGCCGATGGCCGACACATAGTCCAGTGCCTTGGCCAAACCGGTAGTGCCGATGTAGTCGGGCGTACCGGCTTCGAACTTAAAGGGAAGTTCGTTGAAGGTGGTCCGCTCGAAGGATACGTGCTGAATCATTTCGCCACCACCCTGATAGGGAGGCAGTTTGTCCAGCCACTCTTCTTTGCCGTAGAGCACACCGACACCCGTAGGGCCATAGACCTTGTGTCCGGAGAATACAAGGAAATCGGCGTCCAAGTCCTGCACATCCACCCGGATGTGAGGGATGGACTGTGCACCATCCACCAACACAGGCACACCGTGTTCGTGCGCCGTTGCTATCATCTGCTTGACGGGATTCACCGTGCCCAGCACATTGGACACATGGGCCACGCTGACCAGCTTGGTACGCTCGGAAAAGAGGCGTTCGTATTCGTCCAGCAGGAGTTCGCCCTTGTCATTCATCGGGATGACCTTGATGGCAATGCCACGCTTGGCAGCCAGCAGTTGCCAAGGGACGATGTTGCTGTGGTGCTCCATGACGGACAGAATCACTTCGTCGCCCTCGCCCATGAACTCCTCGCCGAAGCTGGAAGCCAAGAGGTTGATGCTTTCCGTCGTGCCACGGGTAAAGATTATCTCGTTGATGCTGCGGGCATTGATGAACCGGCGCACCGTCTCGCGGCTTGCTTCATGCAGCTCCGTAGCCTGCTGAGACAGGAAATGCACCCCGCGGTGTACGTTGGCATTCACCGAATAATACTCGTCGGTAATGGCATCGACCACCACACGGGGCTTCTGCGTCGTGGCACCGTTGTCGAAGTAAACCAAAGGCTTCCCATATACAGTACGCGAAAGTATGGGGAAGTCGGCCCGTATCTTTTCTATTTCAAACATAATGAAGAATGAAGTTTTTCAGTCACTATTTACAAATCTTACAACCTTGACATTTGCTCAGTTCGCCACGGAAACGCTTCTCTACCAAGTGGTGAAGGCGGTCCTTCAGAGCCTCCAGACGAATGGTGTCGATGACCTCGTTGACAAAGGCGAACATCAGCAACAGACGTGCTTCGCGTGCCGAGATGCCTCGTTGCTGCATATAGAATAAGGCAGATTCATCGAGCTGCCCCACCGTGGCACCGTGACTACACTTCACATCGTCAGCATAAATCTCCAGCTGGGGCTGCGTGTACATACGGGCATCGCGCGTGGCACAAAGGTTGCGGTTAGTCTGTTGCGAGTTGGTGTGCTGTGCACCGGGACGCACCAATACCAAGCCGGCAAAGGCACCGACAGAGCGGTCGTCGAGCACGTACTTGAAGAGTTCGTTGCTGGTGCAGCCGGGAGCGGCATGGTCGATGCTGGTATGGTTGTCCACATGCTGGTTCTTGTCTTCGATGGCCATGCCGCAGAGGTTGAGTTCGGATCCTTCGCCTGCCAAAGTGACTTCCGTCGTATTGCGGGTGGTGCCATTGTATAGGGTCATGCCGTTCAGCAGTACGTTGCTATGGGCTTCCTGCTTGACGTAGAGATTGCTGATGCGTATGGTGCTGGTGTGTGTCTCTTCCAGTTCGTAGAAGTCGAACACGGCACGCTCACCCACAAAGGCCTCTATCACCTGTGTAGCCAGAAAGTTGACGTTGTCCATGGCGTGGTCGCAGACAAGGATGCGTGCTTGTGCACCCTCTTCCAGCACAATGAGTACACGGCGGTTGACCATGAAGTTGACGTCGGCACGCAGGATATTAACAATCTGAATGGGCTTCTCGATGATGACATTTCGCGGCACGTACAACAAGATGCCGTCTTGGGCAAAGGCGGTGTTGAAAGCCGTCACACCGTCTTTGGAGGTATCGGCCAGCTTGCCGTAATACTTCTTCACCAAGTCGGGCCGTTGCTCGGCAATGTCCTTCAGACTGCCGAAGATGACACCTTCGGGCAGCTTGGCCGTAGCCGTGGGTACAGAAGGATGAGCCGAATCTCCCCCTTTATAGAAGGCATCGTTCACTACGAAGTAGAGGGAAGTGCTCATATTGGGCACGTCGCACTTGAACACTTCGTTGGGATTGACGGGAATGTCCAACCGCTTCAAGTTCAGCCCGTAGTCCGGTTCGAAGAATTTGCTGACGTCGGTGTATTTATACTTCTCCTGCTGACGGGTGGGAAAGCCCAGCCGCTCAAAGTCGGCAAAGGCAGCTGCACGCGGCGCATTCAACACCTCGGCACTGTGCCGGCATATCAGCGCCTCCGTCTGCGAAAAAAGGTCTATATATTGTTGTTCCGGTTTCATATCTATCCAATCTCTGCTTCTTTCTTAATCCAGTCGAATCCGCGCGATTCAATCTCTCTTGCCAAGTCCGGTCCGCCGGTCTTTACGATGCGGCCACCCAGTAGCACGTGTACGGTGTCGGGCTTCAGATAGTCCAGCAGGCGTTGGTAGTGAGTGATGACAATGGCACTGGTCTTGGGTGTCTTCAGCTTGTTGAAGCCATCGGCTACGATGCGCAGGGCATCGACGTCGAGGCCGGAATCCGTCTCGTCCAAGATAGCGAAAGTAGGTTCGAGCATAGCCATTTGGAAGATTTCGTTGCGCTTCTTCTCACCACCACTGAAGCCTTCGTTCACCGAACGGTTGGCCAACTTGTTGTCCAGCTCGACGATGGCACGCTTCTCACGCATCAGCTTCAAGAACTCACTGGCATTGAGGGCAGGCAGATGATGGTACTTGCGCTGCTCGTTGACGGCGGCACGCATGAAGTTCACCATCGACACACCCGGAATCTCCACCGGTGTCTGGAACGATAGGAAGATGCCTTCGTGCGCACGGTCTTCGGGACTCATGGCCAGGAGGTCCTTGCCGTTGAAGGTGATGGAGCCGCGTGTCACTTCGTATGCGGGATGTCCCACCAATACGTTGCTCAGCGTACTCTTTCCGGCACCGTTCTGTCCCATCAAGGCATGTACTTCACCGTCGCGAACAGTCAGGTTGATGCCTTTCAATATCTCTTTGCCATTGATACTGGCATGAAGGTCTTTTATTTCTAACATCTTTTTAAATTC
>JAUNJD010000160.1 GCA_030523205.1 Bacteroides sp.
GTTTCAGGTGCGTGTGTCGAGAGGCATGCAGGTTCGAGTCCTGTTCTGGGCACTTTTCTTCGAAAGAAGAGAGTCATCGATTGCGGAAATAGCTCAGTTGGTAGAGCACAACCTTGCCAAGGTTGGGGTCGCGAGTTCGAGTCTCGTTTTCCGCTCACCTTTTTCTCCAGTAAAAAAGAAACCCCGCAAGAAATAAATCTTGCGGGGTTTCTTTTTTACTGGGCATTTGCCCAAACCTATTGTTTGGACAATGAGAATCCTACCAACATACCGTCATAGCTCTCGGCCAATGAACTGATGGTTTGCAGAGTGCTGTTGCTGCTCTTGCTTGATAGATAGGTGAGCACTGTCAGCAGTTTGTCTGCATCGAATAGCAAATCCATCGAAGAAGAAGACAGGTTTACATCAGCGCTTACCGATACGACCTTCGCAAATTTAAGCTTTACTTTTTCCGTAGAACTGCTGTATGAGTAGGTGCCGCTTATGTTCTTGCTGTTTGCGGTAGCAGTGAAGGTGCTGTCAGTGTTGAATGTGAAAGACAATTTTCCTTCTGTAATGCCTATCTTCGTCAGTTGTTCATCCAGTTTGCTTTCAACAGTGCTGGCTGCTACGCTTCCGCCGGCTTTCGTCAGCAGGTTGTCAGACTCAAATTCGAGGGCAGAACCCGTGTAAGACCAGGTTCCGGTCATGCTACTAGAGGTGCTTGTGCCTGTTACGGTACTAACTGCCTTCTCAACGCCGCTGAGTAGGCTCTTCAAGGATTGTGCTTGAGTGTTGGCTGAAACCAACAACAGTGCGGCAACAAGTAGTTGCCCGAAAATACACTTTTTCATTTTAAATTAATTAATTTGGTTTGTTTTGCCGGAGTTTAGCTCCGTATTAATACTCTCGATATATTTTAAGATGTGTTCTTTTCCCGTTTTATTTTCCGAAGAGGTGATGAAATAGGGGGGCAGCTCCTCCCATTGCTCTTTCAGCCGTTTCAGATAGAGTTGAATGTTCGCATTCAGCTTGCCGGTATTCAGCTTGTCGGCCTTTGTGAAGATGATGGAGAAAGGCACTCCGTTTTCGCCCAGCCATTCGATGAAGCTCATGTCATTGTTTTGTGGCTCGTGCCGACTGTCGATTAGTACAAAGAGGTTTGTCAGCTGTTCGCGTTGCAGAATGTAAGTTTCGATGATGCGTTGAATCTGCTCTTGTCCTTTTTGTCCTCGTTTGGCATATCCATAACCGGGGAGATCCACCAGATACCAGCTTTTGTTGATAAGGAAATGATTGATGAGCATGGTCTTTCCGGGAGTGGCAGAAGTCATTGCAAGACCTTTGCGTCCTGTCAGCATATTAATGAGACTGGATTTACCAACGTTGGAGCGTCCGATAAAGGCGTACTCGGGGAATGTCCCTGTCGGACACTTCTTTACGTCTGTGTTACTGATGACAAATTCTGCGGTTGTTATATCCATTACATTATTCTCTTTAATGTTCTAATAGTCGAATTTACGTATGCAAAGTTAATACTTATTTCAGAAAATCATGTTTAAAACACAAAATTCTGTTTATCTTTGTCGCTCAATAGGAATATTTTAAGTATGAATGAACAGTTTCCCTCTACGTTGTTGGAAAAGGCTGTAAGCGAATTTGCCAAGCTTCCAGGGGTAGGACGTAAGACTGCCATGCGTTTGGTCTTGCATCTCCTGCGTCAGGATACGGCTGTTGTAGAGGCTTTTGGAAATGCGATAGTCACGCTGAAGCATGAGGTGAAATACTGCAAGGTGTGTCATAATATATCGGATACGGAAACTTGCCGCATTTGCTCCAATCCACAACGGGACGCTTCTTTGGTATGTGTGGTAGAGAATATCCGCGATGTGATGGCAGTGGAGGCTACACAGCAGTACCGCGGGCTGTATCATGTGCTGGGGGGAGTAATCTCTCCGATGGATGGCATTGGCCCCGGCGATTTGCAGATTGAAAGCCTGGTGCAGCGTGTGGCTGCCGGAGGCATTCAGGAAGTGATTCTGGCGCTGAGTACAACGATGGAGGGAGATACCACCAATTTCTATATATATCGAAAGCTGGAGAAGCTCGGAGTGAAGCTCTCCGTGATAGCTCGCGGGGTAGCAGTGGGCGATGAATTGGAATATACGGACGAAGTAACCCTTGGTCGTAGTATTGTGAATCGCACCTTGTTCACCGGAACAGTTTGATGTTTCATTATTATTGATAGGATGAAGAAAATATGGAAGAACAGATAAAACGAACTGCCGGACAAGTGAAAGTCCTGTTTGCCTGCTTTTGGCTGTTGCCCATTTTGCTGATAGTGTTGGGTGAGGTCGATGGCGGATGGGTAGGCGTATATGCCGACGATGTCCGCGCTACTTATTATGCCGAAGCGCTGACCATTCTGTTGGCTGCGATATGTGTGCCGGTTTCTCTGAAGCTGTTTTCGTGGATATTGGCCAAGAAGATTGATGTGGTGAGCCTGCCGGTAGCCCTGCGCCTGTATGCATTGTGGAGTGGGGTACGCTTGTTTTTACTCGTCCTGCCGGTGCTGTCGGGATTGCTGACTTATTATTTGTCACTGAGCACCAAGGGCGTGCTTTGCGCCTTGCTTGCATTGACGGCATCTTTCTTCTGCTTGCCCGGTGAAGAACGTATGCGCAAGGAACTGCATATTGATAAGGTTTAGTCTGTATTTTAGTAAAGAACCAAGGAATGAAATCCTCTTTTTTTGTAAGTGAGCGTGTCAGTCTTCGTGCTGTCGAACCCGAAGACTTGGAAGTGTTGTACACCATGGAGAACGACCCCCAAACCTGGGATATAACCAACTTCTCAGTGCCTTATTCCAAATATATATTGCGGCAATACATCGAGAACTCCCAGTGCGATATGTTTGCCGACCGCCAACTCCGCCTAATGATAGTGCGCCGAGAAGACGATGCGGTTGTCGGAACCATTGACATTACCGATTTTGTACCCCTTCATGCACGCGGTGAGGTAGGCATTGCCGTCATGAGGGAGTATCAAGGTAAGGGCTATGCTACGGATGCTTTGAACTTGCTGTGCGATTACGCATTCGGCTTTCTGCACATGAAGCAGCTTACCGTACACATTACGGCCGATAATGCGGCAAGCCTGCGGTTGTTTGCCTCTTGCGGTTTCGTGGAATGCGGTCTGCTGAAGGAATGGTGGTGTGTGGGCGGAAAGTACAAAGACGTCATACTGTTGCAGCGAATCAGACCCTAGAAGTTTTCTAATCGACCCGACTCAATTGAAGGTGGGCACCTGCGGAAAGCGCGACCACAGTTCGTATTTACTGCCCAGCTTGCCGAGCACGTGTTTCCAAAGCTCTTCTATTCGGTCCAGATTCATGAGTATCTTGACCCTTTCCTTGCCTATCAGCCAAGTATTTTCTGTGATTTCCCGATACAATTGGTCGCATTCCCATCCCGAATATCCAAGGAAGAAGCGTATTCTTCCCTTGACGGGATTGCCTTGCAGGATATATTGCTTGATGGCTTCGAAATCTCCGTTCAGGTAGAATCCCTTCGAGATGGGGAGTGCTCCCGGTATGTCGGGAATGGTATGGAGGTAAAAGAGTGTATCCGTTGACAGAGGCCCTCCCTTATATACGGGTATATTCTCCAGATGATTGAAACCTTTCAGTATGTCATTGAGGAAAAGGGGATAGGGCTTGTTCAGGACAAGTCCCATACTGCCACTATCTGTGTGGTCTATTAGCAGGATAACCGAACGTCCGAACATACAATCGCGTAGAAATGGCTCGGAAATAAGCAGCTTACCCCGGGTCGGAACAACGTGATTTGTTTCTATTTTGAATATGTCCGTATTACTATGCATGGCATAAATATACGGATATTTATTTAAGAAACAAATGTTTTTGTCGCTTTTCTTGGAAGAAAAATGCCCGAGTGCCGCCAGAAGGTAGTGTAGCGGCATTCGGACTTTTCCTTTATTTATGGGGAAATTATCCTATCGGATGATTCTCGGCGAAGATAGCCATGCGTTCGTCCAGCTGAGCATATTGATGGTCTTGTATGAAGGAAGTGCAGGCACGCAGCCCCTGTTGATGGCTGCCTGTCGTCACCAGCGAAATGGCACTGACACCGTAGTACATCAGTTCCTTGGCCAGTTCTCCGCTGTTCATGCCCGGGTAACCGATGGTGAAATAAAATCCGTCGGCCACAGGGTCGCCCAAGTCGTTGTCATATACTAAATAGAAACCATGACGCAGGAAAATCTCTTTGAGTCGTCGTGCCCGTTCGCCGTACACTTTTACCTCGTCCAGGAAGTTGTATTGCCCGTCGCTGGCTGCTTTCAGCATGGCGGCAAGCGCATATTGAGCCGAATGACTGGTTCCGGATGATAGGGCATACAGTACGCGGTGGATGAATACCGTACCAAAGGTTCCGCCGCCATACCGTTGAGTCAGTCCGGGGAAGGAGCGATGATATAGCTTATCGGATATGCAGCTTACGGCGATGCGCTGTCCGGCATAGCTGAATGCCTTGGAACCCGAGATTAGCAGTACGTAGTTGTCGGTATAATGCGAAACCGAAGGTTGGTAGGGGGGCTGGAAAGGCTTGCTGAGATTCTGACGGAAATCCATGGCAAAGTATGCCAAGTCTTCCAGCACGATGACGTCATACTGGGTAGCCAGTTCGCCGATGATGCGCAATTCTTCCTCTTTCAGGCAAATCCAGCTGGGGTTATTGGGGTTTGAGTAGATGATGGCGGAGATGTTCCCTTTCTTCAGATAGCTTTCCAGCTTCTCTTTCAGCTTTTCTCCGCGGTAGTCATAGACGTCGAAAGTCTCGTATTTTTGTCCCATCACGACTATTTGCTGCTTCTGTACCGGAAAACCGGGGTCGATGAAGAGAATCGTATCCCGCTTTTCGTTGCATTGACTGCACGTCAGGAAGGAGGCAAAGGTGCCCTGCATGGAGCCGGTGACGGGTACACATCCTTCCGGTGCGAGGTCGGTATTGATGAATGCCTTGATGAAGCGCGACGCCTCTTTCTTGAGCTCCGGCAGTCCGTTTATGTCCGGATAGAGGCTGGCTATACCGTTTTGCAAGGCTTCTATCTCTGCCTTCACGCCCACGGCGGATGGGGGAAGTCCGGGTACTCCCATCTCCATTTTTATAAATTCGATGCCCGATGCTGCTTCTGCTTTGGCTGCAATGGCTTTTACTTCACGGATAGTTGCTTTTGAAAAGTCTGCGATATTAAAATCTTCGATTGTCTCATCAATCAAATGTCGTTCAATAGGAGTATTTCTCATATTCTATACTTTTAAGTTTACGGTAGCAAATGTACATGATAATTATGACTTATGCACCTATTGAAAGAAAAATCTCTTTTTTCTTTCAAGAACCGAGCCCGTAACTCTTTTTAAATCAGTAGTAGGTGAAAAAATATTAGAAAAAGTTTCCGCAATCTATTGCAGATTCCAAAATAATGCCTACCTTTGCAACCGCAATCGAGAGAGATAGCAATCAAACAATGACAAAATGGTGCGTTAGTTCAGCTGGTTAGAATACATGCCTGTCACGCATGGGGTCACGGGTTCGAGTCCCGTACGCACCGCAAGGCTTCAGAGACAAAAGGAAGCCTACGAATGACAAAGCCCACAAAATCAATGATTTGTGGGCTTTGTTTTTTTCTTCTAAGAGACATTCCAAAGACAAATAAAACAGTTTGTATGATGAAAGCAAAACGATTAATAATAATGATAGTACTCTTCTGCATGGGCATGGCTGGTGCATCATGGGGAAGAGAACTACACAGAGTCTATATTCTGACCGACATATCTTCATTGAAAAGTGGAATTGGTGAACCTGATGACACACAGTCCTTGATTCGTTTCCTTCTCTATGCCAATGAGTTTAAGATTGAAGGAATAGGAGCTACATACACATCACATGGAAATACTATTTATCCGAATTTGATAAGAGAGGTAATAGATGCCTATCGGGTCTCTTTGCCCTCGCTCCAAAATCATGGTCTATATCCAGAAGCTGATGAACTGAAAAGTAAAATTATGAGAGGCAATCCGAATAAAGGAATACAATATATTGGTGAGGGGAATGACACGGAACTCTCTGAACATCTGATTGAGGTCTTGCTCAAAGAAGATGATGCTCCTTTGTGGGTATTGGTATGGGGCGGACAACTCGACTTGGCTCAAGCCTTGTGGAAGATAAGCCAAAGCTATTCGGAGGAAAAGGCAGAAAAGATGATACAGAAGCTTCGAGTATATGCCATTTCCGACCAGTATGACAAATCAGGAAACTGGATAAGGGAACATTATAAGAATCTCTTCTATATTTTAAACAACTGGAGCTTCAGGGGAATGTACCGGACAGGAGATGAGAATTTAGTATCAGCAAAATGGGTGCAGGAAAACATACTGTCACATCAGGCACCTTTGGCACGTATGTATCCATGTTATAAAGGAGGAGATCCTTGGGGCAAAATAAACGGAATAAAAGAAGGCGATACTCCTTCTTTCCTCTATTTGTTGCCTAAATCACCTGGAGATCCCGAAAAGCCGCAAGAGGAGCACTGGGGTGGCACTTACCAGCAAATACAAGGAACAAATCATTTCACAGACGGAGAAAAAGACAGCTTATGGCAGCAAGCTGCAAATGTATCTAAGTGGAGACAATGCTTCCAACAGGATTTCATTGAAAGATTGTCTTGGCTGGAAAATTAGGTGTTAACAAAAGGGGGCAATAAATGCCCCAAATAGACAAAGTTGCGTTACCAAATCGTTACAGAAAAATCGGGTTTCCGGAATTGTAACGATTTTCCTTGTAAGTCGCTGTTCGTCATTTGTAAGATTAACAAAGTGTTATAAACTAAAAAACAATAAGCCTCCCAGGTGAGCCACAAGGCAGCATACTTGGGAGGCGTTCTTCATTTATAAAGGTATATCTCCTGACACGATGAGGAAAGGAAGATTGAAGGCTCCGAAGGATGCCTACTCTCCTACGGATTGCCCGAAAACAAGTGGGCTTACAAGAAAAGGAGGCAAGACTGTAAGTTGTACAGCTTGCCTCCTTTTCTTGTTTCTTTTCTACTCTGTATTGGGAGTCAGAAATCTTAGTTTTCGGATTTTACGTAATTTTTATACCAATCGGTATTGGTAGTACCATTCGACTCTACCCATTTGGTGAAGTCGGGATACTCAACCTCGATGGATACGGTTTCCGTCACAGGGGTAAACTCTGACGGCAACGTGATGGCAAACGGATGCTTGCCGTCTTTATTTACGTAATAGGCATCGTCGGCACTGTTTTTCTGTTCTGCGTCAGCCAGTGAGGTAGCTTCGTGCTTGGGCAAGTGCACCTCCGTACGGTTGGTAGCACCCGCTGCATAGTGGGCAATGATGAACGGATTGAGAACATCGTCCTCGATTGTACTCTTCTGTACATTGTTTCCGCTGAATGTACGGGTAACGACAAACGCTTGATTGCAGACTGTCTTTGCATCACCAAACAAGATAACACTGCTGGTCTCAGTTTCATCTACAGCTCCATCCGGCAATTCAATAGTGCCACGAAGATCGCTGTCGTATTGCACGGCGAAAGCGTCTACGTAGGTTGCGGAGCCGGCCGGCTGTACCGGAGTGAAGGTATCTACCACCTTGGTAACATTATTAGCACTATTCACATTGTTGAAGGTGATTTCGCGCTTATGAGTAATCATCACGTCATTCATATCGTAATCTCCACCGGTAGGCCATTGATCCTCGAAGGCATATATCTGCGATGTGGTCTCGGTAGTGTAGATAGCATCCTCGTCGGGGTTTATTGTAGGACGGTCGGGATCCTGAATAGCTTCGTTAGGATTACCATAGATGGTAAACATTAAGTCGTCGTAGCTGGCATCCTCGCCACCGTCTTCCACGCCATAAACAACTCCGTTGGTAGAGTTCATGGCAATGAATCTTGACTGCTGGCCACTATAATTGGTGTTCCATTCCTTATTGGAATAGACAATGCCCTTGTCGAAGTAGAAGCTGTCGCCCGGATTCGTGTTGCTATCCGTACAGGTGTTATATCCGTTGGGGATCAAGAAAAATCCGATGGTATAGCCCGCTGGGAATTCGGTAGAGACTTTTCCTTCTGCGTCTTCGTAAAGGAGCTGGATATGGGTATTCAGTGCCATCGGTGCATTTGAAGAATCCTCGAAATATGGGTATCCCCATCCCCCTTCAACACCAAAAGGCACATGGTTAGCTTTTGAAGCATTGGGTACAAGAATGTATTTCTTCACATCATCCGGCGAAGAAGGTACATTGCTCGATTCATAGTAATAATATCCTAGGGTATTCTGATACCATGCCCATTCCGTCAGGAAGGTGAAATATAGCTCAGCGCTTTCAACTGTCTTGATGATACCCTCTGAATCCGTGTATGCTTTTGCGATGGTGGTATTTACATGCTCAGTATCCACAACATATTGACTGTTGTTCAGATAATTGGGTTTAGTGTCATTTCCGTTCCATAACAATTTTTGGATTGCATTGAGATTTTCAGTGCTGACATCCATCTTATTTTTAATATCTTCAGTAATGCTAGGTTCCAAGACGCTGCAATCGTCAAGTTTTCCATATTCTCCCCATGTCATGATAGCATACAGATTGGTGGCACCATCGATGGTACGCGATGTATATGTGGCTCTCGTTGTTGCAGCGCTCCTCGTTGCAACCGAAGTCAACGAGCTGGCATCAAGAGAAACGGTGTTGTTCTCCACTGTTGCCTCCAAGCAGGTGGGTACGCTCCACGACGGGCTGTAAATATATACCTTGTCAATAGCGGACAGAAGGTTGACCTTGCCGGTAAATTTGCCTTCGCTATCCGTAAAAATCTTGTAGAGAGGTTCGCCGCTCACTGTGAATGAGCCGTCCGAATTGTACGTCATAGGATTCTCGCTGTAAATCTGCAACAAGACAGACTTCGCTGCCGAACCATAGTTGATGTTGAATGTCACTTCGTTGCTGATGGAGAAGTCGAAATATTCACTCTCCGCCTTCAGCGTTTCTTCGGAAGGACCTTGGTAAACATCGGTGTCCATACATCCCGTCAGGGTTGCGGACAACGCAAGAGCTGCTAGATACTTGATGTTTTTATCCATACGCTTTAAAATTTTTGTATTGTTTTGTTTGTAATAACTTGTACTACTTATACTTTTTGAATGCAAAAGTATATTTTTTTGTTCAATCATTGTACATATAATCATAATTTTTTGTGTTTTTTTACATTTTAGACTTGGCGAATGGATTTACCGTCAGTAGCACATGAAGGCTTTTGTCGGGCAAA
>JAUNJD010000161.1 GCA_030523205.1 Bacteroides sp.
AGATGTACATAACAGCTTCCTATACCTAAGATGTCTCTTTTTCTAATGTTTGCGCTATCTCTGTGAGGACAATGTAAGTGTTGCCTTTGGAGTGCGGACTTCCGTTAATTAGTAATACTTTCATATATGGTTGATTTAAAAATGAATGTTATATTTTTAGGGAGTTATAAGGAGTTAATGGAGTTATAAGGAATGGGTTGTACTTATACCAGATATGCGCATATTCCTGCATCCCAGGTGTAAAGTTGAGAAGATAAATCAGTAAAATAAGAGGTTACAAGAACGTGTGATGATACTAACCTTTTGGTTACTCTTGTAGGAAAACAGAAGATTGCGGAAGTGATAAATAGTATAAATGCGAAGGAAGGGGTAGAAAGCACGGATTACACGGAACATCACGGTTGGAAATTTTCTTCTCCGTGAACATCCGTGTCATCCGTGCCTAAAAAAGTCTTTGGCTCTTGGGCAAAAGCGACAGAAAGTATTACAGTATCGCCTTCAGTTGTTCAGCCATCTGCGCCTGTACCTCTTGTGCGGCCTTGCGGGCAGCGGCGGCGAAGTTCTCCGTTTTATCGGCGTAGATGATGCCGCGGCTGGAGTTCACTATCAGTCCGCAGGTGCTGTTCATGCCATACTTGCAGACTTCTTCGAGCGAACCGCCTTGTGCGCCGATGCCCGGCACGAGGAGGAAATGGTTGGGGACAATCTTGCGAATGTCCTCGAAGGCACGGCCTTGCGTGGCGCCTACCACGTACATCATGCGGTCGTCTCCGGCCCATTCCTGCGACTTGCGCAGCACTTTCTCGAACAGACGTTCACCGTCCTTGTCCTCTGTCAGCTGGAAGTCGTGCGAGCCCTTGTTGCTAGTCAGTGCCAGCAGAATCACCCACTTCTCGGGATAGGTTAGGAAAGGTGTTACGCTGTCCTCGCCCATGTAGGGGGCTACGGTTACTGAGTCGATGTTCAGTTCCTCGAAGAACGTGCGGGCATACATGGCCGACGTGTTGCCAATGTCGCCACGCTTGGCATCGGCAATGATGAATTGGTCGGGATATTGTTGGCGGATGTAGTTCACCGTCTTCTCAAAGGCAATCCAACCCTTCACGCCCATGCTCTCGTAGAAAGCAAGGTTGGGCTTATAGGCGATGCAGAGGTCGGCCGTAGCATCGATTATCGCCTTGTTGAAGGCAAAGATAGGGTCGGCTTCGTCCAGCAGATGGTCGGGAATCTTCTTGATGTCCGTGTCCAAGCCGACACACAGAAATGATTGCTTACGCTTGATGTTCTCAAATAATTGTTGCTTATCCATATTGTTTTGAGTTTATAAGAAGTTCTTCATTTTACAAATAGATACCCTCGTATCGACAACATTATTTCATCGTCTTTCTCCGTTTCTGCCAACCAGAAATACGTCATGACAAATGTGTACTTGTCGGATGTGCAGTCGAAGCTGGTAGAGGGCATGATGCCATTTTTGTTTTTGCTCAACTCTTCCAATGTGCTGACGCTGATATTGGCGATGGCTTTCACGCCGCATTCTTGTTCAAAGTCAACGGTTAGCATGCCCTCCTCCAGTTGTTGGCGAGGAAGAGTGAATATCGCAGTCGTTATTTCTTTCGTAGGTGGTATGCAGTAAGCGTGGGTATATCCGTCGGGTATCAAAATGGGCGAATTCGCTTCTATGGTGGCAGAGTATTGAATATAGTCTATCTTGGTAGATTCTTCAGTGAGGGTATCGGCGGCATACTTATGCGAATATAGGTGGCTGATGGCATCGTCCTTCAGCAGTCCGCTGATGCTCTTTGCCCCAAACCAGTTCTGCATGTACAGCAGGTGGTCGTTCAGTTGGTCGGACTCTTCGGCGGGCAGGGTGCTGAGCCAATTCTCGTACTCCTCGAACGAGAGGGGCGGTTCGGTCTCACAGCCCTGTTGCATAGCCTCGGCTATGCCGTTGTAGAGGGTCTTGCGCGTGATGCTGGCATAGTTGACGGGCAGTATGGACGTCAGCAGGAAGATGAGGGCAAACGAGATGGGTATCCAGTTGATGCGGCGTGCTTTGGTGATGAACAGTCCGATGCAGACGAGGTAGAACCAAGCATTCAGCGTGGCCAGGTAAAGGCGGTTGATGGTGATGCCGTAGTCGCTGATGCGGCGCACGATGCCCGCGGTCATCAGCAGGAGCAGAGGCAACACGAGCACGGGTAGCCAACGGGCAATCCATTGGTCGAAGCGGTTGCCTTCTTGCTTGAAGCGTGCCGGGTAGAGGCCGAATTCGAGGAGGATACACACCGTCATCAGTGCCACCACCAGCCACGATACCCAGCCGATGGGCAACTCCCAAGCCGAGAGGATGCGGGCGGCGTAGATGTAGAGTACCAGCAGATAGCCTGCGGTAAGTGGCAGGAAGAGGTAGTGTAATATGCCCGTAAGGAAACTCGATGCCTGCGGTTGCGGATTATGCTTTTCGTCGCCCTGTGGTATCAGCCCGAGAAACAGCAGGAGCGCCAGAGGCACGCAACACAGTATGAGTACGTAGCCATAACACTTCATGCTGATGTCGGCATCGAACAGCTTTTCGAGGGAGAAGATGAGCAGGCTGATGCCGCCCGCCATGATGTAGCCCACTACCGCAGCCACAGCGTAAGCCGAGAGGGTTTGCGCGGCAAAGTTCCAGCTAGGGATGTCGTTCTTCTCATGTTGAAAGGAGAGGAAGAAGACGGACAGCCCCACGGCCAATATGCCCGCCGCATGGGCAATGCCTATCTCCGTGAACGAAGATTCGGGTGTGATGTTGTTGTACAGATACAGGGCATCGACCACGAACAAGGCATGAATAAGGAGGTGTATGCCTACTTTCCATGCCTGCCGCTTCACTTCTTCGCACCACAGGTGGAGTGTGAGCGAGAGCAGTGTACCCACTGAGAGGTAATAGCTGATCGTCCACATCAGGCGTTCGTCTCCCTTCCATCCCTGCGCAGTCATACGGAGGAGGAATACCGTCAGTGCAAAGATGAAACCGACGGTGATGGGGAAACGCTTCAGGCATTGCCGGAAGGCTTCCGTGGCAGTGTGAAGGGAGCGTTGTATGAAGTTGCTTCTAGCCATGATGCTTTGTTTGTCCTCAGTCTTTCTGTTTATCCTCAGGCTTTACAGTTCACTTTCTTTCAGTCGTTCCGCATTCTCGGCCACAATCAGGTGGTCGATGCAGTCTTGTATCTCTCCGTCCATGAAGGCAGCAAGGTTGTAGATGGTGTAGTTGATGCGGTGGTCGGTGATGCGCCCTTGCGGATAGTTGTAGGTGCGAATCTTGGCCGAGCGGTCGCCCGTGCTGACCATGGTCTTGCGCTTGGAGGCGATGTCGTCGATGTACTTCTGATGCTCCTTGTCGTAGATGAAGGTGCGCAGACGGGCCAAGGCGCGTTCCTTGTTCTTGGGTTGGTCGCGCGTCTCGGTACACTCGATGAGGATTTCTTCGACTACGCCCGTGTTGGGGTTCTTCCAGTTGTAGCGCAGGCGAACGCCCGATTCCACCTTGTTCACGTTCTGTCCGCCGGCACCGCCGCTTCGGAAGGTGTCCCACTTTATTTCGCCTTCGTTGATGACTACGTCAAACTCTTCGGCCTCGGGCAGTACGGCTACGGAGGCGGCCGATGTGTGTACACGGCCTTGCGTCTCGGTGGCCGGTACGCGCTGCACGCGGTGTACGCCCGATTCGTATTTCAGTGTGCCATATACGTTGTCGCCCGTCACCGAGCAGATGATTTCCTTGAATCCTCCGGCGGCACCTTCGTTGGCGCTCGACACTTCCAGCCGCCAGCCCTTGATGTCGCAATACTTGCTGTACATTCGGAAGAGGTCGCCGGCAAAGATGGCGGCTTCGTCGCCTCCCGTGCCACCGCGTATTTCGAGGATGGCGTTGCGGCTGTCCTGCGGGTCGGCGGGCACAAGCATCAACTTGATTTCTTCTTCCAGCTCGGGCTGCCGCTTCTGGCAGGCATCCAGCTCCTCGCGGGCCATTTCGCGCATCTCGGCGTCGGTCTCGTTGGTGATGATGTCCTTGGCCTCCTCGATGCCACTGAGCACTTGCATGTATTCCTTGCGGGCGTTCATCAGGTCGCCCAGTTCCTTGTATTCCTTTGTCAGTTTCACGTAGCGCTTTTGGTCGGCGATGACTGCCGGGTCGGTAATCAGCGTCGATACTTCCTCAAAGCGGGCTACGAGTCCGTCCAGTTTCTCTAAGATGGTGTTATTGTCTGCCATTAATTATAATTCTTATTGTATTTGATTCTTGAAAAGAGACTTAGCACATTCGTTTATTCTTTATCGTCCTTTTTGTTACGTTTACGATATTCCAACAACTTGCTGACTATATACCATTCTACTGTCGCCCAACCCAGCAAGCCCAGTGAGCGCATGACAATACGTAAAACACTTGCATTGCCGTCTTGCACATACTGCATCAGTCCTTCAGCCAAGTCGAAGATGATGCACAAAACAGCAAGTCCCAATACGATAACCGTACCTGTGGGCAGCACGATACTCGTCTTGCCGGTTTCGGTTTTAGTCGAATGGCTATCTGTACAAGCCGTCTCTTTTTCCTTCATTTTTCTATCATATTACTACATTACCACAATCGTCCTTCCATCAACCAAGTTATCAATGCGATGACGATGAGCAAGAGAATACCAACGATGACCGAAAACAATCGGCTTTTGCCTGACTTCCGCTTTTTCCGGCGAAATATCTCTCGCCAATGAGAGAAGGGAAAATTGCGGGCGGCATGATGCACAGATTTCTGAGATAGGAAATATCGAGTGCATACCCGATGTACATGATGACGGCGGCCAATACAATCACGCCTATCAATAACAGACAACCGATGTGTTCTTTCTTCATAAACGTTGGTATTAATGGGTTAAAACAATGTTATTTCAGTGGATTAGCAATGCTTTTCCAATCTTCGTTATATACTTCCTTCAAGAGTTGTCGGGCCGGTACTTCGCGTGTACTTCCACGGTAGTCGCCTTCCACAATGACCTCATCGCGCAGTGCCTTCTCGCGAATCAACTTATAGCGGGAGCGGTCTAAGCCTTCTCGCAACTTCTGTCTGAATTCTATTCTTTCATTCTCGGACATATTGCTTGATTTTTTTATAAGTTTCTAAGTCAAATATTTCAGTAGTAATTCCTTTCCCTCCTTCGGCCACATATTCACTTGTACCTTCGGTGTTATTGGCAAGCACCCAATAATCGACATTGTTCATATAGATGCGGAAGAAATTGTCGATGCCTGCATAATATCGACGTATGATGATGTCAGTAGGGATGTTGTGCCCGCCTTCGCTTACTCGTTGTGCCACTCGCTTGATAGCGGTTTCAGGAGAGTCGAGCCAAAAGAAAATCAGTTTGATTTGATATCCTTTTTGTTCGGCTTGTCTGATAAGATTCTGATAAGACTTATTGGCCAGCGTTGTTTCTATTGAAAAAGTTTGTTCGGCTTCGAGAAGACTTCTTATTCGCATCAGCATCAGTCTTCCTGCTTCAATAGCTACACTTTCGGGATTGAATGGAGAAAGGCCTTTAGCTATTTCATCGGCATTGACGAACTCTTGACACTGAAGTATTTCGGGTAAGATGGTGTACGAAGCGGTGGTTTTCCCCGCTCCGTTGCATCCGCTTATGATATAGAGTGTCTTGTCCGTCATAGTCAAATCAATAGTTGAACTCCCCAAACTCACTCTTGATAATCAGCTCTTTCTTCTCGCTCTCCTCAATGTGGCCAATCACTTGTGCGTCGATGTTAAACGACTTGGAGATGGCGATGACTTCTTCAGCATGTTCGGGGGAGAGATAGACTTCCAGACGATGACCCATGTTGAACACCTTGTACATTTCGCTCCAGTCGGTGTCGCTTTGCTCCTTGATGGTCCTGAACAGGGGCGGTACGGGGAAGAGGTTGTCCTTGATGACGAGGCAGTTGTCGCCTACGAAGTGCAGCACCTTGGTCTGTGCGCCGCCCGAGCAATGCACCATACCGTGAATCTGCGGGCGGAGAGCGTCGAGCAGTTTCTTAACGACGGGGGCATACGTGCGGGTGGGGGAGAGTACCAGCTTGCCGGCATCTATCGGGCTACCTTCCACGGAGTCGGTCAGTTTTAGCCCACCGCTGTATACCAGCTCTTCGGGCACGGCCTTGTCATAGCTTTCGGGATATTTCTCGGCCAAGTATTTGGAGAATACGTCGTGGCGGGCAGAAGTCAGTCCGTTGCTGCCCATACCGCCGTTGTACTCCTTCTCGTAGGTGGCTTGTCCGTAGGAAGCCAATCCCACGATGACGTCGCCCGGACGGATGTTGGCATTGTTGATGACGTCGCTGCGCTTCATGCGGCAGGTCACGGTGGAGTCTACGATGATGGTGCGCACGAGGTCGCCTACGTCGGCCGTCTCACCACCGGTGGCATAGACGCCGACACCCATCTCGCGAAGCTCGGCCAAGAGTTCGTCCGTGCCGTTGATGATGGCGGAGATGACTTCGCCCGGAACGAGCAACTTGTTGCGGCCGATGGTGGAAGATACCAGGATGTTGTCCACCGCACCCACGCACAGCAAGTCATCGATGTTCATTATCAGTGCGTCCTGCGCGATGCCTTTCCATACGCTGAGGTCGCCCGTCTCCTTCCAGTACATGTAGGCCAAGCTGGACTTGGTGCCTGCACCGTCGGCGTGCATGATGTTGCAATACTCGGGGTCGCCGCCCAAAATGTCGGGGATGATTTTGCAGAAAGCCTGCGGGAAAATACCTTTATCAATGTTCTTGATGGCGTTGTGCACATCTTCTTTCGATGCGCTGACGCCTCGCATCATATATCGCTGATTGCTCATGAGTAGAAATGTTTATAGTCAATTGATTGCCGCAAAGGTAAGCAAAAAACTTGATATGCTACGTAATGCGGAGGAGAAACATTACTGAATCGCCGCCAACCTGCAAGCCGGACGGTCAATCTTTCCGTTTCCGGTCAAGGGAATCTTCTCGATGCAGACTATGTGCTTGGGGCAGTGATAGGGAGGAAGCAAGCTTGTCATGTCGGCTTGCAGTTGCTTGATGTCATCAGGGGAGAGAGGTGATTGAGCCTCCAATAGCAAGGTAACGGCCTGTCCCAGCCGCTTGTCGGGGATGGAGGTGATGACGAAAGGTCTGGAAATCAACGAGCGAAGTCTGCGCTCCACCTCCTCCGCTTGAATCTTGATGCCACCGCTGTTGATGACATTGTCGCGTCGTCCTAATATGGTAAAACTTCCATCGGGATATAGGTGGGCAATGTCGTTGGTTTGTAAAGGGACATCGCACACAAGCGGAGCGTCGATAATCAATGTGTCTTCGGGGGATAAGGACAGACGCACCGACGCAAAGGGATAATAACGGTCGGATGCCTGCGCCCCGTTCAGCCGACGGAGGGCGATGTGTGAGAGGGTTTCAGTCATGCCGTAAGTGGAATAGACAGCCCCCGGAAGCATACGGATGTCTTTCTCCAACGCCTCATCGGTGGCACCACCGCCTATTATCAATACATCCGTCTGCATCAACCTCCTTTTCTCTTCGGGTATCTGAAGCATGCCATATACCTGCAAGGGCACCATGGCTGCAAAGCGCAAGGGTGTGTCTACATCTGCCAACGGATGACTCGAAGCAGGGCGCACCATCAAGTCCAGTCTGGCCACGAGCGAACGAACCACCATCATCATGGCACCGATGTAGCGCAAGTTCATGCAGAGCAAGGCCTTGTCGCCGGGCTGTAGATTCAGATATTCGCAGGTGAGGCGGGCACTTTGCATCATCCGGTCCTTGCGGACCTGCATTTTCTTGGGTGTGCCCGTAGAGCCGGAGGTACTGACTTCGATGCAAGGCGTACCGTCGAACCAACGGCGCAGAAAGTGGCAGAGGTCGGACAGGGACGTATCGACCTTCTCCTCTGCCAGTTGCTCCAAGCGAGTGATGTCGTTCGCAGTGTATCGTTCTCCGTCCAGTATAAGCGATTGCTGGGCAATGTTCATTTCCATATTCTCTTCTTTATCCCCATCCGGCGGGAAACTCCGGATTCTGTTCCAACGTCGGTTCATACCACAATTCATCCTTTCGGATAGTGAGTGGCACCTCTATGTTCTCGCAAAAAAGCAAGCCCGTGCCCAATCCCTGCGGCAATTGATTGTCGGGTTCGGCCTGCAAATAAGGAGACACCCATTGGGCAATGGCATTCAAGCCAATGTTGGACTCCAAGGCGGAAGTGACCCACCAACCGATGCCCATCTCCCGAGCCAGCGCAATCCAGCGGTCGGCCAACGCATGGAGCGAAGGCTTTATCACTAAGTAGTGCGGATGGATATGCTCCAAGAGGCTTCGTTGAGAAGCCTCGTCGTTACTGCCTATCAGTTCCTCGTCTAGGGCGATGGGCAGCGGAGTTTGTGAGACCAACCGTGCCAGCTCGTCCCATTGTCCGGCACGGATCGGCTGTTCGATGGAATGCAGTTGAAGCTCCGACAGGCGTTGCAACTTCTCCAAAGCCGTGGAGGGCGCAAAGGCACCATTGGCATCTACCCGCAACTCTATCTCGTCGGCTGTGAACTGACTGCGGATGTAGCGCAGCAAGGATAATTCTTCCTCAAAGTCGATGGCACCAATCTTCAGCTTGATACAGCGGAAACCCACTTCAATCTTCTTCTTGATTTGCTCGAACATATAGCGACGGTCGCCCATCCAGATAAGTCCGTTGATGGGTATGCCACAATGTCCTTGCGCGAAGCCTGTGTCCTCGAAAGCCAATGTCCCGGCGTGCAGGTGTCGGAAGGCCGTTTGAAGTCCGAAGGCGATGGAGGGGTACATGGCCCACGCATCTGAGCGAAATTTACCGGTCGCATCATGCACCGTTTTCTCTACTTGCTTGCAGACATTGGACAATACTTCCATATACTTGCCGGGCAAGGCATCGCAACTCAAGTCGGGCAGGGGGGCGCATTCGCCTATTCCTACCCGTCCGGGCATATCCGGCGAGGTGAGGCGCAGGTACCATACATTGCGTTTGGTATAGACTCCGCGTGAGGTGCCTGCCGGCCGCTTGAAGTCCAAGGTGTGAGGAATGATTTCTATGTGGTAATTCATTCGATTGATGGTTTTTGAGATGACAGTTATGAAACAGATGCCGAACGGACGAATCTGCCTTATGACTGTCTTGATATTTCTTAATTCTTCGGTTTTTCGCCAGGCGGATGCCTTTCCATTGTCAATGTGCCCTACAAGGCATTCTGACGGGGGTAAAGTTAAGTGTCGTAC
>JAUNJD010000162.1 GCA_030523205.1 Bacteroides sp.
CTCAAGAACTTAAAAACTCAAATCCTTATATTTGCAAACAAAAAGTTCATTACGCATGAAAGCACCTCTGTTACTCATTGTCTCGCTTCTTCTTCCGATGAAGCTTTTGGCGTTCGCTGCCAATGCAGATGGCTGGGCCGATGTCCCGACTGATACCTGCAATCATCAACTGTATTACACTACTCCCGCTTCGATATGGGAAGAGACACTTCCCCTTGGCAATGGTCGTCTTGGCATGATGCCCGATGGAGGCATCGGACGCGAGCATGTCGTGCTGAACGAAATCTCCATGTGGAGCGGTAGTGAAGCCGATTATCGCAATCCCGACGCTTCGAAGAACCTGCCCGAGATTCGTCAACTACTGTTTGAAGGCAAGAACGAGGAGGCACAGCAGCTGATGTACAGCAGCTTTGTCCCCAAGAAGGAACAAGCCGACGGACGCTATGGCACCTATCAGATATTGGGCGACCTGAATATAGATTTCACGGGAATATCAGAACACACACCCACTGATAACTATCGGCGTGGACTGAACCTACGCAATGCCGTGGCCTATACCACCTTTACACAGAACGGCGTGAACTATCGCCGCGAATACTTCGTCTCGCGCGACAAGGACGTGATGTTGATACACTTGACTGCCGACCGCAAGGGAGCACTCAACTTTTCTGCCCGGTTGAGCCGTGCCGAGCGTGCTACGGTGAGTGTAGAGGGTAATGCTTTGCTGATGTGCGGTACGCTGGACAGCGGACAATCCGGACAAGACGGCATGAAGTATCGCGTGGCCATGCGCCTCCTTTCGCGGGGAGGTAAGTCGTCTGTCTCCACAGAGAAGGGCATTACCTTGACCAAAGGACGGGAGGCATGGTTGGTGCTCTCTGCCACCACCTCTTTCGAGGCCGAAGGTACGGACTTCCCCGGTGAGCGCTATGTAGCAGTTTGTGACAGCTTGCTCAGCCAATTGACGTCGTTGGATGCCTGTGCCCAGGACAAGGAAACGCACATTGCTGCCCACCGTGCCTTGTACGACCGTGTGTCGCTGACGCTTCCCGCTACTGCCGACGATGCCCTGCCCACCAACGAGCGCATCCTTCGCTTCGTGGGGAAGGATTCCCCTTCCTTGGCTACCCTCTACTATAATTATGGTCGCTATATGCTGATGTGTAGTACACGTCCCGGCTCACTGCCTCCCAACTTGCAAGGGCTTTGGGCCAACACGATACAGACTCCGTGGAATGGCGACTATCATACGAACATCAATATACAGATGAACCATTGGCCGCTGGAGCAAGCCGGACTTTCGGAACTCTACGGACCGCTTACCACCCTCATCGAGCGTCTGCTGCCCTCGGGACGCGAGACGGCACGTGCCTTCTACGGTGACAAGGCCGATGGATGGGTGCTCCACATGATGACCAACATCTGGAACTATACCGCTCCCGGCGAACATCCCTCTTGGGGAGCCACCAACACGGGCGGTGCTTGGCTCTGTGCCCACCTATGGGAGCATTACCAATATACACAGGACATGGCTTACCTGAAGCGTATCTACCCCATCTTGAAGGGAGCATCGGAATTCTTCTATACTACGATGGTGGAAGAGCCTGTACACGGCTGGCTGGTGACGGCTCCTACTTCTTCGCCCGAGAATGCCTTCTTCGTAGGCGATAGCCGCACGGCAGTCAGCATCTGCATGGGGCCGACGATGGATGTGCAATTGTTGACCGAACTTTATACCAACGTCATCGAGGCAGCCCGCTTGCTGAACTGCGATGCCGACTATGCCGCCCAACTCCAAGCTGCCTTGAAGAAATTCCCGCCCATGCAGATTAGTAAGAACGGTGGTTATCTGCAAGAATGGCTCGAAGACTATAAGGAACAGGACGTTCATCACCGCCATGTGTCTCATTTGTACGGTTTGCATCCCAGTAACCTGATTTCACCCGATACCACCCCCGAATTGGCCGATGCCTGCCGTGTGACACTGAATCGTCGTGGCGATGAAGGTACAGGCTGGAGCCGTGCATGGAAGATAAACTTCTGGGCTCGCCTTTGCGATGGCGATCGTGCTTGGAAGTTGTTCAAGAGTTTGCTATATCCGGCCATTGATGCCAATACAGGCAAGCACGTGGGAGGCACTTACCCCAACTTGTTCTGTTCGCATCCACCCTTCCAACTCGATGGAAACTATGGTGGTGCTGCCGGAGTAGGCGAGATGTTGCTGCAAAGCCAAAACGGATACATACAGCTGTTGCCCGCCCTCCCCACCTGCTGGAACGAAGGCAGCTTCCGTGGTATGCGCGTGCGTGGCGGGGCAACTGTTGATCTCGACTGGAAAGACGGCCGAGCTTCCCGGGCACGGGTGACTGCCCTCATCTCGGGTGAGTTTGCCGTGAAGATGCCTGCCGGAGTCAGTCAAGCCGAAGTGGTATCAGATGGTGGCGGTAAGCAAGTCTATACGGATGCTCGCATTCCCTTGAAACTGAAAGCCGGGGAGGCGTGTGAGATTAATTTCAAATAAAGTTCTTTAAACGAGTTAACAAGGGAACAAGTTGACAAGTCAACAAGGGAGTTCGCGGTATACTCTGCCTCGTGGCCTTGTTAACTCGTCAACTTTCAACTTAAAAACTAATAACTTAAAATGACCCTTCTGATGCGTCCTTTCGTTTGGCTCTGCCGTTTTCGTCATCGTTGTGGCTACGGCGTGCATTCTCCTTTCGCCTTCGAGTTTATCACGCGGGTGATTTACGAGCGTACACCTTATTATAAGTACGAAGACCTGAAACAAGAGCAGAAGAAACTGGCCGCTGAGAAAGGTCGGCATTGGGCCAAGCGTGAATCGACAAAGGTGAAGCAATTCCTTTTTCGTCTCGTCAATAGGGTGCAGCCTGCTACGGTGGTCGATGTAGGTGCCTCATCGGCAGCCTCGCTGTATCTGAAGGCAGCCAAGGTGGGTGCCGATTATCTGTTCGCCGCAGACCGGACAGAGCTTTTTCTGGAAAGCGGTGTTCCCGTCGATTTTCTTTATCTGCACGACTACCGACAGCCGGAGCTGATGCAGCAGGTATTCGACATCTGTGCCGCTCGCTCTACGGAACGTTCGGTGTTTGTGGTCGAGGGCATCGGCTATACAAAGAAGATGCGTGCCCTTTGGAAGACGTTGCAGCAAGCTCCGCAGGTGGGCATCACATTCGACCTCTACGATTTGGGCATCTTGTTCTTCGACCGCTCGAAGATAAAACAAGACTATATAGTAAACTTCTGATGAGGCCACGGTCGGACATAGAAAAACACTGAAAAACAAATAATATGAAGAAAAGCCTTGTATACACAAGAACGGGGGACAAGGGAACCACCTCATTGGTAGGCGGTACCCGCGTTTCCAAGACCCATGCTCGCCTTGAAGCCTATGGCACGGTGGACGAGCTGAACGCCGACCTTGGCTTGTTGGTCACTTACCTTCAAGACGAGCACGACTGCCAATTTGTGCAACAAATACAAAACTGTCTTTTTGTGGTCGGTTCACACCTAGCCACTGACCAAACACAAACAACCTTGAAAGCCGTCAGCGTCATCCATCCGGAAGAAGTAGCTGCTATTGAAGGTGAGATAGACCGCATCGACAGTCTTCTTCCCGCTTTGTCCGCTTTTGTGCTGCCCGGTGGAAGTAGGGGCGCAGCAGTCTGTCATGTGTGTCGCACCGTCTGTCGGCGTGCCGAGCGACGCATCTTGACTTTGGCCGAGCAGGTGGAAATATCCCCCGAATTGCTGTCGTATGTGAATCGTTTGTCTGATTATCTGTTCGTTTTATCTCGAAAGATGAACCTAGACGAGAAAAAAGATGAAATATTTTGGAATAATCGTTGTAAGTGAAATAAATTGTTATACATTTGCCGAAAATTAGTAGTAGGAATTAGTATTCACAATTTTAATACTTAGAAATTATGTATTGGACATTGGAATTAGCATCTAAATTGGAGGATGCTCCTTGGCCGGCAACTAAGGACGAACTGATTGATTATGCCATGCGATCGGGTGCTCCGCTTGAAGTGATTGAGAATTTGCAAGAAATGGAAGATGAAGGCGAGATTTATGAAAGCATAGAAGACATTTGGCCTGATTATCCGAGCAAGGAAGATTTCTTCTTCAACGAAGAGGAGTATTGATAACCCTTGAATAACTTAAAAAATTAACTACCAGCGCGATAAACAACGAAAGTTTGTTTGTCGCGCTGGTGCTTTTTTATGGCTTTGTCATCCATTGCGGCACGCATATATAGATGCCACTTGTCAGCCATATATCACTGACTTGCTGCATCTATATATCCGGGGCGAGGGGTATATATGTCCATCGCGCTCCATCTATATGTGTAAAAAAGACGGTCTAGGGTTGCCTGTTCATAATCTTCTTCTTATCTTTGTCGCATAGCAAGTTTTTTTCTTTTATACCCCCAAATAGTTACGATAGAATGGAACAAACGATGCGGCACCTGCCCGACCTGAAGCCGAGGAACCTGCCCGGCACCTGTAGAGATAAAGTGCAATCACTGCTGACCGAAGTATATGGATACGAGCAATTCAGAACCCTGGAAATCTACGATGACCTGTCGAAAGGAAAGGAAAAGCTCTGCATTTCGCAAGGACAGCTGATAGAGAACGTCATCCTCGAAGCAGAGAAGGCCAAGGACGGAGCCGAGCAGGTAGATAATCTGTTGCTGACGGCTCCCACCGGTTCGGGAAAATCGTTGTTGTTTCAGCTTCCGGCCATCTTTCTGGGGCGGGAGTATGGTTTGCTGACCATTGTTGTCTCACCGCTGAAGGCTTTGATTGTGGACCAAGTGGAGAGTTTGCAGGATTTGGGCTACGAGCGTGTGGCCTATGCCTCCTCCGACCTCTCACCCGAGCAAAAGGCGGAGGTCTATCGACAGGTGCGCGAGGGCGAAATAGATTTGTTCTATCTTTCTCCCGAACTCTTGCTTTCGTACGACATTAAGCACTTTGCAGGCGACCGTCGCATCGGCATGGTTGTGGTGGACGAAGCGCATACAGTGACCACGTGGGGAAAGGAATTCCGTGTAGATTATTGGTTTTTGGGTCGTTACTTGAGCAAGCTGAAGCAAAGTTTGGGCTACACCTTCCCCCTGTTTGCACTGACGGCCACTGCCGTGTGGAATCCCAAAGGAGGCAATGACATGGTGTTCGAGACAATTCGTTCTCTTCAAATGGAGCCTTGCGTGCTCTACGTGGGTACGGTGAAGCGCCACAACATCGGATTCGACATCAAGCAAATGACAATAGAAGAAGGTGAGACTTACGACAAGGCCAAGCAACGGGTCATTGCCGATCGTATTGACGGCTATCTGGACGGACACAAGACCTTGCTCTACTATCCTTTTGCCGGAGGTATCGATATGCGCTTGAAGACGTGGGTGAAGTCAACGGACTGGCACTTGGTGGCCTCTTACTACGGGAAGAAGGACAAGGAGCAGAAAGCAACCATCGTGCAGGAGTTCAAGGAAGGCACTAAGCGATTGATTGTCGCCACGAAGGCCTTCGGTATGGGTGTTGACATCAGCGACATTGACCGCGTGTATCATGTAGCTCCTTCCAGTACATTTGTCGATTACATTCAGGAGATAGGGCGTGCTGCTCGCGATGCCGATATACAGGGTGTATCGGCTACTGACTTTCACGAGCGTGATTTCTACTATATGAAGCGTCTGCATCAGACGGGCAACATTGCGCAAGAGCAGTTGGTACTGATTCTGCGTAAGTTGATGGAAGTGTATCGCATGAAGGGCGAGAAGGAAGAAATCTTGGTTTCGCTGTCCGACTTCGAGTTTGTGGTGAAGTTGCCGCGTTGCAAGAACAAGCTAGAATACGAGGCCGAACTGGGGCAACTCATCAAGACAGCCTTGCTATGGCTGGAGGATGACTTGGCACACCGATTCGGCAAGCATCTGCTGGAAGTCAGTCCGCAAAACCTGCTGACGGAAGGCTATGTGCAGGACAAGATGGGCGATGCATTTGCTCGCGAGTTCAAGGACTATCTGACGAAAGTAGAAGGTGAAGCGGATGTCTATAAGGTTCGCTTGGAGAATATGTGGGAAGAGCGTTTCCCCGAGCTGGGCTACAAGGAATTTAAGCAGAAACTGAGTGGCGGCACCTTGTGGGAAGGTTCGCGTCCGGTGTCAGTGGGTAAGCACGAAGTATTGTTGAAGGAAGACGCGGCAGTTATCCGCAAACGGATGGATGCCCTGTTCAACAGTCTGAAGACTCTTCTCATGGACAAACTGCGCAAGGCAAAAGGACGTTTCGATGAAGAAGAACTGCGTGCCGTCTTTGCCGAACATGATATGGATGTCCGCTCGGCCAAGCGTTTTATCGGGTCTTTGCTGGAATCACGTACAGAGGAAGGCCGGAGCGTCAGCTATATCAGCAGTGTGAAGAAGAAAGAATCCAACGAACTTTCGTTTACCGTCACCAAGGGGTTCGACCTCTTGCTCTCTCGCTATCAGAAGCTTTTTAGCCAGCGCATTGTGGGCAGCAAGGGCGACCGTCTGTTGTTCTATTGCACGCCTTTCTCCGACTTGAATATGCTGCTAAACCTCCTTTCCATGCTGAACGGATTGTCCTTCAGTGTCGAAGGTGGTGGTACGCCTTGTGTGCTGATTCACTTCAACGAACCGAATACCTTGATGGACTTGGCCGCTTCGGACGACTATCGGAATCTGATTCTCGATACCAATGAACAAATCTTTGAAGAGCAAATCGAACTGTTCAACTTCTTCTTTGGCAACGACAAACTGACAGACGAACAGCGATGGGACTTCGTAGAAGATTACTTTACGGGAATGGGAGTGGAAGAACTGAAGGCGAAGTATAGCTAACAAATTCTTTGATAGGCCAATCGCTCATCTCCATTTTTCAGATAGATGATGCCGCAATAGCGAAAGCCGTACTTGCTTAGTATGTGCTGCAAGATATGGTTGTCGCGGTGCGTGTCCGCACGTAGATTGTCGCATTGTCGGCCGCACCATTCCAAGCAGGCCGTAGCTACGCCTCGGCTATCCAGGGTGCTGGCCAAGCGATGTATGGTGGCGTAAGGTCGTACATTGTCTATCCATGCCCCTTCGTAGATGTGGTTGTACGTCGGTTCCTCTCCGGGGATGAAGGCGAAGGTACCTATGATTTTTTCGGATTCATCCAAGCAGACGTAGCTGTTGCCGTTGGCGATGTCCTGCCGGAGGATGTCGGGGGTGGGGTATCCTCCCGTCCATTGTTTTAAGTTTCCCGACTGCCGCATGATGTGTCGGGCTTGCTCGAAGATGTCCATCAGACGGTCGAGGTCGGCAATTTCAGTCTTTCGGATGCTAATCATGCTGAGTTTCATGTTTTTCTGAACACAAAGGCATGGCATTTTGTGTTCAACTAAAAAAAGAGACCAAACAAAGGATAAACTTCTGCTTGATCTCTTTTTTGAATGATTGGACAATAATAATGCTTGCGGAAAGAGTGGGATTCAAACCCACGGAACAGCAAAAGCCGTTCGCCGGATTTCGAGTCCGGTCCATTCGATCACTCTGGCATCTTTCCTTAACTCTTCAGTTTTGTGGCGCAAAAGTACGATTTTCTTTTGAATACTTGTATGTTTTCCTTGTTTTTTTCTTGTTTTGTTGGACTAATTTAAGCTTTGAATTAGATTCTGCCCTCCTTCTATGTCTCTGATTGTTGTGGAAATGACATTGTTTTGGCGGAAAAGAAACATTGTTTTGAACTCTAAGAAACATTGTCTTAAGCGAAGGAAGGGCTAGTCCTGCAAGATTCTATCGTCCCAATTAATAGCAATTTATAGGTAAAAAGAACATTTTTTGTTCGAGCGTTGTTCTTTTTCGGAAGATTATATATATATTTGTCTCAAATTTTTAAACACATTAAAGTTATGAAAAAGATTTTTGGTGTATTTATGGTAGCCGTATGCTGTTTGGCAATGGCTATGCCCGCTCAGGCACAACTTATCAAATGGGGTGTAAAAGGTGGTGTGAACATGTCTAAGCTGGATGTGAAGAATGTAGGTGATAGTGATAATACGACAGGCTTCTTTATCGGTCCGATGGCTGAAGTGACCATTCCTCTGATTGGTTTGGGTATTGATGGTGCGCTGATGTACTCGCAACGTGGCGATTCTTATACGACAGATAATGATGGAACTGTCGATGCGAAACAACAAGGTATTGAGATTCCTGTGAACTTGAAATATACATTTGGTTTGGGCAGCATACTTGGTATTTATGTTGCCGTAGGTCCTGATTTCTTCTTCAATTTCAAGGATATTAAAGTTAATGGGACTGATGTTGATACTAAGAAGACACAAGTAGGTTTGAATTTGGGAGCTGGTGTTAAGTTGATTAAACATTTGCAGATAGGTGCAAATTATCAAATACCGTTAGGTGATAGTTTCTCGGCTTCTAATATTATAAGTGGCGTTACGGGTAAGACCAAGACTTGGCAGGTATCCCTTGCTTATATCTTCTAAAAAGTAACATCTATTTTTTTTTGTAATCCATGGAAGGCAGAAATGCCTGTCATGTGGAAGATGAATATTAATCGAATAGTTGTGATTGATAGATGCGTAGGAGTTCTGACAGTAAAGGCCTCTTATTCAAGGCGAATGGAAACCTATAATGTGTAACTATAATTATCAGCAATGAAAACATTAAGGTTATTAAGCACTTTCTTCATCCTTGCTTTTCTTTGTGTGGGGCTGATTTCATGTAGTAGTGATGATGACAATGATATAAGTATCGTGGGCACTTGGACTATCGCGAATATAGAGCAATCCATGTCGATTACTTTTAATAGTGATGGTTCCTTTTCGACTGCCATCTATTTTGATGAGTTAGATGAACCGGCAACCCAATCCGGTACGTATCAGTATGCAAATGGACAGATTACGTTTTATTATTCGGACGATAGCGACACGGTAGTTGTAACTGTTGTTTCTTTAACATCTACTACGATGGTGATAACAGGAGACCAGGAGGAACAGACTGGAACAGCAACTCTTACAAGGGTGCAATAGATTGATTATCTATAAAAATTCTTTTTAAGATAATAATAAATAGAGGTGCAGCTTATGCATCTCTATTTTTTTATGGCGAAATTAAAGCCGTTGCCATATTGCCACATTACCAAACACCCTAGCGCGTGGCAAAGCAAGTTTTGCTTTCAACGAGTGCACTATCGGCTTCTAGCTCCTTTGATGGGGTCAGCGGAAATTTCCGGTGCACGCGTTAAATCGTTTTCGGACTAAAGGTTA
>JAUNJD010000163.1 GCA_030523205.1 Bacteroides sp.
ACTTAAAAACTTAAAAACTCAAATGATAGAATTAGCATCACAACTCTGCACCGAGTTTGAGCACGAATCGCCGGAAAAACTTTTGGTTTACTTGTTGGGACGATTCGGTGACCGCATAGCATTGGCTTCCAGCATGGGATTGGAAGATCAGGTGCTGACCGACATGATAGTGAAGATAGACCGTCGGGCGCGGATATTTACCATTGATACGGGTCGCCTTTTTCCCGAAACCTATCAGCTGATAGACAAGACCAATATGAAGTACGGCATCAAGATGGAAGTTTACTTTCCCGACCACACTGCCGTAGAGCAGTACGTGGCCGAGAATGGCATCAATGCCTTCTACGAGTCGATAGAAAAGCGGAAGGCCTGCTGCCGTGCCCGCAAGATAGAGCCATTGCTTCGTGCCCTCTCTACGCTCGATGTCTGGATTTGCGGATTGCGCAATCAGCAATCGGTCACCCGTACAGGCGTGAAGGTAGTGGAGTGGGACGAAGCCAATCAGCTAATCAAGGTGAATCCCTTGGTGCATTGGTCCGAAGAAGACGTATGGCAATACATCCGTGCGAACAACGTTCCCTACAATGTATTACACAAAAAAGGATTTCCGAGTATCGGTTGCCAACCTTGTACGCGTGCCATAGCCGAAGGTGAGGATATTCGTGCCGGTCGTTGGTGGTGGGAGGATCCCAATCATAAAGAGTGCGGATTACATAAGAGGTGATATGAGAAAAAATACCGAAAACATATTCCTGCCCGTGGCCCTTAACATTACGGGCAAGAAGATTGTCATTGTAGGCGGTGGACGAGTAGGTTTGCACAAAGCTACTATCCTGCACCGTTTCACGGACGAGGCAACGGTCATCTCTCCCGAATTTAGGGAAGGCTTTAGCGAACTCCCTTTCACATTGATGCAGAAGTCATATGAACGGGAGGACCTTCGAGGGGCATTCCTCGTATACGTCTGTACGGAGAATGAACAGTTGAATATCCAAATCAAGCAAGATGCCGAAGAACTGGGAGTGTTGGCCAGCGTGTGCGACAATCCACCTCTGTGCGATTTCATTTCTCCCGCTATCTATCGTGAGGGCGACATTAGCATTGCCGTTTCTTCCAATGCCAAGGATGTACGGCGGTCTATTCGTGTGCGCGACCGGATAAAGGAGTGGGCACAGCAAGATGACGTTTTAATGTAAACTCAAAAACTTAAAAACTCACTAACTCAAATGATTCAGAGTAAACAGATAAATCGATCCGAGTATAGTTTGGACGAACGGGAGAGACTCTCCTCCGAAGTCCGGATAGACGATGCTGTCCCTCATGTGTTGTTGGCCACTTGCAACCGCACGGAACTCTATTGGGGTGAGGGAGAAATTCCGGAAGAGTTGGCCTATCACCTGTTTCGTGTGGCTGCCGGACTGGAATCGTCGTTGATAGGCGAACGTGCCATACAGGGACAAATCAAGCAAGCCTATACGTTGGCTTTGGAGAGGTACAAACTGCCTTCCACGCTCAACCGTCTGTTTCAGTGTGCCATGCACGTAGGCAAGCGGGTGCGTACCGAAACACAGATTGCCGCAGGGGCCGTTTCACACAGCCAGGTCACTGCCGATATGCTTCGCAAGCACGGCATCGACTTGAAGAACAAGATTGTAGGTATCATCGGGGTCAACAAGCTGACGGAGGACATTTTGAAGTACCTGACGGCCCGTGGAGCTGTCAACATCTACTTGTCCAATCGCAATATCGACAAAGCTCGTGAGTTGGCTGTCCGTTATGGCGGCACGGCAATGGGACTGGACAAGAAGCATGACTTACTCCGTTTTTCCGATGTGCTGATTTGTGCCACCTCTGCGCCGCATACCATTGTCCATATCGATGACTTTGCCGAGGATAGAAGTGAGCAGATGATACTTTTCGACCTCGCTTTTCCTCGTGACATTGACCCGGCTGTCGGCAATATGCCGGGCATGACGCTCTACAATCTGGAAGACATCGAAAGCTTTGCCCGTCGGAATCTTTCTCTGCGTCGGGGCGAGATTGCCAAAGCCGAGGCGATAATTGAGGAAGAAATGGAGAAGCTAATGAAATGGCAAGAAGTAAAAACTCAAAAACTTAGAAACTTACAAACTCAAAAACTCAAATGATTCGTACCAAATCCATAGAAGCCTTTCAAGAGGCTGTTAAATACATTCCGGGCGGTGTGAATAGTCCGGTACGTGCCCTAAAAGCTGTGGGCGAAAGCCCGTTGTTCATCGAACGAGCCAAGGGAGTGACCCTGACTGACATTGATGGAAACCAATTCACCGACTTCTGTCTGTCGTGGGGAGTATTCATACTGGGACATTCACATCCCGAAGTGCTCAACCAAGTGGGGCAAGCCATTCTGCGCGGCACGAGCTACGGCATTCCGACCTTGCAGGAAACAGCCTTGGCAAAGCTGGTCAACAGGTTTATTCCTACGATGGAGCGTGTTCGCTTCGTCAATTCGGGTACGGAGGCAGTGATGTCTGCCATTCGTTTGGCTCGTGGCTATACGGGACGTAATTTGATTGTGAAGTTCGTAGGTTGCTATCATGGGCATGTCGATCATTTGTTGGTGGCTGCCGGTTCGGGCGTGGCCACGATGGGCGCTTCGTCCTCGGCCGGTGTGCCCGATAGCTTCGTGGCTCATACAGCCTGTCTGCCTTTCAATGACAAGGCTGCGGTAGAAGAACTCTTCAGTAAGCGCGGACACGAGATTGCCGCCGTCATTGTAGAGCCGGTGCCTGCCAATATGGGAGTAGTGCCTGCTCGCGACGGTTTTCTGCAATTCTTGCGTGAGGTGACGAGAGCATACGGCGCTCTGCTGATATTCGATGAGGTGATAACCGGCTTCCGACTGACAGCCGGCGGTGCACAGAAGTTGTTTGGCATTGCCCCCGACCTTACCACCGTAGGCAAAATTGTGGGAGGCGGATTTCCCGCTGCTGCATTTGGTGGGCGGGCAGACATCATGCGACTGTTGGCTCCCGAAGGTCCCGTTTATCAGGCAGGAACGTTGTCGGGTAATCCTGTAGCTATGAGTGCCGGTATCGCTACGTTGGGCATCTTGTCGCAAGAAGGTATATACGATACACTGAACCAAAAGGCCGAAGCCTTCATCAATGGCTTGCGGCAAGTCTTGGCACCGAAAGGCGTTATCGTCAACTCGGTAGGCAATATGTTCACTCCTTTCTTTACGGAAGGCGAGGTAAGGAACTTCGACGATGTGAAGCGTTCGGATACGGTGCGCTTTGGCAAATTCTTCCGCCATATGCTGGCCGGTGGTGTTTACTTCTCGCCTTCACAGTTCGAGACCAACTTCATTTCCATCGCCCATACGGAGGAAGTGTTGGTGAAGGTGATTGATGTGGCAAGCCGGTTCAACGGATGATGCGATTTCGGAACTTTTTGTACTACTCCATCATTTTGTTTGGTGATATTTTCTGCTGTTGGCTCGTTATGTCGAAATATCTTTTTATTTTTGCAGAGACATCCGCTTGTTTGAGGAATTTGGCGGATGTATCTCTGTAATTATTTAAAATGTAGGAGGATAAAGGATGCAAGCAACAGTTTCATTAGATTCGTTACTCAATTTTATAAAGGGGCTTTCGCTTAGCGATGAGAATGTTCGTTGGCTGGCAAGTAAATTATTGGAAAGTACCGAGCATAAGAGGGAACAGACAAAGGACGAAAAAAAGAAAGCGTTAGTGTTTCCAAAGATTCCGAGGGACTATAAGCCGTCTCCGAAAGTGCTTGATATGACAATAGGATCTCTTCCTCAAGGTGCGGATTGGGATAAAGAAACTGAAAAAATGTGGGAGGAAATGGCACGATGAGGGTATTTCTTGATACAAATGTTCTTGTTGATTTCTGTATTGAACGACAACCTTTTTTCGAAGATGCAGCTCGAATTATATCAATGCTTGAAGAAGGAAGGTTTACGGCTTATGCTTCTTCTGTCACCTATATCAATATAGCTTATGTCTTGCGTAAATTTTTTGATAGGGACAAAGTGATAGATAAACTTGCGGCCATGCTTCGTCTTTGCTCCGTCTCTTCTATTGATGAGGAGATTGTTCGTCGTGCCATTGACCTTCGTGATGTTGATTTTGAAGACACAGTTCAATATTTATCTGCTGAAAATGTGCAGGCAGATATTATCATCACACGCGATGAAAAGGGATTTAAGCAAGCTACACTTCCTGTTTTTACTCCTAAAGAATTCTTGATGGCGTGTTGTTACTCCGGATGACTTTTCACAAATTCCGCCACAATGATTTCCTTTACCTTCTCTATTTCCTCGTGCAACATTGTCTTTTTTCGTTGTCCCATGTAGAGGGTATTGGTCATTTCCGTGTATCCTTTCCATAGTGCGACGATGTCTCCACGTTCGATGAACGGCATGCAGATGGAGGCTGGCAATACGGCCAGTCCGGTACTGTGTGCCAAGCATTTCAAGATGGAGAATTTATTGGGTACAATATAGTTGGGAGCAAAATCCGGTTCGCGGTTAAAATTGAGGCGCCAAAAGGTGTTGATGTGCGTTTCGTCCGCAGTGCTGTACCACAATTGCGATTGCAGCCATTTCTTCACGGCTTTCTTGTTTTCCGGGTCGATGGAGCGGAAATCTTCGACATCGGTTTCCTTTCCCGCTACGAGGATAAAGCCCGATTTTCCCAGTTCTTGATATTCGATGTTGCGGATGGGGACCTGTTCCGTAGTGACGGTCAGGTCCACCGTGCCATTCTCCAGCAAGTCCAACAATTTGCTGTTATCTTCCAAGTGCACCACTACGTTGAAGTTGAGGTCGGCAATGTGTTCCTCCAGCAATTGGTGGAACAGGCCGGGATACATACCTACGCTCAAGGTCAGTCGGTCGGTGCCCGATTTTTTGCGGAAACTATTCTCCACTTCTTCCAGTTTTGACAAAGCAGCATTGACTTGCTGGTAGAGCATCTTGGCGCGTTCGTTGGGCAGCATCTTGCGTGTGCTGCGTTCGAATAGCGGATGCCCGATGTACGTCTCCAGCGAGTTAAGATGCAGACTTACACCTGGTTGTGAAATATGTAGTTCTTTGGCAGCATCGCTCATGGTACCCGTCTCGTAGATGGCCTTGAAGGTTCTGAACCATTCCAAATCTGCTCTCATATCAGTATTCTTATAAATTTCTCAAATTTTTCTTATTTCTCTAATAGATTTACTTTATCTACTTTTGCGCCCACAAAGATACGTGTTATTTAGAATTAATCAAAATACATAACAGTAATAGTTTGATTGTGAAAAGATTATTTTTATTAGTTAGCTTGTTTTTCTTCATTCTGCCAATGCAGGCACAACGTGCCGCTACCATGCTTTCGGGTAGGGTCATTTCGACAGAGAACAACGAAGTAATGGACTTTGCTACGGTTTACTTGAAGGATACACATTACGGCTGTGTCACCAACGAGGAAGGTCTTTACCATCTCAAAGCACCTGCCGGTAAATATACCTTGGTGGTGTCTGCCATCGGTTATAAGACGGTGGAAATGTCGGTAGAGCTCATCGAGGGACAGCGTATGAAGCAGAATGTGACCATGCGTCCCGAGACGGTGCAGGTGGGCGAGGTGGTTGTGGTTGGCGGTGGGGTAAGCCGTGTCAACAAGTCGGCCTTCAATGCTGTGGCCATTGATACCAAGAAGCTGAGCAACACCACACTCGACTTGGCTCATGCACTGGACAATGTATCGGGCGTGAAGATTCGTCAGGAGGGCGGCGTAGGATCTTCCGCGCAAATCAACTTGAACGGATTCACGGGCAAGCATGTAAAGGTGTTTATGGACGGTGTGCCTATGGAGGGTGCCGGTTCGGCCTTTCAAATCAATAACATACCGGCCGGATTGGCCGACCGAATCGAGGTATATAAGGGCGTGGTGCCCATCGACTTTGGCGGCGATGCCTTGGGCGGTGCCATCAACATCGTGACGGGCAAGGATTCCAAGACCTACGTGGACGCTTCTTACTCCTTCGGCTCGTTCAATACCCATAAGTCTAATGTGAGCTTCGGCTTGACCTCGAAGAAGGGATTCGTCTTCCAGCTGAATGCCTATCAGAACTACTCGGACAATGATTATAAGGTAAAGACGCAATATACAGACTTGGCGACCAATGTCATATCGAACGACGAGCATTGGTTCCGTCGCTTCCACGACCGCTATCACAATGAGGCTGTCATTGCCCGTATCGGTGTGGTAAACAAGCCGTGGGCCGACCGCTTCATGCTGGGCTTCACCTATAGTCATGAGTATGCACAGATTCAGAATGCCAATTTGATGAAGATTGTCTTCGGCGGTAAATTGCGCAAGACGGAGGGACTGACCCCGACGCTGAACTACGAGAAGCGCAACCTCTTCACCAAGAACCTCGACTTCAGTCTGACGGCCCGCTATGACATGGTGACGACCCAGAACATCGACACCGCATCGCGCACCTACAGCTGGACGGGCGAGTATGTGGAGAAGGATACCCAAGGCGAGGGTGTGGCTACCTTGGCAGAGTATAAAGGCAAGACGGCTTACGCCGTGGCCAACCTGCGCTACCACATCGGCAACCACCACTACTTTGCCTTGAACAATATGTATAGCAACTACATCCGTAAGACCACCAACTCTGCTGCCAACGCTGTGCAGAGCACCGCGGCCACCTACATGCGCCGCACCAACGAGAAGGATGTGCTTGGCCTTTCCTACAAATACGTGCCGGGTGAGCGGTGGAACGTGATGGCCTTTGCCAAATATTACTACTCGCACGTGCGTGGTCCGGTCGATGTGTCGGACAGTTCGAGTCGCAGCGAGTACGAAGAGCAGGCCCGCAACAGCGATGCCTTTGGCTATGGTGCCGCCGGTTCCTACTTCTTGTTGAAGGACTTGCAAACCAAGCTGTCGTATGAGAAGACCTACCGTATGCCTACCGACCGCGAGCTGTTCGGCGATGGCGATTATGAGTATGGCGATGCCAGTATCCGTCCGGAGTATAGCAACAACGTGAATTTGAACTTCAACTATATGCACGCCTTCCGTCATGGTCATTCGCTCTCGGTGGACTTGGGTTTCAACTACCGTCACATCGGTGACTATATCATCCGTACCATTGGATCGAAAGGTACGGCCATCAGCTCCAACCACGGCAAGGTCTTGGGGTTGGGTGCCGACCTGACGGCGCACTATTATTATAAGAATAAGTTCACCATCGGCGGTAACTTCTCCTATCAGGATATGCGCGACAAGGAGCATTATACAGCACTGGGTGCTACGTCGGTCACCTACAACAACCGCGTGCCCAACCTGCCTTACCTATTTGGCAATGCCGATGCGTCGTACAATTTCCACAATGTTCTTGGTCGTGGCAATGTGCTGACCATCAGCTACAACTTCCAGTATGTACACAAATTCTTCCGTTCGTGGGAGGGGGAAGGGGCAAAGCTCTACATTCCGGAGCAGATTTCGCACGATGCCTCCATCGCCTATTCTTTGAAGAACGGACGATATAACATCTCTGCCGAAGCCCGTAACTTTACGGATGCGTTGCTGTACGATAATTATAGCCTCCAGAAGCCGGGACGCAGTTTTGCGGTGAAGTTCAGGTACTTCTTTATGAAATGAATGTTATTTGAAGATAAAACTTAAATAATGAACACAGAGGCACAGAGACACGGAGTTTTATGATAAAAGAGGAGCGGCGACTGCGTCGCGGAGAGTTCACAGAGAAGTGTTCTATTCTGTGCCCTCAGCGATGAAATCGCCTTCCCGGAAAGAGAAATCTCGGAAAAGGAAATCTCTGTGTCTCCGTGTCTCTGTGTTCAACCTAAAGACGAAATATAAACATAAAAAGAGAAGATAATGAGAAATTTAAAATTTAGAATTCAAAAATCAAGATTGCTGTGGTTGTTGGTAATCACCCTGCCTTTCTTGGGTGCGTGCAGCAGCGAAGACACCGGTTCTAGCGGTGAGGAAGTGCAGACTGCCACAGGCGAATACTTTATTGCCGTGAAGGCCAGTAGTGGAACAGAGTACGTGATGCAGGCCGAATCGCTCGAATCGGGCACACTGAACATCAATCAGAATATCATGGAACTGCCGCAACAGGAATATACGTGGATATTCCGCGATGATCTGGCCATCGGCATGGTCTATCAGCAGCAGTTTGCCGGCATCGGCTATGCCTTGCGCATACAGTCCGACCTTTCGCTGGAGAAGATGGGCGAATTCAGCATCAGCACCCGTTTCAGCAACTATGGATTCTTTGAGGATTACCTCGTGACGAGCGTGGCCGGACAAGTATCGTCCGACGGCAGTCGCAACGACGGTGCCGTGTTTGCCTTCTGGGACCTCACCGGCAGCCAAGTGTCGCTGGACTACACTAAAACCGTGTGGACTGAGGACATCACAGGCAACGGACAGCAGATAACCTTCTCCAGCATCATCGATATGGACAACGGCGAGTTCCTGACCAGCATGGTGCAGTCCGACTTCAAGCAGACGGGTACGGGCACAGGCTCCAGCGTGGGCACAGTGCACTATCCCGACAGCGTATGGGTGGCCGCCTTCGATGCCGACCTCAACCTGCTCCGCGTCTACCGCGATGACCGCATCAGTTATAGTGCCGGGCAGTATCGTTCGCAGGTGTTCCCGCAGATGGGTAAGGCCGACGACGGCACGGTATATGTGTTCTCTAGTTCGTTCGACGAGAATGCCACGCTGCCTTGCGGTGCACTGCGTATCTTGAAAGGTGCCGAAGAGTTTGATCCCGACTACTATTATAATATAGACGACGAGACGGGCGGCTACACCTTCCGTCGCGTGTGGCACATGACGGGCGATAAGTTCCTCCTCGAAATCTACAACTCCACCGGCAAGCCCGGCATGACCGACCCCGGACATCAGTTTGCCGTGGTAGATATGGGTGATAAATCCTTTGTATGGGTGACGGGCATTCCGGCCAAGAACCTGATTACTTCGGGTACGGAGACCGGAGGTGTGCCGATGTACTACGGTGGCACCATCTACCTGCCCATTACGGAGTTCGGACAAGATGCTGCTGTCTATCTAGTGAACCCCACGACAGGCGTAGCCACGAAGGGTGTCACGCTGACGGGTGTGTCCGAAATCCGTTCGTTGGGACACTTGACGCCGGCCAATTAAGCTCTCCGATAGTGTAAATAAAAAGCACTGTTTGTGCTATCCCTTGTAAGCGGCTGTATTTCAGTCGCTAAGGGAATGCTGCGCTTTCCTTTTCCCAAAGTGGCAC
>JAUNJD010000164.1 GCA_030523205.1 Bacteroides sp.
AGAAGACGAGCAAACCCTCGCCATGATTATAAAAGACACGCTGGAAGGGCAAGACTTCATCATCCATACAGCAGCAGACGGCGAAGAAGGCCTGCGCCTGTTCTTCGACCTGCGGCCCGATGTGTTGGTGGCCGACGTAATGATGCCCCGCATGGACGGCTTCGAAATGGTGCGCCGCATCCGTCAGGTGGACAAGCGTACACCCGTTCTCTTCCTCACCGCCCGATCGGCCATCAACGACGTGGTAGAGGGATTTGAACTCGGTGCCAACGATTATCTGAAGAAACCCTTCGGTATGCAGGAGCTTATCGTCCGCATCAAAGCACTGATGGGCAGAGCCTTCACCTTCGAGCACGAAACGGCAGAAGCCCCTACCCGCTTCGACATCGGTGTCTACGTGTTCGATTCCATCACGCAGACACTCACCTTGAACGGCGACACGCAAGCACTGTCCCACCGCGAATCGGAAATACTGAAACGCCTCTGCGAGAATCGCAACCAAGTGGTCAACACCCGCGAAATGTTGCTCGACCTTTGGGGCGACGACAGCTTCTTCAACACCCGCAGCCTGCATGTGTTCATCACCAAGCTGCGCCACAAGCTATCGAAAGACGAGCGCATCCGCATCATCAACGTGCGCGGCATCGGCTATAAGCTGATAGTGAACTGAACTATGCGAGAAACAGCTATACGGAAAAAGCCGGACACTCATCACTGATGCATCCGGCTTTTCATTTTTTGACTTCACTCACGGAAGTCTAAAGGCTCTAGGACTTATTTGGACTTTGGGTTATTTTCCACCTTTGTACTCCTTATACCATTCCTTGCATTCCGTACCCTTGCTGTCGGCCCAGGTCTTGAAAGTAGGATATTCTACATCGGCATCGATACGCGATCTCTCGGTAACAACCGTAAAGTCGGTGATAGGCAGGTCGATGGCAAAAGGATATTTACCGCTCTTGTCGATGTAGTAAGCATCATCTTCCGTATAGTTCAAGGACTTATCGGCATACGATGTTCCTGCATGTTTCGGCAGATGCACCTCTACACGGCTCGTAGCACCTTCTTCGTAGCCCACGATGATGTAGGGATTGTATTCCTTCAAATCTGTCTTCAAAAGAGTTTTTTCAGCAAATGTACGAGTGATGATGTACGACTGTCCGGCAGCGGTAGCAGCCTTGGCATCGGCAAACACGATGATGGAGTTGGTGGCGCTCTCTACCGTGCAACCGCTTTCCGTAGTCACTGTACCCATCTGCGATTCGTCAATCTGATAAGCGAAGGCATTCTGATACGTAGCACCGTCGTGTACCGGAGTAAAGGTATCTACAATCTTCGTCACATAGTTATCACTTGTAAAGGTGATTTCGCGCTTGTATTCCACAACCACGTCGTTCATGTCATAGTCACCGCCTGTGGGCCAAATGTCCTCGAAAGCGTAAGTACCGCTAGTGGTCTCCGTAGCAGGAAGAATTTCACCGCCTTTTTCCGGAATGTAAGGACGACCGGGGTTCTCGGGATCAACAATATCCGGTGTGGTGAACAGGCAGAACAACATATCTTCGTAGCTCTTGTCTCCACCGTCTTCAATGCCAATTACTACGCCATGCAATTTCTGGTCGTAAACAGAAATGTATGCGTTGCTGCCGTTGGAGGTAAGCATTGTTTTCGAAGTATTAATCTCGTTATTTCTAGTGTTGTATGCATCCGAAATCATAAACCAACCGATGGTATATCCTTCGGGGAACTTCGTTGTAGCGGCTTCATCACCATTCTCACCGAAGAACAACAGCTTGACGGACTCACCAGCCTTGAGGATTCTAGAAGGACCACTATAATCCCGTCCCGTATTATAAGGATCGTCACCCACAATAGACACATTCGGGAACAGTACATATTTCTTTAGGTTGGTAACGTCTTTCTCGCCACTACCTTTATAATAATAGTATCCGAATGTATTCTTATATCCAGCTCTCTCGTGCAAGAACATCAGCGATATTTCAGCGGCTTCCGATGTATAAAGATTGAGTTGGTCAACCGTTACTCCATTCAGCAAATAGGTGTTGTCCAGTCCTTCGGGTTTTTCATCTGCATTCTTCCACAACAATGTCTTCAAGCGACCTACAAAGGAAGAAATGCCTTCTGTAGAATCTTCACCGGCATCATTCTTCACCGGAATGGTGGAGTTCTCTGTAAGATAGCCACTGGTTGAAATCACACCGTGACTTCCCCAGCTGCACAGAGAATACAGATTATTTCTCTCACTCAATGTGTACGGAACATTTCCATTAAAACGATAAGCTCTCGTAGCCACTTCCGCATCCGCAGCGCTTGCCGTTACATCAAAGGTAAACGCATTGTTTTCCAGATTCAGCGCTACGCATTCCGGATAGCCCATCTCGCGAGTGTACAGATACACGGTTTCCAGACTTGTCGGAATGTTCATCGTTCCATTGAACTGCCCTTTATCGTCTGTAAAGGCTGCGAACAACGGAGAGATGTCCGTCCGCTTGGTGCGAACCAATCCGTCCGTCAGTACAGGATTTTCGCCATACACTTCGATCAATGCAGGCATACCATACATGTCATAATTCACGTTCAACGTAACATCGGCTTTCGTATTAAAGCTGAAATAAGAATCAGGCGAAAGAACTTCACCCTTAGAGGAATCAACAGGAGTCTCACCATCATAGACATCTTCCACGCAACCACTAAAAACTCCCAACATAAATGCGGCACTCATGAGCGTCAACATTCGATAAGATTTTGTTGTTTTCATTATTAAAAAGGCTTTTTTCTAGTTTAAATAACCGTTTTCTCGTGCCAAAAGTAGATAATATAATCCACAAATGCAACAAAATATACAACTTTTTCTGTTTTTATTTGTTATATCCTTCCCAATCTCACTCAGAATGCCTATATTCGCTATAAATATTAAGTTGTATAAATTATGAAAGGCTATATACTCATCGCATTTTTCCTGTCGTCGGTAATAAGTGTTTATGCACAAAGCGAAGCGACCGCCGACAGCCTACGCACCCAGTCTCCCCGCGACGGAGTAGAACCTACCGGAGAGATGTTGCTGCCGGAAACCCGAAACTACGACGGCTTCCTGCTCGATATGAGTCTGATGAACGTAAATGCTCCCAAGCTGGAAAACTACAAGCTGGAAGTGCCTAATGTCAGCAAAGATTACAGCAGCATCTTCCGCCTGAATCCGAACGTCACCTATTCGCAAGGACTGTCGGATATGTTCTCCCTCAGTCCCTCACGCTTTTATAGCACCAATCCATTTGGCCTAAGCGGTTTCTGGAACACCACCGACAATTTGCAAATGGGAAGCTTCCGACTGAAAAACGGAATGCGAATCAACACCTACGGCGAATACGACAAAGACGGACGGAAGGTACACAACCCCTCCGCCCTGCCCTGGGAAAAGAACAATTTCAAAGGTGCTTTTGAACTGAAATCGGCCAATGGTTCCTTCGGCATACGGATAGAGGTGCAGCAAGGAAACAGGTCGCCGTTCTGATAAATTTATCCCCAATCCGGTGCCGGCATCCCCTTCTCCTTCCGATAAGCACGCACCATTTCGATGATAATATCGCCATACTTCTCCACCCCTTTCTTTCCGAAATAAGGGATATGGGCAAGCACGACCTTATCTGCCGGCAACAGGTTGCTGATACCCAAGATAGCTTTCTGCTGAATGACCGTATAGACAGGAAGACCCAACTGAGCGGCTTCGGCATTGCGCCAAGCCACCAAACGTTTGTACAACTCCGGATGCAGGATGTCGGAAGGAACTTCCATGCGACCTTCGCGTTTTCTACTCCGCTCGCGGCCTCGGCCACCGGATGCATTGGACTCTTGCCGAGAAGCCGAAGCGTCCACCCTGCCCGATACGGAGAGAAGCGGCTTCTTCTTGGAAGCGGACTTATCGTCAATGGTGAGAAGCGCTTTCTTCCTCAGATAAGCAGTGGTACAGAATCCTTCTTGCGCCACATATTCCAAAAGACCGTCTTTCTGACAGAAAGCGGCATCCAAGTCCTCCACAGCTTCTTTCAGCTTTTTCTTCAAGTCCTTATTGTCGGCGTTGATGATGGCATTGTCCAAGACGGCATCCATAGGTGCCAACTCCTCCTTGAAGTAAGCGGCACCCCGAAGAATGCGCTCCTGCAAGGTCTTATCCTCGGCATAGTCTTCCGTCTGATTGATAAGACGGGTGTATTGTTGATTGAACTTCTGAGCCACCTTCACCACTTTCTCGTGGAAGCGTTCCACCTCTGCCTTGCAGACTGTCAGATGCTTGGGATAGAGCTTGTACAGATGTTCGTCCACCAAGCGCACATACTTCCGCAATGCTTGTTCCAAGGGCTGAAAGTCGAATAAGCCGGACAAGAGTTCGTAGAAGTAAGTCTGCTGCAAGGAGTGAAAACGCTCTACGTTGGGACGGCTTTCACGAGCCTGCTCGGTGAAAGATTCTACGGCGGCATCCGTGATAATGGCTCGTTCGGTGAGCGGCGCACTCAGCACCAAGCCTTCCAACGTCTTGCATCGGCTCAGTGCCACGTATGTCTGTCCGTGGGCAAAGGAGGCACCGGCATCGATAATGGCATGTTCGAACGTCAAACCTTGACTTTTGTGGATGGTGATGGCCCATGCCAACTTAATGGGATATTGCTTGAAGGTGCCTTCCACGTCTTCGGTAATCTCCTTGGTTTCCTCGTTCAGCACATATTTGGCATTGCTCCACTCCTCCTCCTTCAAGGCAAAAGGAGGCTCCCCGTCACGGCTACGTACTTCTATCCCACTCGGAGAAATGGCGGTAATCTCACCTATCATGCCGTTGTAATAGCGATGCTCGCCCGAGCTGTCGTTCTTGACGAACATAATCTGAGCACCACGCTTCAGTTCGAGCACCTCGTCCGTGGGATAAGAATACTCCGGAAACTTGCCTTCAATCTGCGCACGGAAGGCATACGAGCGGCCGGGCAGCAACTCCAACTCCCGATTGTTGACGCGCTGCGCCAAGAAATTGTGGGTGACAAGCCGGATATAGCCTTCTTCCTTCCGCGGCTGGAAGTTGGGAATATATCGACTGTTCAGCTCATCCAATACCTGTCTGTCGCAACGATTCTCACGGATACGGTTCAGCAAGTCCAGAAACGCGCTATCGTTCTGCCGATAAACCTTTTCCAACTCTATGGTGCAGTATTCCGATTGCTTCAGTGCCCGGCTGGAGAAGAAATAAGGAGTCTCGTAATAATCCTTCAGCATCGCCCACTCCTCGTCCTTCACCACGGGAGCCAACTGTTGCAGGTCGCCAATCATCAGCAACTGCACACCGCCAAACGGCTTGGAACGGTCGCGATACCGCCGCAATATGCTATCCACCGCATCGAGCAAATCGGCACGCACCATGCTGATTTCATCAATCACCAGCAAGTCGATGCTACGAATAATGTTAATCTTCTCTTTGCTGAAACGATAGCGATAAGCAGTCTTACTATCTTTCGTGCTGAACGAGCTATCGGGCACGTAAGGCGCAAACGGCAATTGGAAAAAAGAATGGATAGTAACTCCGCCCGCATTGATAGCGGCAATGCCGGTAGGTGCCAACACAATCATTCGCTTCGGGCTTTTGGCCTGCAGTCGGCGTAAAAAGGTGGTCTTTCCGGTACCTGCCTTGCCGGTCAGGAATAAGTGTGTACCCGTGGTTTCTATGAATTTCCACGCAAGCGCGAGTTCAAGATTTTCCTCCATGTGTGTATCTCTGTATAGATTTTTTAAGGCTGCAAAGATAGAACAATTTAACGAGATAGACAGGAAAGCATCCTATAATTTTATTCGGAAAGATAAAGTGTTAATGCAAGATGCGGACGATGAAGCTGTAAGATACGGATGTTGCGGCTGCAAGATGCGGATGATACAACTGTAAGATGCGGATGTTGAAAAAAAGCCCCTGGCCAAAAATCATCATAGCTTTTCAACTTCCTCATGCGACAATCCGGTAGCTTTTGAGATAACATCAACAGCCACACCCAAATTTTTCAGATTACGTGCATTGTTTAGATTAGCCTCTTTCGCTCCTTCTTCCCTACCTTTCTGCATTCCTTCTTCCAGTCCTTCGGCCCTACCCTCTTCGCGCTCTGTATTGATATTATCACGGAGGATTACAATATTATCCAAATGTCGGTAATAAGCAGCCAATTCGCTTTTGGTCATACTATCCAGTTTCAGCCTTTCACGAGCCTCCTCAAGACCGGGAGCTGTGGCAGTAGACGGGATTTCGCCAGTATTCAGATAGTAAATCCATTCTTCCAATGGGCTTTTGGCAACCTGATTGAAACCATTTACTTTCAAGATATAGTATTCGGGATACAATTGGCTGACTGTATCCACCTTGAATGTCTGTTTTTGGAATGGGGTAAGCTCAAGGATGTCGTTGGTGTGAATGCCCCTGAATTCCGTTTTCCCATGATATACGAAATCCGCTCCATGCCCCAGCGAGAAATAGACTATATTGACGCTATATACCTTGCGCACCTTGTCATAGCTTTCCCCCTTATTGATGTACTCTGTGACCAACTTTGAAGTACCGAACAGTATACGCTGAAAGTAGGCATATTCATTATTGTTCTGCAACTCTATCAGCACCAACTCGCCTTTGGAGTCCTCGGCAAGCATGTCCACGCGATTATACTTGTCATACTCATCTTCCTGATTGCTTTCACTTTCAAGGAGTTTTTGAATAATAATCTTTTCACCCAACAGTGTAGTGAGCAGACCTTCAAGTACACTGAAGTTAGCCTTGTTCCTGAGCAAGTGTTTCATTGCCCAGTCGAAACGGATTACCTGATTTTTATGGCTGCTATTCATAACTGTCTAATGCATTGACAACAACAAAGGTAGGAAAAAAAGATTCAAAGAGCCAAAATAACATGAGAGAAACCGGTCAATAACAATCATAGACCTTCACTATCATCGAATGATAGCGCATGATAGTAGCGAATTATTGACTATTAGAATAAGACAAGGTTGACTATAGAAGCTACTATTGAACCCAAAAAGCACTGATTTTTGAGATGACAGATGTTCTAATTAACGTCAGTTCGACAAAATATAATTCACTGATAGTTTATAAAAGCAGTAAATTTATAGTGCTCAAATATAACATTTACCAATCTTTTATCGCTATGTTTACTAAAGACAAAGTTATAGAAATATTTTGTTTGGCAGATGGATAACTAAACTGAAAAGCAACATGAAAGGAGCACTCATGTCCGTCTCCGGCAGGGTATTGCTCAGGAAAAGGGCTATCATAGAGACTATCAACGATGAGCTGAAGAACATGCACAGATTAAACATTCCAGACACAGGGCTTTCCACAATTTTGTAGTCAACTTCAGCAGCATTGCCGCATACTGCCTCTTCCCAAAGAAGCCGAGTATCAACATTAAGAAAAGTATTGATAATCAGATTACTTTACTCTGAATATTTCATCGAACTGACGTTAATTAAGAAAATAGTATTATTTTTAGCCACTCCGGATTTTCGAGAGAAGTTCCTCACAATTACCGATGCGTTTATCGACTGACATCCCATTCCTACATCATCTGGTAGCGGAGACGACACGTCCGACCTTCGCTGGAACGGAAAGAATCCCGATGAGGAAGAGGTGATTTACAGGCATTGGTCATGATGGATGCTGCAGGAGTGGTAATCAGTAGAAGTAACCAAAGAGGATTTAGAATATAATTATGGCATCAATAAAGATAAAGTTCAGACCCTCCACAGTAGAAGGCAAGGAAGGAGGACTCTATTTTCAGATTATACAGAACAGGGTAATCCGTCAAATGACTACGGATTATAAAATCTATGCACATGAATGGGATGCAGAAATTGAAAGTGTCGTGATAAGTGGCACCCGTACCAATATCCTATGCAGCATTAAAGAACGTATGGAATGGGACTTGTCCAGATTTGAAAAGATTGTACGTCAGTTGGAGCAAGAAAGACGCAGATATACGGCAGATGATGTAATTGCATTATTCCATAAAGTGACCCAAGAAACTTCCCTGTTCTCCTTCATGCACGGTGTAATAATCCAACTGAGGCAATTGGGAAAGGTACGAACTTCCGAGACTTATACGGCTACCCTCAAAAGTTTCATGGAGTTTCGTGAAGAACAGGATGTTCCACTTGACGGAATAAACTCTGACCTTATGCTTTTATACGAAGCCTATCTGAAAGCCAGAGGGGTACGTATGAATACAGTATCGTTCTACATGCGCATTCTTCGGGCGGTATATAACCGCGCTGTGGAGAAAGAACTTACGACACAGAAGAATCCGTTCCGCCATGTTTATACCGGAGTGGAAAAGACTATCAAGAGAGCAGTTCCTGTTAAGATCATCAAGGCATTGAAAGAACTGAATCTACCAATGAAGTCTTCATTGGATCTTGCGCGCGATATGTTCATGTTTAGTTTTTACACAAGGGGAATGTCCTTTGTCGATATGGCATACCTTAAAAAATCTGATTTACAGAATGAAGTCCTAACCTATTGCAGGCGAAAGACAGGACAGCAACTCACTATCAGATGGGAGAAATGTATGGAGGAAATCATCAAGAAATATCAATCAAACGATTCTGATTATCTTTTGCCGATTATCAAGGAGCATGGGAACGAGCGGAAACAGTATGACAATGCTCTACATCTGGTCAATTACCGGTTGAAAGACCTGTCGAGAAAGCTGAAACTCCAACGGCCGTTGACCATGTATGTGGCCCGCCATTCGTGGGCGAGTGCAGCCAAGGCAAGAAACGTTCCGCTATCGGTCATTAGTGAAGGTATGGGGCATGATTCTGAAAAGACAACACAGATTTACCTTGCCTCTCTCGAAGCTTCTGTGGTTGATAAAGCAAACAAGATGATTCTGGAGTTGCTGTAAGCAAAAGGTTGTTTAGCAAAATTCTCAATCTCTTCGTAAGAGACGGAGAAAATAGGAATATCTTGATATTTCGACAATTCTGTCAAAGATGAATGGCATATTATAAAACAACGTAAAAAATCAAAGGCTTAAATAGTGGTTTTTATATTAAACAAGGTGGACTTTGGTTGAAAATGAGTATATTTGCATCAAATATTCGTCTCTTACGAAGAGACGAATGGATATTTGCTCGACAAAGACCACCGCCAAAAGGCAAAAGAAATAATGGAACTCCCTCGTAGTGTAAAAAGGGCTTGGTCGCCCGTCGAGACACTATG
>JAUNJD010000165.1 GCA_030523205.1 Bacteroides sp.
CTGCTCCGTACCAACTCCGTACCTGCTCCACTCATGCTCCCTTGAAACAGAAAAAAAGGCTGTTTGGGGAGGAAAGGGAGTTGGTGTGGACTTGGTACGGAGCGGGTACGGACAGGGTGTAGGGCCGATTGAGGCCTATATGGGCCAGGAAATGGGTAAAACGGGAATGCGTTGCCACGACATGGGGGTGTGGCAACGTGGCAACGTGGCAACTGCGAAATTTTGGCATATCCCTGTCCGTTTCGGTGCGGGCAGGGCAAATAATCTTATACGGGCAGGCGTGTCAACCTTGGACGAAGGCGATGACCTGTTGGTTGGCGCTGTCTATCTTGTCGTTTTGGAAGGGTTTCAGATAGACTTCGGTCACAGCGATGGAGGAGTGCCCCATGGCTTCGGAGATGATGCCTGGGTGTATCTCGCAGTAATAGGCCATCGTGGCCCATGTGTGGCGGGCTGAATAGGTGCTGAGGCTGTCAATCTTGTCGGCATATTTGGCCAGCGTTTTCAGGCGGTGGTTGAACCTTCGCAGGGCAAGCTGATATTCGTGGTAGGCCGCTTCCGTACCTTCGGGGCTGGAGAGGAAGGGGAAGAGGTAGGGCGAATGGGAATCGTGCTGCGCCAGTGCGTTGATGAGGCGGACGGCCTGGGCGGATAGTGTGACGGTGAGCAGTCGCCCCGTCTTGCGTCGGCGGTAGGTCAGTACGTTGTCTCGTATGTCGGTCTTGCGCAGGTAGGCCAAATCGACGAAGGGTATGCCCCGCAGCAGGAACATCAAGGCAAAGTACATCTGCGTAGATTGCAGCGGTGCCGGCAGAGGCATGGTTGGGTTGCCTTCCTTGGGCCGGGCAGACGGCTTAGCGGCGGTGGTGCCGTTCAGCAGCAGGCGCATGTCCTCCGTCCGCAATGCTTTCTTATGCTCGGTGCAAGGCGAGGTGCGCACGTGCTTGAACAGGCGGGGTACGAACAGTGCGTCGCCACGGTCAACGGCACGGTTATAGACGGCCTTCAGCACCTTCATGTACGTGGCTACGGTGTTCCAGCTGCATCGGCGGGAGCGGAGATAGATTTCATAGTCCTTCAGCAGGGTGGGTGTGAGTTGGCCGAAGGGAATATCTACACCTTTTATATATAAGGAAAAGGAGTTGGCGGTGCTTTGATAGATGTGCGATGTTCCCCATTGTCTGTTTTCTTTCTGTTCGTTGATGATTAGCGCGAGTGTTTCAAGTAATTTTTTCTGTTCCATAATGCTACTAACTGTTTAAAAAAGGTTCTTTTTTTGTTGGGGTAACGAAAAATAAGTCATAAAATTGCACAATATTAAAAAAACATCTATATTTGTGCCATGTTTTCTGCCGTTACCCGCAAAGTAACGGCAAAAGTATAGAGATAATCGTTAAAGCAATGAAGACTACATTATCCTTTATTTTTTAATTTATAAATTAAAAGTTTTTTTAGTATGAACAAAAAATTTCTGAATGTATTCCTGTTAAGCGCCCTTATAGCGGGTACTACAGGGACGTTTACGTCTTGTAAAGACTACGACGATGACATTGACGGGCTGAGCGAACGTATCACTACGGTTGAAGCAGCCTTGAAGACCCTGCAAAGCAAAATCGATGCAGGTGCTGTTATCACGGAGTCTCCTCGACGTCAAACGGTGTGAGAGTGACCCTGAGCGACGGCACGTCCTTCGAGCTGACCAATGGCGAGGATGGTACGAACGGAACAAACGGTACGAATGGTACCAACGGTTCGGTCGTAACGATGGGTGAAGACGGCTACTGGTACATCGACGGCGTGAAGACCGACAACCTTTGGAAAGGCGAAAAAGGCGACAAGGGTGACACCGGCGAAACGGGTGCTGACGGAGCCGACGGCGCCGACGGCATCACTCCGACTATCACAATCGGTGAGAACGGCACATGGATTATCAACGGTGTAGATACAGGCATAACCGCCATCGGACAAGACGGTGCCGACGGTAAAGATGGTGCTGACGGACAGAAAGGTCAGGACGGTCAGGACGGACAAGATGGTACGAACGGTAAAGACGGTTCAGTTGTTACCATCGGTACTGACGGCTATTGGTACATCGACGGTGTGAACACCGGTGTTTCTGCCATTGGTGCAACCGGTCTCGACGGTGCTACTCCTTACATTGGCAGCAACGGCAACTGGTTCGTAGCCGGTGTAGATACAGGTGTTTCGGCTACCGGAGCCACAGGTGCTACCGGCGAGAAGGGTGAAGATGGTCATACTCCCGAAATCACCATCGGAGAAAATGGCAACTGGTACATTGACGGCGAAGACAGCGGAACATCCGCTTTGGGTCTGGCTGCTTCTACCGTATATTACTATCCGGGTATGGCAGGCGATGAAAAGGGCTATTGGGTAAAAGTCACGATTACTTCTGACGGTACCATCACCCGCGAAATCGACACCGAGAATCCTTGGTTGCCCGAAGGTACAGTAACAGCCGTATGGAACACAGAAGATGGTTACCTCTACCTCTACAATGTAGAAGGTGGCGAAGGCGATGACAAGCTGGTGAAGATTAAGCTGACAGCCGAACTGACTTCGCTGGTATTCATACCCAATTCGTACATCGACGGCGTTCCGGGTCTGACGTATGGTTCTTACGAATACAACGCCTTGACGCTGACCCGCCAGGATAGCAGAAACGAAAGCTACACCAAAGCAACGACTGCTACCATCGTCAATCCGGTCATCTATGCACGCTACCGCGTCAACCCGGCCAACGTAAGCGAGAAGGACCTGAAGGACAACATTTCCATCACGAAGATAGCCAATGCCGAGTACATCAGCTCACGCGCCAGCGCTTCTAGTGACTTCGACGTTACACCGGAATTCTATTCACTGCAAGACGGCATCCTGACCGTGAAGCTGAATGTTGAAGGTACTGCCGCAAGTGGATCGAACATATCTGTATTTGCCTTGCAAGTAGCCGGAGACAAGGGTAATGTAACCTCCGACTATGCAGCATTGCACAAGCAAGACCTGGAAGACCTGGCCATTGCCGCTCCGGTAGATGCAACCAAGAAGCTGGATATACACTACAGAACTTCTTTGGGTAGCGTTGATGCCAATGCTTACATCAGCCAATACGCAGCTTGGCCTGCCACCGAAACGACCGACTTTGCCGACTGTGACCTCGAATTGGTTTACAACGAAACATTAGACTTGAACGAGTACGTACAAGCCCATAAGCTGGATTGTCCGACCGATGCCACAAAAGTAGGCGTAGCCGATTTGGAAAGCTTGGGCATGACGTTCGAGTATGACATCGTTAAGAACTACACCATTGGTACTCCGGCTACCGACCAATCCAACTTTATCAGTCTGGAAGACGGTGTGCTGACTCCGAAGGTATATACTGCCACAGGTGCCGCAGCCATCGGCCGTACCCCGATTGTACGTGTACGCTTGATGGACGGCAGCAAGATTGTGAAGGTTGCTTATATCAAGGTACACATTGTCAATACAACGACTGAACCGGAAGTAACGAACTATCAGCTCGACATCGACCAGTTCAAGTTCACTTGCACCAATGCTACAGTTACCAAGCAATCCGGTGTAGAAGCAATGAATACACAAGTATATAACACCGTAAATGGTGGTATGAGTAAGGAAGCCTTCCATAATACATATAAATACTTCTATGACTATGGTGCAAGCTTGACAACTCCTGACCTCGGTGCTTGCGTAGAAACGACCGATACAGAAACTCAGGCTACTCACGTCATCCGTTGGACAATCTCGCAGGCAGACCTCTGGGCAAATACGGGCAAGACTATCACTCACCGTGTAAGATACTACACGAACTATGATAGCAGCACAGGCGAATATTCCGGTTCGTACGTAGAACTCAAGCTGACATCCAGCGTAGAAGAGTTCACGAAGGCTTACAACGTGACTACTTCCGACTACATCTCCAACTACTGGAATAGCGACAAGACGTACACGATGTACAACGTAGCTGTACCGCAGAACACAAGCGACGCTACGGCTGCCAACTGTACATTCATCAACGACTTGAATGGTTCGTTCACCACATGGGGTGCTAGCAGCAAAATCGCGGGTGTATTGAAGCTGGACGAAAGAGTAACCGGCATCAAGTATCAGTTTGCAAGTGCCGTAACGAACATCAAGAAGATTGGTGACCTCAACGTTACGTTCACCACAAGTGGTGATGGCCTCCAGTTGTATGCTAAGATTGGAACTGCTGCTGCACAACTTGTTGCAACAATTGACAACTATGGCACAACAACTCCGAACACCATCACTTACAACAAGGGAGACAATTCTGACATCGCTAAGCAACTGCTGAATACCGGCGAAATGTACACGTACATCAGCGCTACCGGCTATGTTTGCGATGACGAAGACAAGAGCGTAAGCATCACGTTCAACGGTGGTACATACTTCCAGGCTAACTTCATCCGTCCGATTACCATCACCGAACAAGCAGCCGACAACTTCATCGACGGTGTTGACTACGGTGAAAAGGGTTCGTTCATCCGCTTGGAAGACTTGATTTCGCCGACTGACTGGCGTGGTCGTTCCTTCGCAGGAAGCAACTCCAACTACTGGGGCTTCTACGGTCCGTTCGACATCACAGTTGACACATCAAGTGCAAAATGCGACTTGAACGGTGCTACAGGAGACAACATCGACAATTATCCGGATCTGCCTACAACCGTTATGCTTGACATTGAAGACGACCTCGTAAATGGAAAGATTACCATGGGTAGCGGTACAGATGCATTGACTTCAAGCTACGGCTTCGTAACTTACAAGAACAATGGTACCACGGTACAAAGCGGCTTCAACATCTATGTGAAGGTGAAAGTAACATACGGTTGGGGTACGATTGAAACCGAATACATCACCGTTCCTGTCAAGGCTCTCAGTGAAGTTAATAATTAATTCCGATTAAGATAATTCACGATACTATACTCCTAACCAGGGATATAGTCCACTTTAATAGTAATAATGTTTTAGGTAAGGAGTGCCTGTGAAGGTACCCCTTCTGTTTTCAGTATGGTTTATCACTTCGTGAACCGTAAACTTGTCACATAAAAAACCGTAAGCTTACGAACCAGCAAATCGTAAGCTTACGGTTTCTACGATTATCTTTATGGGAAAATGTCAGTTCACTCTACCTCCTCCATACGAAGCAACTCATACGCCCGGAACTGCATCACCAACAGATGCAACTGCGTATTGCCGCACATCTGTTGCAGCTTCTTATCCTGCGCATACCGGTGAATCTGCTCCACCGCCTCTTTCCACTGCGTAGCAGCACGGACATCGCTTTCCTTCTCCGACAGGTATTTCAGTTCCAATATGTAACTGTGCGTCGTCTGCGGATAGCGCACGAAGTCGGGCATCAAGAAGAAGTCACAGAAACCGTGGTTCATCTCCATCTCAGGAGCCGTCTGATAGCAGTCGTTGATGTTCAGGTAGGCCGTAAAGAAGCCCTGTATGTGATGCTCGCCTTGAATGGCATTGCGCACGCTCGATGTTTTCCGGTAAGCATCGGCTATCAGCTGCATGGCAGGACGCCAATCACCGTTGAGCGTCATCCGGCGGTAAGCACTATCCAACTCCATCGAATCAAGACATACTACACGCTGATACTCTTCCAGCAAATAACCGTAATACTGCTTGCGCACGTTGTTGTTGGGAATGCTCAGCTCATACACAGAGCCCCAACATCCGGTGATGGTCAGCATACCATAATAATAGAGCAGGCTGATGAAGTTCTGCTTGTCGAAGATGCGTTCGGCCGGAAAAGAAAGATTCAGCCGAGCATCTATCTTGCCCTCGGCGGCTATCCGCCGGATGATGCCGCGTTGCTCGTCGCCCATACCATCCAACTCTATCAGTTTCTTCATCTTCTTATAATCCGTGCGGGTGTTGGGGTCAATCATCTGCTCAGGAGCTTTCCCGAAAGCAAGCAGGCTGTTTAGGTAATACACCACCATGTCGCAGTTGAATACCTTGGGGTCAACATTCAAACTATCCTTGGCAAAGCAATAGTTGTCGTACCACGGTTTCATGTCGACTATCGCGGCATCAATGTCGGCCTTTAGCACGCCGCAGTCCTTGTAGTATTGCAGCATCTCGCGCACTTCCGTCTCGCTGAAGCCCAACATCATGTTGAACCGCGGGTCGGCAGAAATGTTCAACGCTATGTTATAGCCGCTCGTCAGGTCATCCAAAGTCACGGGGCTGACACCCATCATCAAGATACGACTGAAGTTGCTCTTATACAGCTTGAACACATCGCGATAAAATCCCGTGGCGTGCGTCAAGGCGTGATATACCTCCTGGCCTTTTTCGTTCAGCACGTTGTTGGTGAAGTTGTCATATTCGTCGATGATGAGATAGAGCGGTATCCCCTTCATCTTGGCCTCTCCACAGATGTATCGCAATTGGGCGGCTGAATTGGGCGACAAAGCGTTCACCTTGCTTACAAAATCTTCATCGTAATACGATGCATGTTGTTTGGCAAAACTTTCCAACTTTTGGGAACAATATAGATGAAAACGCTCCTCCAAGTCCCCTCTGCCCACCGCAGCCTGCGAGAAGTCGAAGTACATCACTTGATACTGTCCCTTCAGTTTCGTCGGATGTTCCGCTATCCACAATCCATGAAACAGGCGGTCGAAATGTTCCTGCCGCGACATATCGTAATAGTCTTTCAGCATACTCAGAAAAATGCTCTTCCCGAAACGGCGGGGACGAATCAGGAACAGAAAATCTCCCGCAGCTTCCATCTTCGATATATACATGGTCTTATCTACACAATACCTATTCTTATTGCGCAAATCCTCAAAATCGGGTATGCCGTATGGCAGCATTTTCACTTCTTCCATAATGATGAGCTGTTAGTTATGCCCCAAAGGTACGATTTTTTCAGAAAGCGGCAAACTGACTGACCAAAAACACAGTTTGCAACCAAGTTGCATCCGGCTTCGGCTATCTTTGCACTGTCAAAAGTTGACAGGGGGGGGAAAGAGTTGACAAGGGACAAGTGAATAAGAAAAGCCTTGTAGCCTCGTTAACTTGTCTGCTCGTTGACTATGATTTCAGTATCTAATAATATTAGGAGATTTAGCTTATGAGTTGCCAATGTCATCACCACGAAGAAGTTCATGAACATACGCACGGAGATTCGCACGGACATACACACCACGAACATACCCATCATGAACATACGCACAAAGGACATTGCTGTTGCTGCGGAAATGAGCATGACGAGGAAGAAGAAGGTAGCGGCGGTTTTCTGCACGACTACTGGAAAATGATGGTCTCGGCCCTGTTGTTGTTCAGCGGGCTTATATTGAATGCCACGGACGTGACTTTCTTCCAAACAGAAGGAGTGGCTTTTGTGTGGTATCTGCTGGCCTATCTGCCCGTGGGGCTTCCTGTGCTGAAGGAAGTGTGGGAAAGCTTCCGCGCCAAAGACTATTTCAACGAATTTGCCTTGATGTTCATCGCCAGCATCGGTGCTTTCTACATCGGCGAATATCCCGAAGGAGTAGCCGTCATGCTGTTCTACTCGCTGGGCGAACTGTTTCAGGACAAAGCCGTGGGCAAGGCCAAACGAAGCATCCGTGCACTGCTGGACGTGCGGCCCGAGACGGCCAACGTAGTGCGGCATGGGAGCACCGTCACCGAATCTCCCCGAAACGTACAGACAGGCGAAACCATCGAAGTGAAAGCCGGAGAACGGGTGCCGCTGGACGGCATCATGCTGAGCGAATCGGCTGCCTTCAACACGTCGGCACTGACGGGAGAGAGCTTGCCACGCACCCTGCACAAAGGCGAGGAAGTGCTGGCCGGCATGATTGTGACCGACAAGGTGGTACACGTGCAAGTGACCCGCCCCTTCGAAGAGAGTGCCCTGTCGCGCATCCTCGAACTGGTACAGAATGCCTCCGAACGCAAAGCACCTGCCGAACTCTTCATCCGCAAGTTTGCCCGCATCTACACGCCCATCGTCACCGGACTGGCCTGTCTGGTGGTACTCCTGCCCTACCTGTGGTCACTTGTGAATCCTACGTTTGCCTTCGTGTTCAACGATTGGCTGTATCGGGCATTGGTGTTCCTAGTGCTCTCCTGTCCGTGCGCCTTGGTGGTCAGCATCCCGCTGGGCTACTTCGGTGGTATAGGGGCCGCTTCGCGTCTGGGTGTACTGTTCAAGGGTGGCAACTTTCTGGATGCCATCACGCAGGTCAATACCGTAGTATTCGACAAGACGGGCACACTGACCCAAGGCACCTTCGACGTACAATCTTGCCAAGCCGAAGCAGGCATGACGGAAGAGCGGCTCATCAAGCTGACCGCCTCCCTCGAACGCAACAGCACGCACCCCATAGCCAAGGCCATTACCGAGTACGCCAAGCAACGCTGCATCGAACCGCTCGACACGGACGAAGTGACAGAGATTGCCGGACACGGACTGACCGCCGACATCGAAGGCCGACAAGTGCTGGTAGGTAACACCCGCCTGCTGGACAAATACGGCGTAGATTACCCCGCCCGGCTCGCATCGGTCACCGACACGCTGGTGGTATGTGCCGAGGGAGGTCGCTACGTGGGCTGTTTCCTGCTGGCCGATACGCTGAAGAAGGATGCTCTCGATGCCATCGAAGCACTGAAAGCATTAAATATCAAAAATATTCAGATACTGTCGGGCGATAAACAAGCGATTGTCACTACCTTTGCACAACGGTTGGGAATCAGTCAGGCGTATGGCGACCTGCTGCCCGACGGCAAGGTGAAGCACATCGAGGCTCTTCGCCAAGATGCCACGAACCGGATAGCTTTTGTGGGCGACGGCATAAACGATGCTCCCGTGCTGGCCCTGAGCCACGTGGGCATTGCCATGGGTGGACTGGGAAGCGATGCTGCCATCGAGACGGCCGACGTAGTGATTCAGACCGACCAACCCTCGCGAGTGGCAACGGCCATACGTGCCGGCAGGCTGACACGACGCATCGTGTGGCAAAACATTGCACTGGCATTCGGTGTCAAGCTGCTAGTGCTTATCCTAGGAGCCGCCGGCATGGCCAACCTCTGGGAAGCCGTCTTTGCAGACGTAGGCGTGGCGCTGATAGCGATAGTGAATGCAATGAGAATTGGGAGGATGATAGGATGACAAGATGACAAGATGATAATATTATAAGACGA
>JAUNJD010000166.1 GCA_030523205.1 Bacteroides sp.
CCTTATAACTCCTTTAACTCCCATAACTCCTTATAAATTTAAACATCATGATTAACCCCATATATTCCCCCGCCGCCAATCGTTACGAAAGCGGCATGAAGTATCGCCGATGCGGAAAGAGTGGCGTATTGCTGCCCGAAATCTCCCTCGGCCTGTGGCACAACTTTGGCGACGTGAATACGCTGGCCAACGCACAAGCAATGGCGCACTATGCCTTCGACTGTGGCATCACCCACTTCGACCTGGCCAACAACTACGGCCCGTCGTACGGTTCTGCCGAAGAGACTTTCGGCATGATTATGAAGAAATCCTTCCAGCCCTACCGAGACGAGTTGTTCATCTCCACCAAGGCCGGGTACGATATGTGGCCCGGTCCCTATGGCAACTGGGGTTCGCGCAAGTATCTGATGAGCAGCCTCGACCAAAGCCTGAAGCGCATGAATTTGGATTATGTGGACCTCTTCTACAGCCATCGCTACGACCCCAACACACCGCTTGAAGAGACCTTGCAGGCGTTGGTGGACATCGTTCGTCGAGGCAAGGCGCTCTATGTGGGCATCTCCCGTTGGCCCAAGGAAGCTGCCGCCTTCGCCTACCAATACCTTGCCGAAAGAGACGTGCACTGCCTGCTCTACCAAGGCAAGTACAACCTCTTCGCCCTCGAACCGGAGCGTGACGGCATCCTGCAACAAGCCAAGGACAGCGGAACGGGATTCATTTCCTTCTCTCCCTTGGCGCAAGGCTTGCTCACCAACCGCTATCTGAATGGCATCCCCGAAGACTCGCGTATGGCACAAGGCAAGTTTCTGAAGAAAGAAGCTTTGACAGAAGACGTCCTCGCCCGCATCCGTGCCTTGAACGACGTAGCCGCCCAACGCGGACAGACGCTTGCCGAAATGGCTTTGGCTTGGGTGCTGAAGGATGACCTTGTGACCAGCGTCATCATCGGTGCCAGTTCCGTAGCTCAGTTGGCGGATAACTTGAAAGCCACGGAGAATACGAAGTTCACGGCGGAAGAGCTGGAGCGGATTAACGGGATTCTCCAATAGACAATACCGACATAAAGCCGTAAGATTACTAATGATACAGCGGAAAGATTAGTAATCTTACGGCTTTGTCGTCCGCATCTTTCGCTCCAATCATATGCATCTTTTATTTCAAGGTGTTGCACAGTTTCTTGGTCCAATCGGCCATGAATAAAGGAAGGTTCAGCACGACATCGTCCTTTTTTAGGTTTCGCATGGAGTAGCGAATGGCAAGGTCCGGTTGGAAGTTCTTAATATACACGGCCAAGCTCTTTCCATTCAGACTTTCACCTGCTTTCACTTCAATGGGCGAAAGATGAATGCCGTGTTACAACAAGCGATTCCATGATTTCCCGCCTCAGTTCCATACGCTTCATTTATTAATAATCACATTTTTCCAACGAGTTTTGTGCAAATATACACATTTTTCCAACGAGTTTTGTGAAAATACTCACATTTTCCGAAGGAGTTTGTGTTTTTAGGGTTATAATAGCTGATTAGGCAAAGCTACTTCACCAACGCCTCATACATCGCCTCCTGTATGCGACTGCGGATATTCATCCGCATCAGCTTCGTGTTCCAGGCATCGGGATAAATGCGGTTGCTAAGGAATACATAGACCAAGCGGTTGTCGGGATCTACCCACGCACACGTACCCGTAAAGCCGATATGCCCATAGACGGAAGCAGGAGCCGACTTGGAGCAGGGACCTTTCGCTGGGTTTAGGCGGTCGGGCTTGTCGAAGCCCAATCCGCGACGACTGCGACGGGAAGTGGTGGTAGTAAACAGTCGGCAGGTTTCTTCGCTCAAGTAACGTTTGCCGTCCAGCTCGCCACCGTTCAGCAACATCTGATAGACCTTCGCCACCTCTTCGGCGGTAGAGAACAGGCCTGCATTGCCCGACACGCCTCCTTGGAAAGCGGCCGACTCATCGTGTACGTAGCCCTGCACGACCGTCTTGCGCAGGAAGCGGTCAACGGAGGAGGGCACAATCTCGTCTTTCGTCAGCCGCCGCAAAGGCAGATAGCAGGTATGCTTCAAGCCCATCGGTCCATAAAACTCGTTCTCCAGATAGGCATCCATCGACAGTCCGGTGCAGGCCTCCACTATCTGCTGCAACAGAATGAAGCCCACACAGCTGTAACGGTAACGCTTGTCCTTCAACGGGGCATCGACAATCTTCTGAAGGTATTCCTGCTTGAAGGAGGAATGCAACCAAAGACTGTCGGACACCTGCATGGTATATTCGCTGGTAGGCACACGCGAAGTAAGCCCCTCGCGGAAGCGGAACTTCGGATTAGCCCACGTCTGACTGCCGATGCGTACCTTATGCAAGTGGTCGGCCCGCCCTTTGAACAGGCTGCCTTGGTAGCTTTCTTCGTCGATGGCATCCTGATAGAACAGAAGCGTAGAAGGCAAGCCCGATTCATGCAGCAGAAGTTCGCGGATAGTGATGTACTGCTTGTCCGTGCCTTGCAGGAAAGGCAGATACTTGGAAGCGCGGTCGGCCAAGCTGATGATTCCCTTGTCGTACAGTTTCATCACCGCCAACAGCGTAGCCGTGGTCTTGGTAAGCGAAGCTATGTCGTAGGCATCGGTAGTCAGCACCGGGAGTGGTGTGCCCTGTCTGCTGCCTGCCCGGGTTCCGCTCCATGTATGCGTGCCGAATGCCTTGCTGTACATCTCCTTGCCGTCCTTCAGCACCACCACCTGACAGCCGGGGTATGCGCCCTGTCGGATGCCCTCCAAGGCAATGGAGTCGATGCGTGCCAGCAAACGGGAGTTCATGCCATGCTCTTCGGGCACAAAGTGAGGCTGTGTCTGCCGACTGATGCTGACACCCGCCCCCATGGCAAACAGTCCGCCGATGCTTGCCGACAGCCGTCCGTCGGCCGAGGCGGCACCATACAGTATTTTGGCGGCCTGCCGCTGCACATCGTCGTCGGTGGAATGTGCCAGCACCACCGCCTCGGCAGCCGCTATGCCCCGATGTATCTGCAACATCTCCTTGCCGGGAGTGAAGCAGACATAAACCAGCGGCACCTGCGGCGCAAAGTCAGCAAAGAACGGTTGATAGGGAGCCAACCGATGTTCGCCAATGCACACCACTATGCGCTTGTAGCGTTGCAGCTTCTCCTTCAGTTGTTGCCGTTCGGCGGCAGGCAGGTCTTTCGCCAACCGGAACACCGTGGGCTGCACATAGGCGGACAATGCTTCCACGAAAGGCTGAAGCTTGTCGGCACCGCCCACTTGCAGCACGGCGACTTCGCCGACGGCAGGGTCCAGCGGAAGCACTTCCGTCTGATTGCCCAGCACGGTGATGGAAGCCAGGCGGAGGCGGCTCATCAGGTCGCGCGTATAAGGCGTATTGATGCGGCTGCCCAATCCGGACAGGCGGACAAAAGGTTTCTTGCTCAGGCCCAAGGCATATTTATAGGTCAGCACCTTGCGGCACTTTGCGTCAATGTCGTCCTGCGACAGCTCGCCACGCTTCACGGCATCGTGCAGGGCCTCCACCTCTTCCTTGATGCGACGGGGAACCAACAGCAAATCGTTGCCGGCCTTCAGGGCTTGCAGGCAGAGGGTAGAACCGGTGCCCACTCCCTTCATGGCCAATGCGTCGGTAAAGACCAGTCCTTGGAACTTCAGTTCGCGCGTCAGCAGGTCATACACCACGTTGCGCGAAAGCGAGGAGGGCACACCGCTCTTCGCCTCGAAGACGGGAACCTCCAGATGCCCCACCATGATGCCGCCCAGCCCCGCACGAATGGCCTGACGGAAAGGATAGAGTTCCACGCTGTCCAGCCGCTCGCGCGAGAAGGGCAACCGGGGCAAGGCCTTGTGCGAATCGACATCCGTATCGCCGTGTCCGGGGAAGTGCTTGCACACGGACAGCACGCCGCCGTCTTCCAGCCCCGTGGCGTATGCTATGACCTTGCGGGCTACGTTCTCCGGGCTCTCGCCAAAGGAGCGGGTATTGATAACGGGATTCTCAGGATTGATATTGACATCGGCCACCGGAGCGAAATTGACTTGCACGCCCAGCTCCTTGCACTGCCGCGCCACCTCGCGCCCGTACTCGTAGAGCAGGCTGTCGTTGCGGATGCAACCCAGCACCATGTTCTTAGGGAAGACAGGCGTACCGCGCAGGCGCATGGACAATCCCCACTCGCCATCGAAGGTCAGCAGCAGGGGGACGTCGGCCATGCGCTGTGCCTCGTTGGTCAGCGTGACTTGGTCGGCCATCAGTCCGCCGGAGAATAGCAGCCCGCCTACCTTATAGTCCTTCACCACCTTGCGAAGCAGTTCGCGGTTGGATTTGCCGGTCTGCGGGGCTATCGTATAGATGAAGAGTTGCCCCAGACGTTCTTCGGGGCTCAGCGTCCTCATGACGGAGTCCACCCACTGCCGACAGCGTTCGTCCTCTTGCAAACCTCTAGTCAGCAAAGGCTCCACCGGCGCAGCAGGTTCGGGAGGCAGGGGACAGCTCTTGAGGTACGAGGCTGTATGCCCACAGCACATCACGAAAACAAGGAAGAACATGAGTAATCTCTTCATATCATACGACTTAGAAAGTTATGTCTATCTGTTTGCCATCGCATCATCCGCCTTCTTCAGGCTCTGATAAATCAGCTCCTGTATATCTTTACGGATGTTCATATCAATCAGCTTGGTGTTCCAGGCGTTCGGACACTGCGCATTGCTGAGGAACACATACACTAGCCGGTTGGCAGGGTCGGCCCAGGCACAAGTGCCCGTAGCACCCGTCTGCCCATAGACCACAGCCGGCGTAGATGCCGAGCAAGGACCACGCCGCGCCGCAGCAACATCCGGCTTGTCGAAACCCAGTCCGCGGCGACCTATCACCGAGACTTCGGACGTGAACAGTCGGCAAGTAGCCTCGCTCAAGTAGCGTTTCCCGTTCAGTTCGCCTCCGTTCAGCAACATCTGGAAGACCTTGCCCACTTCTTCGGCCGTAGAGAACAGTCCGGCATGACCGGCCACGCCGCCCAAGCAAGCCGCCGCCTCGTCATAGACATAACCGCAAAGGTCCTGACGGCGCAGATAGTCGTTGAAGGCCGTCGGCATAATCTCCGAAGCCGCATACCTGCCCAATGGCCTGAACATGGTGCGCTGCAAGCCCATAGGGGCATAGAACTCCTTCGCCACATACAGGTCGAGCGGCAAACCGGACACGGCTTCCACGGCCTCCTGCAACAGGATGAAGCCCAAATCGCTCTGCACCGAACGCCGCATCCCCAAGTCGCTCTTGGCGATGGACTGAAGGATGGTGTTCTTGAACTTCTTGCTCAGCCACATGCCGTCGGCCACCTGCAACGAATAGTCTGCCGTCTTGGTCGGTGACATCAGTCCCCGCTTGAAGCGGAAGTCCGAGCAGTAGAAGCTATGCTCACTAATCCTCGTCTTGTGCCATTGGTCTTCCCAGCTTTGCGAGTAAGGGCCATGCACACTGTTGGGGTCGATGGCCTCCATGTGGAAGCGGATGTAAGGGGCAAGCCCGGACTCGTGCAACAGCAGTTGGCGGATGGTGATGTCTCGCTTATCGCCGGTACGCAAGGAAGTCACATACTTGGAAATCTTGTCATCCAGCTTCAGCTTGCCTGTATCGTAGAGTTTCATGACGGCCAACACGGTAGCCAACGGCTGGGTCAGCGAAGAGAGGTCGAACATATCGGTAGGGCGCACCGCAGTGGTGTCTCGGGCGGAGTGTGTGCCGAAGCCCTTGTCGTAGAGCGGTTTCCCGTCCTTCAGCACCAAGATGCGGCAACCGGGATAGGCGCCTTCGGCCACTCCCTTGCTTGCCAATGCGTCGATGCGTTGCAGCACGTACGACTTCATGCCCAGCTCTTCGGGGAGGAAGGCGGCAGGCTTCATGCCCGGCTCGATGTCGCACCCCGTACCGGCCGGAAACGCCCGGCCTATGTTCATGGCCAACCGTCCGTGTGCCGATGCCTTGGCAAACAGCACATCGGCCACATATTGCTGCAAGTCCGCTTCCGCCGAATGGGCCAGCACAAAGGCGTTGGACTGCGCCAAGGCCTGCTCCAGAGGCAGCAACGATAGCCAAGGCGAGAAGGCGGCATACACCAACGGAGCTTGTAGGTCAAGGTTCGTCAGCCAGTCCACCACGTCCGGCCCCGCCAAGGACAGCCCGCTTCCCGTAAGGCTGATTACCACCCGGCGGAAAGGGAGCAACTGCTGCCGCATGGCCTCGGCTGTCGCCTTGTCGGCATGGGGGTCCAGACGGAAATGTACCACCGTAGTTTGCTTCTTCAGGGCTTCCACAAACACGGAATCCCTACCGGCCTCACCGATGCTGAGCACTGCCATCCCTCCTTCTACGGAAGTCAACGGAAGGGTCGAGAAGTAATTGTGGGCCACTGTCACCGATGCCTGACGCAATTGGGTGGCCAAGGCCTGTGCCGCTTCCGAGCTTACCCGAATGCCCAAGCCGCTAATCTGCAAGGGGGCCTGCTTGCCACGCAATCCCAGCAGATACTTGCGGGTCAGCACTTGGCAACACCTTGCTTTCAGTTCGGCCTCGGTCAGTTCGCCGGCTTCCACGGCTTTCAGCAGCTGTGCCTGTTCGCGACGGGCATTGCCCCACGACACCACCATGCCCTCCAGCAATTTGTCGTCACCGATGGCCTCCGGGCGGGCGTCGCCATACATCCCCAGCTCGATGAATTCGCGGGCTTCCTCGCGTTCAAACGCCTGCATCAGCGCTTCATTGTCCATGCACCGCAGGGCAGACAGCTCGGGGAAAGACGGGACGTCGGACAGCCTGGATGCCAAACGCTTGCCTCCGGATACTATCAGCAGGGGCACGGATGCGTTCTTCTGGGCCACGTTGGTCAGGATGGCTTGTTCCTCCGATGTTCCGCCATCGAATATCAGACCGCCTATCTTATATCGTTTTGCCAAGTCGCGGGCCAACCGCTGATTCTGCTTATCGGCACGGGCAGGAATCGTGGCTACCAACAACTGCCCCACTTTGTCGAGGGTCGTCATCTGCGCATACACAGAATCCACCCACTGTTTGCACCTGCCGTCGGTCGTTGCCGAAGGCGAAAAAGCCACTGCCCGGATAGGCAATATAATGAGTCCGGATAGCAGAGCAGCCACCCAGAAACGAATCTTCTGAATTTTCATGATTATCAATAATTTTGTTTGCTTATTATATCGTATTTATTTAAGTTTTGCAAGTTATTTATTAATTAAGGAGTTATAAGGAGTTAGGAGGGAGTTAAAAGGAGTTAGAAGCCAAATGACAAGCAAGTTAACAAGGGAACAAGTTAACAAGGGAACAAGGCAGGTCCTCGTGGTCTCGTTAACTTGTCAACTCGTCAACTAATTTAAAATTATTCAGCTTCCAGCGTCATCTTCGTCTCACTGACAAACACCCCGCTCTTACCGATGTGCATCACGGGCACATCCTTTCCGTCGGCATTCTTATAGATGGCCGGCTTCTCCATATAAGTATGCGTATGTCCTCCCAATATAAGGTCGATGCCGCGGGTCTTGGCCACCAGCGCATTGTCGTAGTCGCCCGCCACGTCGGCACCGGACAGAATGCCCAGATGCGACAGGCAGATGACCACATCGCAATGTTCCTTCCCCCGCAGCAAGTCCGTCGTTTCCTGGGCCGTGGCTATCGGGTCCTTATAGACAAGGCCTTCGCACTTATCGGCCTGCACCAGCCCTTGCAGCTTGGGGCTGACGCCGAAGACGCCAATCCGCAGTCCTTCGCGTTCAATCACCGTATAAGGCTGTACCAGTCCTTCGAGCACCGTCCCCGTCACCTCGTAGTTGGCGCATACCACGGGGAAGTGGGCCATGCGGAACAGGCGGGCCATATTCTCCAGCCCGAAGTCGAACTCATGGTTGCCGATGGTCATGGCGTCGTAGCCCATCAGGTTCATGGCTTTCACCTCCACTTCGCCTTGAAACAGGTTATAATAAGGTGTGCCTTGCGAGATGTCACCGCAATCGAGCAGCAGCACATGGGGATGCGCCTTGCGGTATTCCTTGACAAAGGAGGCACGGCGCACCACCCCGCCCATGCCGGCATTGGGGTCGGCGGCATGAGGGTCTATCGGCTCGATGCGGCTGTGCGTATCACTCGTATGAAGAATAAACAATTGTTTCTGTTGTGCCGACACGGACAGCAATAGGCTGATGGCCAACAGACAAGTCGTATATACACGTTTCATGGATGTTCTGTTTATGGGTTTATCTTTTCGTTTTCAGGTCTCATTTCACTACGATACGTCCTTCCATGCGCGAAGTCACCTTCTTGCCGGCAGCCGCCTGACGCTCCACATACTGCATGAACAGGCTGCGCAGGGTGGCACCTTCCGGGCAGATTCGTTTTTCGGCTTGTGGCAGTGCCGTCATGCCGTCGTTTCCGTCGGCCAGGTAATCGATGGTGGCCACCGTATATCGTTTGTCATCTTCCACCGGTTGTCCGCCTACGGTTGCCTTGAGCAGTTTACCGTCTTTGGTGATTTCCATCTTCACGCCGCTCACTCCCTCGCCGCCACGTGCGGCAATGTTCTCGAACAGCAGCTTCAGGTCCGTTCCCTTCAGTGTGAGCACGCAGAGTGCATTCTCGAAAGGCAGTATTTCGTAAATGTTGTCGCAAGTGATGGGGCCTTCCGTCAGCACGTTGCGTATGCCGCCCACGTTCACCAGTCCCATGTCCGCCGGTCCGCCCTGCACCTGCCCGGCGGCCTCGCGCAGCACGTCGGCTATCAGATTGGACAGCAGGCTCTCCGGACGGCTCTTGTCCATCGACACGGCTGCCGTACCTACCACCCGATACATTATGCTATCTACCTTCGCCTTATAGGGTGCCAACATGGCTTCCATCTCTGCATCCGGCTGTGCATCCCACGTAGAGTCTATCGCAACCCTACCTCCCTCTATCTTCGTCACTTCGTAAGCAGAGTGACAAGATGCCAAGAAAAATGCAGCACTAAATGCTGCCACCGAAATAAAATTCTCAAAAATCCGTTTCATATATATCCATTTTAAACAGCCACAAATATAGGTTTTCTTTTATAATTACAACGCATATCCACCAAAATAATTCCTCAATAAATTATGAACGACAAGCAAGTTAACAAGGGGACA
>JAUNJD010000167.1 GCA_030523205.1 Bacteroides sp.
ATCAAATCCATTACCATATTCTTCCGCATTTCACTTTTTTGCTGTAACTTTGTACTATAAACATTATAAAGGTAGGATTATGAAAAGATCATTGATAACAATGTTCATGCTTCTCGTAAGCATCGCCATTATGGCGCAAAGTAGATGTTCTTATTGTGGTGGCAAAGGAACAGTCGTAAAGAACATAACGTCATCGCAATATGGTTTGAACGGGAACTATAAGGTGAAGTGCCCTACATGCGGGGAATATCATCTTAAATCCATCGGGCATACGCATATTACTTGTTCAAAATGCGGAGGGTCCGGACTGCGTGGAAGCTCTTCTTCCTCATCATCTTCTTCAAGCTCGTATGTTGACGAGGATGCTTATTATAGCAATCCTGAGATAAGATACGTCGCACTTAACACCCTGTATGGCTTGCCATATACAGAACAGGAAGCAAAAGCGGTCAGCCGCCTGGACAGGGCCAATGCCGCTAAGTATTTGGAGTGGCGCAGGCTGCTCGACGGCTTTACTATAGGCTATAGAAAAAGTGTTGCTTGTGAGCAGGTGCCGCAAGACAAGGCTTTTAAGGACAGAATGAAGCAAACTGATACAGAAGCATTGTCGGAAGCTGCGTCTAAGTTCACTGTGACACCTGAGTTGAAAGTCATAGCCGACGGTCTAGTGCAACAATACGAACAAGCGTTCCAGCAATTCAGAAACTATACATCGCTGAACGATATAACGAGAGATATTGAAATACTACTTCTTGAACAGCAATTGAGCAAGCCATTGTGGTGATATATTCAACTGTCGAGGTAATGTTTTGATAATAAATGATACAAGATATGAAACTTCGTTTAGTATTGAATATAACTCTTTGCATCTTGTTAACCTCGCAGCTTTTTCTGCCTCCTCCTCCACATTCTTCTCCCATAAATTTGCATCTATGCAACATTTCATTACATTTGCATCGTCAAACACCTTGAAGCCCATAGATGTGGGCGTGCCCTCGGGAACATCCTTGCCGGGGGCGAGAGGGGCAGTTTTAATCAACAGAACATTTTTGGGATAGATTATGAAAACAGGAAGTGGCTCTACCATCAAGCTAGGTATAACCGGTATGGTGGTCATAGGAATTGTAGTTTTGTTTGTGGTGATGTTTGCCGTAGAGCGTATTGACTCCGGTCAGACGGGTATCATCGTCAACTTGGCCGGAAGCGAACGGGGTGTGGATGATGCCAAGGTGGAAACCGGATGGGTGATGTACAATCGCTTCGCAAAGCAGCTTTTCGAATATCCGGCCTTTGCACAGATTGTAGATTATGAACCGTTTGACATACAGGACAAGAAGGGAACCATCTTCAAGACAGACCCTACCATCGAATACTACATCGAGCGCGAGAATGCCAAAATCGTCTTCCTGCGCTATCGCAAGACTACCGAGGAACTGGAGCAGTCCGTCATACTGACCGAGGTGAAGAATGCCTACAAGGACATTGCCGGGCTGTATGAGACGGATTCGCTCATCAACAACCGTCCTGCCTTCGAGAAAGAGGTGGAAAACCTGCTGAAGGATAGGCTGAGCCAACGCGGGTTCACCTTCAGCAACATACAGTCGTCCGTCAAGCCCAACGACGTGCTGCAAGCTGCCATCGATGCCAAGAACACCGCCGTGCAGAATGCGTTGAAGGTGGAGAACGAGAAGAAAGCCGCCATTGCCGAAGCTGAGAAGGTGGTGGCTGCCGCCAAGGGAAAGGCCGATGCCAACCGCATCCTACAACAGTCCATCACGCCCGAACTAATACAACTGAAGGCCGTGGAGAAGTGGGACGGCAAACTTCCGCTTTCGACCAGCGGGAACACGTTGCCGTTCTTGAAGCTGCAATAGGGCTGTAATAGAGGGTGTAGAGGAGATTAGCGTAATCTGTCCCTTTCTGTATTAATATTGCCTAGATATTGGAATATTAATAGCAAATCGGGGTAACTGCCAATATTGTGTTTGGCGGTTGCCCCGATTTGCTTTCTTAATGTTCGTTTGGCTGAAAATGCGCCCCTTACTCTTAATAAAGATTAATTCAATATGGATATAATGCCTATTTGCAGGATATTAACTATTTTCGCACAAATTTTTTATAAAATCAGTTATAGAACTTTAGCGCAAGTTTCGTTTTGTAAAGGAGTTGTAGAGGAGAACATAGTGTTGTTAAATGAGAAGTGTCGTAGAAACTCCTTTGATGAATAATAGGGAATAGCAAAAAGAAAGCGATTAAACCAGTTTTACTCGTGGGAGCAAGAAAAAGGGTTCACTGGCTTCCGGTGAGAAAGTTGAATATAAAAAGAACCCGTAGAATATTATTATTTATGGAAAGAGACAAAAGGTCAAAAAGCCCTAAAAGAGAAAGACTTATTGCTTTGGCTATTTTGTGTGTCCTTTTAGGTGGCTTCGCCAATGCGTCGGCGAAGAGTGAACGGAACGACTATCTAAGTCTGCAACAACAGCAAAATGTAGTGAGAGGAATTGTGGCCGATGAGAATGGGGAGCCATTCATTGGAGCCAATGTCCTGGTTAAAGAGACCGGTAAGGGTACGATTACAGATGTCAACGGACATTTTGAGCTATCGGTAAGCGGTCGCGCAACACTTGTGGTTTCATACATCGGATATGTATCGAAAGAAGTAGCAGCCACTCCGGGAAAGATGATGAACATCGTACTGGACCCCGATAACCAAATGCTGGAAGAAGTGGTGGTTACCGGATACGGTACGTTCAAGAAGTCGGCATACGCCGGTTCTGCTTCTACCGTCAAGACCGGAGAACTGAAAGACGTGCCTGCCACTTCCTTCGTAGATATTTTGCAGGGTGCTGCTCCCGGCATACAGATTAGCAGTGCTTCGGGTCAGCCGGGTTCTTCACAATCCATCAACATCCGCGGTATGGGTTCGTTCAACGCCTCCAATTCTCCGCTTTACGTCATCGACGGTGTGCCCGTCATTTCGGGCGACGTCTCTACGCTGGGCACGAATGCCGGGCTCGACATCATGAGCACCATCAGCAACCAGGATATTGAGAGCGTCACCGTCATCAAGGATGCGGCTGCTGCTTCGCTCTATGGTTCGCGTGCTGCCAACGGTGTTATCCTTATCACGACCAAGAAAGGTAAGGTGGGCAAGGCAAGTGTGTCTGTGAAGGCCGACTGGGGTTTCTCCGACTTCGCCATGCAGTATCGCCCCGTTATGAACGGTGCCGATCGCCGCGAATACATCTACGATGCCTTGAAGTGCGGACAGCTTCGCGACGGTGCCACTGAGGAAGAGGCCGTGGAGTATGCCGACGAAGAGATTGACACTTACGCTCCGGTACCCTGGTGCGGGTACGTTGATTGGGATGACATCCTTTTCCAGCACGGAAGCCATCAGACGTACGAGGCTTCTGTTTCGGGCGGTACTGATAAATTCAAATACTACACTTCGCTTTCTTATCTGAAGCAGGACGGTATCACGATGAATTCCGGTCTTGAGCGTGTCAGCGGTCGTGTCAATGCCGAATACAATGCTACCAAACGCTTGAAGCTGGGTGCCAACCTGCTATTCTCAAGCGTCAATCAGGATGTGTATAGCGAAGGTACAAGCTATACGTCGCCTTTCTACTCGTCACGCAACTGCGTGGTTCCTTCGGATGCCGTCTATAACGAAGACGGTAGCTGGAACCGTGAGTTTATCCGCAACTCCGACCGTAACCCGCTTTTGTCCATGACATACGATTATAAGCGTGAATACATCACCCGTACGTTCAACACCATTTATGGTGAATATGAGTTTATCCCTAACCTGAAGTTCAAGTCAACGCTGAGCTACGACTACAACATCAATAAGGGTGTTGACTGGGCCGACCCGCGCACTTCCAACGGTGACGATACAAACGGAAGCATGTACAAGAGTATGTACGAGCGTACCAAGATGGTGTGGGCCAATCAGCTGACCTACAACGTTACCATCAAGGACGACCATCACCTCGATGCCTTGGTAGGCTACGAGATTGACGACCAACACCGCGACTATGTGAGTGGTGAGCGTACCAACTTTGCCAACTACGAGAAGTCGGCCCTGAGCAACGGTGCCACACTGACCGATGCCGGTGGTTCGGACACACGTACACGTCTGGTATCTTATTTGGGTAGAGTGAACTACGACTATAAGAACAAATACTACGTAGGCGGTAGCCTCCGTGTAGATGGTAGCTCTCGTTTGGCTGCAAGTAGCCGTTGGGGTACGTTCTGGTCATTGTCTGCTGCATGGCGGGTGACGGAAGAAAACTTCATGGAATCGTACAAGGACTGGCTCTCTGAAATGAAGCTGCGTGCCTCTTACGGTGTCAACGGAACGCTGCCTTCCGATTACTATGGTTACTACGGCCTGTCGAGCTTGTCGAATGCCTATATAGGCGACCCTGCTTACACCTTGTCGCAGATTGCCAACAACGACCTGTCGTGGGAAACGAACTACAACCTGAACATTGGCGTTGACCTCAGCTTCTGGAATCGCTTGAATGTAACGCTCGAATATTACACCCGTACTACCAAGAACTTGCTGATGGACTATCCTACTTCTTTGGCTACCGGTTTTGAAAGCTACTTGCTGAATATCGGTGAGGTGAAGAACAAAGGTTTTGAGCTGGAAATTACTTCCAAGAACTTCAATACCAAGGATTTCTCATGGAACACTACGTTCAACATTGCCCACAATAAGAACAAAATCGTGACATTGGATGGTTATCAGACCGAAATTGCCAGTGGTAGCCAGATTCACAAGGTAGGCTATTCGTACCGCACCTTCTACCTCATCGAATTTGCAGGCGTCAACCCCGAAAATGGTTCTCCGCTGTTCTATACCAATGATACGGACGAATCGGGTAACTATATAAAGGAAGTGACCGAAGATGCTGACGTTGCCAACCGCATCCCGATGAAACATGCCGAGCCTACCGTAACGGGCGGTCTCTCCAATACGCTGCGCTACAAGTGGTTCGACCTCAACTTTATGATTTCCTATCAGTTTGGCGGTTATTCGTACGACAACTGGGCGCAGAAGACCGAACACGGTGGTGCCGACCTGGAAGCCAACATTCCTATTTATTATAAGAACTCGTGGAAGCAAGCCGGCGACGTGACCAACATTGAGTTGTTCATCGAAGACCCCGACTACTCTATGCAGGACTACGCTACGAGCCGTCGTCTGCACAGCAGCGACTTCATCCGCCTCAAGAACCTGACGCTGGGCTTCACCCTGCCGAAATCGTGGATTAAGAATACCGGTATCGACAATGTACGCCTCTATGCTTCCGGCAACAACCTGCTGACTTGGGCTAGTTATGACTACTACGACCCCGAAGCCGTCAGTGCCGGTACAGCCATCTGGGGTACGCCTCCTCTGAAGACCATTACGTTCGGTGTTAATTTGAATTTCTAATGAAGAATGGTGTCAATGAGGAAATGGAAGATTCCATCACCCCCTTATCACTTCTTCAAAAATAAACTTATAAACAATAATGATATGAAATCAAAACTATCCTATATACTTGTGGGTGCGTTCATGCTGACGGCCAGTTCGTGCGGAAACGATTGGCTCGACTTGGAACCTTCGACCTACACTCCGACCGACAACTCCATCAACTATATGTCGGACGTGAACTTTGCGCTTAACGGCGTTTATAGCAATATGCAGAATGCGTATGCCTATTCCGGTCGTTTCGTCTATTACGGCGACGTTACCGGCGACGATATGCAGGCCTATTCATCGACCAAGCGTTCGGGCGACTATTACACATTCTCCTACACAAAGGATACGGCTCCTTCCAGCTTCTGGTCGTACGGTTACAACATGATAGCCCTTTGCAATCAGATTCTGACGAAGATAGACGATATCGACGATGAGGGCGAAACCGAACTGAAGAGCTACTACAAAGGACAAGCCTTGGCCTTGAGAGCCATGATTCTGTTCGACCTGACTCGTATCTATGGTTATCCTTACAAGAAGGACAACGGTGCTTCGCTGGGTGTGCCCATCGTGACCACCCTGCTGGACAAAGATGCCAAGCCTTCGCGTAATACGGTAGCCGAATGCTATGATGCCATTATCGCCGACCTGGAGGCAGCCATCACCGCCATGGACAACGATGAAGGGCAGAGCTATTACAAAGGCCACATCAACCTCTATGGCGTACGCAGCCTCTTGAGCCGTGTCTATCTGTATCACGGTGATAACCAGAAGGCCTATGATATGGCTGTGGCTGCCATCGATGGTGCCGAGGGCGAAGGATACGTACTGTGGACCAATGCAGAATATCCTACGGCATGGAGCAACGATGCCAGCTCGTCCAACAAGGGTGAAGTGCTCTTCGAGATTGTCAACACCACCGACGACAGTCCGGGTAAGGAAGCCTTGGGGTATCTGCACTCTACAAGCGGTTATCGCGACATCATCGTCACCAGCAGCTTCTACTCTATGCTGACCGAAGACGAAGATGACGTACGCACCCAGTTGTTCACCTTCTACAGCAAGCGTGCCTTTGTCTATAAATATCAGCCGCAAGAAGGAGAAGAAATCACGGATGCCAATATCCCCTTGCTCCGTCTGTCCGAAACATACCTGAACGCTGCCGAGGCAGCCGTGAAGCTGGGTGACAATACCAATGCCGTGAAGTACCTCAACGCCATTGTCAACCGTGCCAATCCCAACAATACGGTAGATGAATCGACCACGGTAACCCTGGAGCAGGTGATGACCGAACGCCGCAAGGAGTTGGTAGGCGAAGGACACCGTATGTTCGATGCCCTGCGCGACGGTGGCTATGTATATCGTCATAACGTATCGTCATCTAAAGTCAGCTCTACCAAGCACCTGACCATGTCCGACGAGAAGATGAACTTCAATTGGGATTACTTCAAGTGCGTATTGCCCATCCCCAAGGATGAGATGGATGCCAACCCGAATATGGAACAGAATCCGGGCTACTCTTCCGAATCATCGGACGAATAAAGGAAAACCGATAAAATAATTTTGAGGGAGTCGGAGAGAATTGTATATTTGCTCTCCGACTCCTTTTTTTATCAAATATTATCTATATGAACACATTGCGATTATTACACGTTTTGTTTTTGCTTGTCAGCCTTTGCTCCCTTCCGGTGCAGGCCGATGAAGCTCGCGACACCCTGTCTGCCGATGGTCCTTACATTCTGTACAATGCCGATGGGGGAGCCCGTGTCATTTCAGTCAATCCGAAGGGCGAAGTAGTAGATACCACTTATGCCTCCTTGCCCCAGGATTTCAGTTTTGAGGTTGTTTCGCACGATGGCAAGCATCGTTTTCCGGTGTCGTTGCATCAGGTGGAACGTCCGGGGTGGAAATACGACCAGCCTAAGAAGTTGTTCGTTATGTCCGACCCGCACGGGAATCTGGATTGTGTCATCAGCCTGCTGCAAGGAAACGGCGTGATTGATGAAGACTACCGCTGGAGTTACGGGAAGAACCGCCTGATGATTATCGGCGACGTATTCGACCGCGGAAACGACGTGATGCAGATATTCTGGCTTATCTATAAGCTGGAGAAAGAAGCGCAGGATGCAGGCGGACAGGTTGACTTTCTGCTGGGTAACCACGAGCCGTTGGTGCTGATGAACGACTTGCGCTACACCAAGAAAAAGTATAAAATGCTGGCCGATACGCTCCATATGGAATATCCGCAGCTGCTGAGCCGTTCTACGGAGCTGGGCTACTGGCTTTGCACCCGCAACACCATGCAGCTGATAGGCAGCAACCTGTTTGTACATGCCGGACTGAGCAAGCAGTTCTTCGACCATAACCTCTCCATCCCCACAGTGAACGAGGAAATGAGCCACGGCCTCTATAAGCGCAGGGCCGAGCGGATGGCTGAATCTCCCCTCACTTATTTCCTTTTCGCTACTTATGGCCCCATCTGGTACAGAGGAATGGTAAGGCAGGATGCCAAATATTACCCCTTGGCCGCTGATTCCTTGCAGATGATTCTTAAGAAGTACGATGCTGAGAGAGTCATCGTGGGGCATACCATATTTAAGGACATCAGCACCTTCTACGACAAGAAGGTGATAGCTGTGAATGTGGACAATCAGGAGAACCGTGATGCCAAACGCGGACGGGGCATCTTGATAGAAGGCAAGAAGATATTCGTGGTGGGCGACGAAGGAAAGATGAGGCCGCTGTAGTAGTTGACAAGGGAACAAGTTAACGAGTCAACGAGGGTACATACTTCTGCCTTGTAGTCTTGTTAACTTGTTCCCTTGTTGACTTTCCCTTTTTAAAGCTGTCCGTTCTCCACCAGCAGTATGACCCTTTCGGTCATCGCATCATCGCCTTCAGGGTCGTACTGCTTCTTTAGGCTGGCACCGAATAGTGCGGCGAAAGTCTGATAGAATCCCGCTTTGAATGGTCCCATAAAAGCCTTGACCAGCTCGTACCCCGTGGAGTTGGTCTGTCGGTCAACGAGTTTTATCAGCAGTTTGCCTTGTGCGAAGGTGAGCTTCTTCAGTCGGGGTGTATATTGTTCTTTCAGTCCCTTCTCCACGGCTTTGATGTGTTTCTGGCGTTCCTTCTCGGTAGGTATGGTTTGCAGGTATTCGTAGGTTTCGATGACGATGTGGTTTATCTCCTTGGCTATGGGCAACACCTTCTTCACGTCGCGCACCAGCTTGGTGTATCGCTTTGCCTGCCGTTTGTTCTTGAATCGCAGTGGCTTGAATATATAGACGGTGGGAAGCTTGACATACGGGATAGTATCCCCATCGTATATGCACATGGGGGTGAGATAAATACTCTTGGGCAACTCGACCTTTTTGGGGTGCTGTTGCTGGGCACGGCACGCCATGCTTCCGCAAAGGAGGAATAGGAGGAGTATTATTATGTTAAGCCGTATGTTCATGCTGCAAAAGTAGTTTTTTAATTGATATTTGATAATTGATACTAAGAATTTTGATGATTAATAATTCCTAATTCAAGCACCGCTTTTTACCACCGAAATCTTGGTTTTGTATGTTGCCAAGTTCGTCAGCCGCGTTCGGTGACGGACTTAGCATAGATAGGTACGTCACTCAGCCAGGTTGGGTCCTAGACTGAGCAGTACATCAACCGGGATGATTTTT
>JAUNJD010000168.1 GCA_030523205.1 Bacteroides sp.
GGGTAATGTAGTCTTGAATGGAGATACCTCTGGCAGTAGTTCGTATTCAAGTTCTTCTTCGTATGGTAGCTCAGGTTCGAGTTCTTCTTCTCGAAAAGAAAGTAACGTACAAAGCAGAAATCGGTTAACTGGAAATTATTCTGCTTTATCTCGTTCGTATAGTAATTGGGAAAGTCGTTTAATTAAAATGGCGAATTATCCAGAAAAGTATTCAAAACAAGATTTTAATGAGGTGCCCTCGATACAGCGTAAAATGAAGGAAATACGAGAAAAGATAACAGAAATGGGAGGAACTCAAGCGCAGTCAAAATGGGAAACTTGGAAGCCGTAAGTTAAGTTTATCAAAACCTGACAAAGTGCTTTTCATGCAGTCCATAAACAACTGTTTATACATCCTATGGATAACTATCCATGCACTATATAAACAGTTTTACGTTATATACAGATAACTGAATACGGGATGGAATGAAGGTACTTCTTAACGAAGCGTCTATTAATTAAAACCATCTCTATCTGCAAAACAACCAAAAATCGTATCTTGTATGGATTAAGGGAATTTTAACGCGCTACACTATACTGTGGGGCAGGTTGAATCCCATAATCCATACATTTATCATTATCGTTTTTCTTCTCCTTTAAAGATAGGTTTTGTTTTTTCATATCTATGATATAGGCATATTCCGGAAACTCCGGTTCTTGTACATTGATGGTCAGGTCCTCATTCGCTTCTCTCTTTATAATCCAAGTGATAAATATTCGCTACAACCTATCGAAGAAGCCTCAATCATGAGGGTGTATCAAAACTGAAAAGATATGGAATCTAGCAGGCAACAGCTACCTTCGATAACTATTCTGCCGATGATGTGACTTTTTGTCGTATCTTTCCTCTAAAGAAAAAACGCTTTCTTTATTCTGTCGGTGTAGAATCTCACGGATTATATATACTTTTGTCCTCCGAAATGGATAAATTCGTCGATGTCATATTGCCCCTGCCTCTGTATGCCTGCTTCACCTACTCATTGCCCGAGGAGATGGCGGGCGACGTGCAGATAGGTTGTCGTGTAGTGGTATCTTTCGGGAGGAAGAAATACTATACGGGGATTGTGCAGAACGTTCATTTTGCCGCTCCCACGGAGTACGAGGTGAAGCCGGTGACTGCCGTGCTCGATGCACACCCCATTCTGCTGCCCCGACAGTTTAAGTTTTGGAGCTGGCTGGCCGATTATTATCTCTGCACGCAAGGCGATGTTTATAAGGCGGCCTTACCTTCGGGGCTGAAGCTGGAGAGCGAAACTATCATCGAATATAATGCAGACTTCGAGGCTTCCGAGCGGTTGCCCGAACGCGAACAGAAGATTCTTGACCTCCTGTCGGCCGACCCTGAGCAATGCGTGACGAAGCTGGAGAAGGACAGTGGCATCAAGAACATCCTCCCTGTGCTGAAGTCGCTGCTCGACAAGGAAGCCATCTTCGTGAAGGAAGAGCTGAAGCGGACGTACAAACCCAAGATGGAAACCCGTGTGCGCCTGACCGAAGCTGCCCGCAACGAACGCCGCCTGCACTTCTTCTTTGACGAACTGCAACGCCGTGCCCCCAAGCAACTGGACCTGCTGATGAAGTACATCGAATTGTCCGGCTGTCTGTCCGGCAATAATCGCGCCAAGGAGGTGTCGAAGGCTGAGCTGTTGCAACGCGCCTCGGCTACCCCGAATGTGTTCAACGGACTGGTGGAGCGTGGTGTATTCGAAGTCTATCAGCAGGAGATTGGCCGACTGACTACTGCCTTTCCGCCCGACAAGGTTGTTCCGCTGAATCCGCTGAACGAACATCAGCTACGAGCTTATGACGAGATACGGCAAGTCTTCCGCGAAAAGAATGTCTGCCTGCTGCACGGAGTCACTGCCAGTGGAAAGACGGAAATATACATTCATCTGATAGCGGAAACCATCCGGCAAGGCCGACAAGTGCTCTATCTGTTGCCGGAGATAGCCCTGACCACGCAGATAACGGAACGTCTTCAGCGGGTGTTCGGGACACGTTTGGGCATCTACCACTCTAAGTTCCCCGATGCCGAACGGGTGGAGATTTGGCAGAAGCAGTTGTCGGAGAACGACTACGACATCATTTTGGGCGTGCGTTCCTCCATCTTTTTGCCTTTCCGCAACTTAGGGTTGGTGATTGTGGATGAAGAGCATGAGAATACCTATAAGCAGCAAGACCCTGCTCCCCGCTATCATGCCCGCAATGCAGCAATCGTGCTGGCCTCCATGTATGGTGCCAAGACGCTGCTGGGCACAGCCACACCTTCCGTCGAAAGTTGGTACAATGCCACGACGGGCAAATACGGGCTGGTGGAGCTGAAAGAACGATATAAGGAAATCCGGTTGCCACAGATTATCCCCGTAGATATCAAGGAATTGCATCGAAAGAAGCGGATGAACGGTCCTTTCTCGCCGTTGTTGCTGGAATATGTGCGCGAAGCCTTAGAACAGAAGGAGCAAGTCATTCTCTTTCAGAACAGGAGAGGCTTTGCCCCGATGATAGAATGCCATACGTGTGGCTGGGTGCCCAAGTGCAAGAATTGCGACGTCAGCCTGACCTATCATAAAGGGCTCAATCAGCTGACCTGTCATTATTGTGGTTACACGTATCAGCTGCCTCGTGTCTGTCCGGCTTGCGAAGGTACTGATCTGCGCAATCGTGGCTTTGGCACCGAGAAGATTGAAGATGACATCAAGGCTATTTTCCCCGAAGCCCGTGTAGCCCGTATGGACCTCGATACGACCCGCACACGCACTGCCTATGAGCGCATCATTGCCGACTTTGAACAGGGCAAGACCGATATACTGATAGGTACGCAGATGGTATCCAAAGGACTGGACTTCGACCACGTCAGTGTGGTGGGTATCCTCAATGCCGACACCATGCTGAACTATCCCGATTTCCGCGCTTACGAGCGTGCCTTCCAACTGATGGCACAAGTGGCGGGCCGGGCCGGACGGAAGAACAAACAGGGGCGTGTCGTCTTGCAGACCAAGAGCATCGACCACCCCATCATTCCCCAAGTGATAGCCAATGATTTCGAAGGCATGGTAAACGGACAACTGGCCGAACGTCAGATGTTTCACTATCCACCGTACTACCGTCTGGTATATGTGTATCTGAAGAATCGGAACGAGACTTTGCTTGACCTGATGGCTCAGACGATGGCCGGAAAGCTGCGTGCCTTGTTTGGCAATCGGGTGCTGGGACCCGATAAACCGCCTGTTGCCCGTGTACAGACTTTGTTCATCCGCAAGATTGTGCTGAAGATAGAGGTCAATGCCCCCATGGCCCGTGCCCGCGAATTGCTGGTGCAGGTGCAGAAGGAGATGGTGGCGGAAGACCGATTTAAGTCGCTGTTGGTATATTATGATGTAGATCCGATGTAGAGCTTTGTAAGGAGGTAAGTCACTCCGTTAACTCAAAAATACTCAAGAACTTAAAAACTCAAATAATGAAAAGAATACTTTTTGTCTGTCTCGGCAATATCTGCCGTTCATCTTCGGCGGAAGGAGTGATGAAGCATTTGGTGTCGGAAGCCGGACGCGAAGATGAGTTCGTGATAGATTCAGCCGGTATCCTCTCGTATCATCAAGGAGAGTTGCCCGATAGCCGGATGCGTGCTCATGCTATCCGTCGGGGCTATCAGCTGACACACCGTTCTCGTCCTGTCCGTACCGATGATTTCTATAACTTCGACCTGATAATCGGTATGGACGACAGCAACATAGACGACCTGAAAGACCGTGCCCCTTCGCCCGAAGCCATGAAGAAGATACACCGCATGACGGAATACTGCACGAAGTTCACCCATGCCGACCACGTGCCCGACCCCTACTATGGTGGTGCAGAAGGATTTGAGTATGTGCTCGACTTGCTGGAAGATGCCTGTGCGGGGCTACTTACTTCTTTAACTCAGGATAGCTGATGCGCGTGTGATACATCGTCTTCAGCTTTTCCTTGAATACCGCCTTGACGGTGGCAATGTCCTTGAAGGTGATGGGACATTCCTTGAAGAAGCCGTCTGCCACCTGCGAATCGATAATCTTTTCCACTAGGTTGCCTATGCTTTCCTCCGTGTATTCGGGCAGGCTTCGCGAAGCGGCTTCTACGGAGTCTGCCATCATCAGAATGGCCTGTTCCTTGGTGAAGGGGTTGGGGCCGGGATAGGTGAACATCTCTTCGTTCGGCTCTTCACCCGGATGTTCGTTCTTCCAGGAAATGTAGAAATATTTGGTCTTGCCTCGTCCGTGGTGTGTGCTGATGAAGTCCTTCACGGCTTTGGGCAGGTTGTACTTCTCTGCCAGTTTCAGTCCGTCCGTCACATGGTTGATGACCACCTGTGCGCTTTGTTCGTAGCTGAGGCTTTTGTGCGGGTTGACTCCTCCTAACTGATTCTCGGTAAAGAATACGGGATTCTCCATCTTGCCAATGTCGTGATAGAGGGCTCCTGTACGTACCAACTGACTTTTGGCATCGATGCGGTTGGCTGCTTCGGCGGCCAGGTTGGCCACTTGCATGGAGTGTTGGAAGGTGCCGGGCACAGTCTCGGACATACGTCGCAGCAGGTTGGTGTTGATATTGGAAAGCTCGACCAGCGTAACGTTGGAGGTGAATCCGAACGTCTTTTCTACGACGAACATCAGCGGGTAGGTGAATAGCAGCAGTACGCCGTTGATGATGAAGTATGTATACATGCTTCCATTCAGTTTGCTAAGGTCGTTCTCGGTTATCAGCTCGATGGCGAAATATACGGCCATATAGGTCAGAATCACCAATACGGCACTACGGAAGATTTGCGAGCGTTGCGACAGTTCACGCAAGCTGAAGATAGCCATCAGACCGGCCGACAGTTGCAACAAGATAAACTCATGCGGATAGCGCAAGCTGATGGAGCAAATCAATATAGTGACTACATGCGTGAGGAAGGCCGTGCGCGAATCGAGGAACACCCGGATGATGATGGGCAACATGGCGTAGGGGATGATATAGACGTTGAACAAGTTGTTGGCCACCATGACGGCTGTCACTACGCAGTATAACATGACGAGGGCAAAGAGCAGGGAGAGGCTGCCCTTGCGGTTGTAGAAGTCCTTGCGGAACAGGTCGAGATAGAGCATGAAGCAGAGCATGAAGATGCTGACAAAGAGAATTTGCCCGGCCAGCATCAATCGTTTCTGTCCGATGGATTCGCTGCGTTGGATGGATTCCTTCCGAAGGCTTTCCAATATGTTGTACGTCTCTTGGCTTACAATCTCTCCGCGGTCGATGATTTTCTGTCCACTCAGCACGATGCCGTTGGCCCACGAATAATTGTCCAGCACCTCCTTCTTGGCCGTCTCTGTCCGTTGTTGGTCGTAGGTGAGGTTAGAGAAGAGGTATTCGTTCAGCGAACATTGGCGCAGGTATTCGGGACGGTAGTGAGCAGTGTCGGCAGTCAGCAGGTAGGTGTATGCCTCTTTTACCGAATAGAGGTTGGTGGTGTTCCGTTGGTTGGCCAGCTTATCGTCGATGACCATGATAGCCGAAGTACTGTCTTTGCGCAGTTGGTCCAACTCTTCGGTAGGCAGAATGCCGGCTTGATAGACTTCCGACAGCTTTCGTTCCAGGTAGCGCAGATAGTCGGCCGAAGGCAACACATGGCGTAGGCGGCTTTGATAGTCGGTCTTTAGTCTGCCGATGGCTTCCGTTCCAATGTTCTTGTCCAGTTGATAGTATGGCTGGAAAGAGGCGAGTATGCTGTCTTGTTCGTGCTTCACCACTTCGTCACTCTTGTAGATGGGGAAATCGAAGGTTGCCATCAGCTGTCCGTACTTCCAAGGCTTGTTGATGTCAAACTGATAGTTGAATTTGCCGTCACGTGGCAAAAAATAGACAATGACAGCCACTGTTCCTACAAAAATCAGCGCTTTATATAGCAAATCTCTGTATGAGAAGTTCTTTTTAATGTGGAAATAACTCATAATGGTTGAAATTTTTGCGAAAAGTACGAAAAAAAACAATAGTGTGGAAAAAAAGGCTTAATTTTGCCACCTAATTTATTTATAAGTAAGATAGATTATGACAGAAAGAAGAGTCAGAGTCCGTTTTGCTCCGAGTCCTACAGGAGCTTTGCACATAGGCGGTGTGCGTACCGCTTTGTACAATTACCTCTTTGCGCGTCAGCATGGAGGCGACTTCATTTTCCGTATCGAAGATACTGATTCCAACCGCTTTGTACCCGGGGCGGAAGAGTACATATTGGAATCTTTCAAATGGCTGGGCATTCCTTTCGACGAAGGTGTCAGCTTTGGTGGCGAACATGGACCATACCGTCAGTCGGAACGTCGGGATATATACAAGAAGTACGTAAAGGTGTTGCTGGATGCCGGCAAGGCATACATAGCCTTCGACACTCCCGCCGAACTGGAGGCTAAGCGTGCCGAGATTTCCAACTTCCAGTATGATGCTTCCACCCGTATGCAAATGCGCAATTCGCTGACGCTTCCGAAGGAAGAGGTCGATGCACTGATAGCCGACGGTCAGCAGTACGTGGTGCGCTTCAAGATTGAACCGAACGAAGACGTACACGTCAACGACTTGATTCGCGGCGAGGTGGTGATAAACTCCTCCATCCTCGACGACAAAGTGCTGTACAAGTCGGCCGATGAACTTCCCACCTATCACTTGGCCAATATTGTAGACGATCACCTGATGGAAGTGTCTCACGTCATCCGTGGTGAAGAATGGTTGCCCTCTGCGCCGCTGCACGTGTTGCTGTACCGTGCGTTCGGTTGGGAAGACACCATGCCTGCTTTTGCCCATCTGCCCCTGCTGCTGAAGCCCGAAGGCAATGGCAAACTGAGTAAGCGCGACGGCGACCGCCTCGGTTTCCCGGTATTCCCCTTGGAGTGGCACGACCCCAAATCGGGTGAGGTGTCTTCCGGCTACCGTGAATCGGGTTATCTGCCCGAGGCTGTCATCAACTTCCTGGCACTGTTGGGATGGAATCCGGGCAATGACCAAGAGCTGATGTCGATGGACGAGCTTATCAAACTGTTCGACTTGAGCCGTTGCAGCAAGGCCGGTGCCAAGTTCGATTATAAGAAAGGAATATGGTTCAACCATGAATATATTCTCCAGAAGCCCGATGCAGAGATTGCACAGCTGTTCAAGCCCGTCTTGGCAGACAACGGTGTGGATGCAGCCGGCTATACCGACGAGTATCTGACCAAAGTGGTTTCCCTTGTCAAGGGACGTGTCAACTTCGTCAAGGAATTGTGGGGACAGGCGGCTTTCTTCTTCGTGGCACCCACTGCCTATTCGGAGAAGGACGTCAAGAAGCGTTGGTCCGAAGACACTCCGCGCATCATGACCGAACTGATGGAAGTGCTGAAAGGCATCGGCGACTTTGCGTCGAAACCGTCGGAAGACATCGTCATCGGCTGGATTACGGAGAAGGGCTACCACATGGGCAACGTGATGAATGCCTTCCGTCTGGCCGTAGTGGGCGAGTGCAAAGGCCCTCATATGTTTGACATTACCGAACTGCTGGGCAAGGAAGAAACCCTGAACCGCATACAGCGGGCTATTGAAGTGCTGAAGTAAATCGCAAAGAACTGAGAATGAAATCGCACGGCATCTGCCGACCTCCCCAATCCTTCGTTCTCAGTTCTTTCATCTTTTTATCCTACATACTTTATTCTTAATTTCGATAAGACTATGCTTTACGATTTGGCGATAGCCATCTACGATATACTGGTGCATTTGGCTGCTCCGTTTAGTAGAAAACCCCGTAAGATGATGAAAGGGCATTGGGTGGTGTACGAACTCCTCCGGCAACAGTTGGAAAAGGACGAACGCTACATCTGGTTCCATGCCGCTTCGTTGGGGGAATTTGAGCAAGGACGTCCGCTGATTGAGAAGATTAGGGAACGCTACCCCCATTATAAGATTCTGCTTACCTTCTTCTCTCCTTCGGGATACGAGGTGCGCAAGAACTATCGGGGGGCAGACGTTATCTGCTATCTGCCTTTCGACAAACCACGCAATGTGAAGAAGTTCTTGGACATTGTCAACCCCTGCATGGCCTTCTTTATTAAGTATGAGTTTTGGAAGAACTACTTGGACGAGCTGCACCGACGTCGCATTCCGGTATATAGCATTTCGTCGATATTCCGTCGGGGGCAGGTGTTCTTCAAGTGGTATGGCGGTACTTACAGGCATGTGTTGCGCGACTTCGACCATTTGTTTGTGCAAAACGAACGCTCCAAACGCTACTTGGCGAAGATAGGCATCAACCGCGTGACGGTTGTGGGCGACACCCGCTTCGACCGTGTGCTCGAAATACGCGAAGCAGCCAAGGAACTCCCGTTGGTGGAGGCCTTCAAGAACAAGACCATGACCTTTGTGGCTGGCAGCTCGTGGCAACCGGACGAAGACCTATTCATCGAATACTTCAACCAGCACCCCGAGGTGAAACTTATCATTGCTCCGCACGTCATCGACGAGAACCACTTGGTGGAGATTATACGCAAGCTGAAGCGCCCCTACGTGCGCTATACCCGTGCCGACGAGAAGAATGTGCGCAAGGCTGACTGTCTGATTGTGGATTGCTTCGGATTGCTGTCATCCATCTACCGTTATGGCGAGATTGCCTATATCGGTGGAGGTTTCGGTGTAGGCATACACAATACGCTGGAAGCGGCAGTGTATGGCATTCCGGTGCTGTTCGGTCCTAAGTATCAGAAGTTTCAGGAGGCTGTGCAGCTGATAGAATCGAAGGGGGCCTATTCCATCAAGAATTACGATGAACTGAAGACCCTGCTCGACCGCCTGCTGACCGATGAGGTGTTCCTGCGCGAGACGGGAACGAACGCCGGCTACTACGTGACGAGCAATGCCGGAGCAACGGACAAGATTCTAAGCATGATTAACTTTTAATTAATGGATAATTGATAATGGATAATGAGGAAAACGCCCAACATGGTAAGAGGCGGCACGCATTATCAACTGTTCATTATCCATTATCCACTATCAAT
>JAUNJD010000169.1 GCA_030523205.1 Bacteroides sp.
TTTGAGTTTTTAAGTTTTTAAGTTTATAAGTTTGGGGGGATTGACAAGTTAACGAGGCTACAAAGCAGGCATATAGCTACCTCCTTGTTGACTTGTCAACTTGTTCCCTTGTCAACCAGTCTTCTTGTCAACTAACTTTTTGGCCGCTAAGATAAGTTTTTTGTAGGAGATTGCGTAACTTTGCAGACAAGAAAAAAAAAGCATGGACCAACAAACCTCTATAAACCGGAAATCTCAGTTTCTGATTGCCGCCCCTATGTCGGGGTCGGGCAAAACGACCCTCAGTTGCGGACTTATGTCACTCTTCACTCGTAAGGGATGGAAAGTACAGCCCTATAAATGCGGACCGGACTACATAGATACCAAATACCATCTTGCCTCATGCGGACATCCGTCCATCAATCTGGACCGCTTTATGGCATCGGACCAACACTTACAACAACTTTATGCAAGCCATGCCCAAGATGCGGATATCTGCATCGTGGAGGGGATGATGGGTATGTACGATGGATACGAGCGCGACCGTGGATCGTCGGCTGACATAGCCCGATTGCTGCATCTGCCGGTGGTGTTGGTGGTGGATGCTCGTTCGGCAGCCTATTCGATGGCACCTTTGCTGTCGGGCTTTCTGCATTTTCGTCCGGAGGTGGAGGTAGCAGGAGTCATCTTCAACCGTGTAGGCTCGGAAAAACACTATGCGATGCTTCGTGAGGTGTGCGAAGACTTGGATGTGAACTGCCTGGGCTATCTGCCCCGTGAGAAAGGGCTGGAGCAAGAGTCGCGCTACCTCGGGCTGGATTTCAGTCGAATGGATGGCGGACAGGGTGACAAACTTGTTGCCTTACTGGAGAAATACGTGGATTGGAAGCTGCTACTCGAAAAAACAAAACAGCCTTTTTCAATGGAGAAAACAGTGTTTTCTTCCTCCGAAAACAACGTGGAGCAAAATGCTTCGACTGCCCAATCGTCATCGACCGAAAAGCCGAAACATATCTTAGTGGCTCGCAACGAAGAGTCTTTCTCGTTTCTATACGAAGAGCATTTGGAAATCTTGCGCAGATTGGGCAAGGTCAGCTTCTTCAATCCCGAACAAGATTTTCCCATACCTACCAATATCGACTTGCTCTATCTGCCCGGCGGCTATCCGGAAAAACATGCGGAAGCATTGTCAAGGGCTAGGCGAACGCTTGTCTCAATAAGGGAATATATCGAAGGCGGTGGACACACATTGGCTGAGTGTGGTGGAATGATTTACCTTTCGCAAGGCATTTGCTTCGATGATGCCAATGCAGAGCATGGTTCGTACGAACCGATGGTAGGCGTACTCCCGTTTGTCATCTCCAACCAAAAGCAATACCGTCGGCTGAATCTGGGCTATCGGCAGTTCGAGTATCAAGGGCAGAGACTGAAAGGGCACGAATTTCATTATACACGCATCCTTCCGGAAGAGAACAAAATGTTGCCTGCTTCCATCGCTCAAGTATTCGATGCACGCGGCCGAGAGGTGGATACGCCCATATTCCGATATAAGAATACGATAGCCAGCTATACACATTTGTATTGGGGAGAGGCGGAGAAATGGATAATTGATAATGGATAATTCAAGAGATACATCATGGTGAGAAAAGTATATACCAAGACTGGCGACAAGGGACTGACGAGCATACATGGCGGTAAGCGAGTGCCCAAAGACGATATACGTATCGAGGCCAACGGTTGCCTGGACGAACTGAATGCCGTGATAGGCATTGTCCGTTCACTCCTACCTGCACAAGATGCTTGGCAGGACTTGTTGCACGACGTTCAGAAAGAGCTGATGACCGTCATGAGCCACGTGGCCACCCCTACTGACAAGACGAATCCCAATCCGCTGGGCGCCGCAGAGCTGACTACCCGTATTGAAGCCGAAATGGACCGTATGACCGAAAGCATACAAGACCCGGGATACTTTCTCTTGCCCGGAGGCACCGTAGTAGCTGCCCAACTGCACTTTGCCCGCACCGTAGCCCGACGAGCCGAACGCCGTCTTTGGACGCTAAATCGCCAAGATGCAGTGGACGAAAGCATACTCTGCCTTCTCAATCGGTTGTCCGACCTTTTCTTCGTCATGGCTCGCATGGAGAACGGACGGCAAGGATGGTCGGAGGAGAAATGGAAGGAATTTGCTTATAAACGAAAAGAAAAAACAGTTGCCAAGGGAATAAGTTAACAGGTCAACAAGGAGGTAGCTATATGCCATCCTCGTAGCCTCGTTAACTTGTCAACTCGTTAATTCAAAAACTTTAAAACTCAGAAACTCAAATGAATACTCTTCATCCCATCATGTTTGCCGGAACGGGAAGCGATGTAGGCAAGAGCATCATTGCTGCCGCCTTCTGCCGCATCTTTTTGCAAGACGGTTATCATCCGGCTCCCTTCAAGGCGCAGAACATGGCATTGAACTCATACGCCACGCCCGACGGATTGGAAATAGGCCGTGCGCAAGCCGTGCAAGCCGAAGCTGCGGGCATCCCGTGCCATACGGACATGAATCCTTTGCTGCTGAAACCTCAGTCGGACCACACCTCACAAGTGGTGCTGAACGGACGTCCCATAGGCAACCGAAATGCCTATGACTATTTCCGCCGAGAAGGACGCGACGAACTGCGCCGCGAAGTCTGTGCCGCTTACGACCGTCTGTCTGCCCGATACAATCCCATCGTGCTGGAAGGAGCGGGGAGTATTTCTGAAATCAACCTACGCGACTCCGACCTTGTCAACCTGCCTATGGCCATCCATGCCGGAGCGGATGTTATTCTCGTGGCCGACATCGACCGTGGAGGAGTTTTTGCCAGCGTTTACGGCACCGTGCAATTGCTTCGCCCGTACGAACGGGAGCGTGTGAAAGGCATACTCATCAATAAGTTCCGGGGCGACCTTCGCCTCTTTGAGTCGGGTGTACGTATGTTGGAGGAACTCTGCGGCATCCCCGTGGTAGGCGTTGTGCCATATTATAAAGATATCTACATCGAAGAAGAGGATTCCGTCGCCTTGGCCACCAAATCCGTGCAAGCGGAACGTGGCAAAGTGAATATAGCTGTTGTCCTCCTTCGCCATCTCAGCAATTTTACGGACTTCAACGTGCTGGAGCGCGACCCGCGTGTCCATCTCTTCTATACCAACAATGTAGATGAGCTGGCCAAAGCCGACATCATACTTCTGCCCGGTTCGAAGAGCACTCTTGACGACCTTTGCGAACTGAGGAGAAACGGCGTGGCTGCCGCCATCATCCGTGCGCATCGCGAGGGAACCACCGTCATGGGCATCTGTGGCGGCTATCAGTTGATGGGACAGGAGGTGCTCGACCCTGACCATGTGGAGGGCGATATAGAACGTCTGCCAGGCTTGGGCTTATTACCCATCAGCACACGGATGACGGGTGAGAAGGTGACAAGGCAGGTAAAATTCTATTTGAATGAAGAATCGGGCTGCGCTATGTCGTGCTCTTCTTTCAATCCTTCGTCTATTATAAATGACTCAGAAATTCATCCTTCTTTGAGTGGATATGAGATTCACATGGGTGAAACCTTCCCCGTCGACGGAGCTTCCGCTTCACCCTTGAACGTACTCGAAGATGGTACGACCGACGGCTATTTTGTGGACCATACCTGTATGGGTACATACATCCACGGCATTCTTGATAATCCAACTTTTATCGATTTTCTCCTCCGCCCCTTTGCGGACAAAGTGGCCGAAGCTGACAAGCCTTTCGACTATGCTAGCTTCAAGGAAGAGCAATACGATAAGCTCGCCGCGCATGTACGTGCGCACGTCAACTTGCCACTTATTTATAAGATAATAGGTAAGTAATTGATAATGCCCCTTTCTGAAAGTTTACTCTGAAAGGGATTAGGATTTAAAATTCAAAATTTAAAATTATTTTTCATGCTTCAAGGACACGGAGACGATTCCTATCAATATACTCGCCCAATAACGGCCAACTTTAGTTCAAACGTCTATAACCGCATAGACCTATCCGGACTGAAGACATACCTTTGTGAACATATCGACATCATCGGCAATTACCCGGAGCCGGAGCCTTACACACTTGAATCTCGTTTAGCCAAGCAATATCGCTTATCGGCAGAATCAGTATGTGTGACCAACGGTGCAACAGAGGGTATCTATCTCATTGCGCAAACATTTCGTGGTACACAAACAGCCATTCTGCAACCCACCTTCAGTGAATATGCTGATGCTTGTCGTATGCACGGACATCGCATTACTTCGCTTTACAGCCTACCATCGGAACGCGAAGGTTATCGTTTGCCGGAGGACATCCGTATGCTTTGGCTGTGCAATCCCAACAATCCTACGGGAACAGTGATAGAGAAAAAAGAACTGACCGAACTGATTCGATGCAATCCGGAGGTGTGTTTCGTCATCGACCAGTCTTATGAATTCTTCACTCTCTGTCCTTTGCTGTCAGCAGCTGAAGCAGCCACTTATCCTAACGTTCTTTTGCTTCATTCCATGACAAAACGATATGCAGTACCCGGCCTTCGCTTGGGCTATCTGACAGGGGATGCCGGACTCTTGCAACGCATCCGCACTAACCGAATGCCTTGGTCGGTAAATCGTCTAGCTATCGAAGCCGGACTTTATTTGCTGGAGAATGATGTATCTCGTCCGCTCGACTTATCAGCTTACTTGTGCGAAACAGAACGTCTGCGTACTCGCCTCGAAGCTTTGGGCGGACTCGAAGTGTGGGCAACTCAAACTCATTTCATGCTAGTACGCCTGCGCATCGGCAAAGCATCTGCCTTGAAAGAATACTTGGCGGAAGAGCATGGCATCCTCATCCGCGATGCTTCCAACTTCGACGGTTTGGATGAATATTTCTTCCGCATAGCCACCCAAACACCCGAAGAAAATGACCGATTAGTAAAGGCTATAGAAGAGTGGATGATAAGTTGATGAGCAAAACCAACACTACCATCAACATTTCGGTTACACCGTAAAATATTAATAATGATAAGTTAACGAGCAAGACCAATACCACCATCAACACTTCCGCGCGGCGATTGATGCGCACGGCAGTCAGCATATCATCCGTGGTTAGGGGGCGTTCATTCTCTCCGATATACGGCTTCCACACCTCTTCGCCAAAGTAGTTGTGCGGTCCACCAAAGCGGCAATTCAAAATGCCCGCCAAGGCAGACTCGGGATAGCCTGAGTTAGGACTAGCATGTTGGCGACCATAGCGATGTACGAAACTTAAGAGAGAGAGCCGACCGGATACGAGCACCATGAAGAAAGCCGTCAACCGGGCAGGAAGAAAATTGGCCACATCGTCTAGTCGGGCAGAGAAACAGCCAAAGAGGCGATAACGTTCGTTGCGATACCCCACCATAGAATCCAGCGTATTCACCATTTTGTAGGCCAACATACCCGGCACTCCCAACAAAGCATACCAGAACAAAGGTGCTATCACACCATCACTCAGATTCTCGGCCAATGTTTCGAGAGCGGCAGCCCGCACCTCCTGAGCCGACAATTCGGCTGTATCACGTCCTACGATGCGGCTCACTTGTTTTCGTCCCTCATCTAACGAACGGTCTACTGCACGAAATACATCTCGCACTTCGCGTATCAATGTTGTACCAGCCAAGCAATAGAAAATAAGTATGGCTTGCACACCTATCCATAATTCGTACGACCACAGCGACACGCCACGCAGGAAGAAAAAAGTCAATGCATAGACACCGCCTACTAACACCAAGGCCATGAATGCACCTTTCACTCGCCGACCTTTACCACGGTTCAGCTTATGTTCACAGAAACCAATGGCCTTGCCGAAAGCTACTATCGGATGGGGAAGCCACGAAGGGTCACCCAGTAAGCGGTCGAGTATCCAAGCAATGAGAAGAGGCATGTATGTTTTATGTTTAAAATTCTCGCGTTTAATAAAAAATTAAATCTCAATCTGAATGATGCCCCCATAAGGAGTCAACGCACTAAATGCCTCTTCAGTCTTGATAAGTCCGGCATAGATTTGCGCACAAATCAGTACACCTCCGTGGGCAAAGATAGCAACGCGCTGATAGTTTTTTGTTCGCAATTCATCCAAAAATTGGCTGACACGCTGGTATTGCATAGCAAAGGATTCACCTCCCGTGGCAGCTACATTCAAATAATCGGCATACCATTCTTTCAGCCGTGGGTCGTCATTAGCATCAAACGGCTTCATCTCCCATGCACCGAAGTTGATTTCCATCAGTCGCTTGTCTCGCTCGGCATCGGCATAGCCACAATAGGTGGCCAAACGGACGCAACGTGTGAGAGGACTGGTATAAACATGGTCGAGCGACCGCCCGTCAGTCAACAGGGCTTGTAGATTGGCCGAAGTAAGGGCTGCTTCTTGTTCAAAAGTAGGTTTCAGAGGTACGTCGGTCTGCCCATAGCATACGCCGGGAGGAACATCAACGGAAGTATGGCGAATAAGAATGATTTGCATAATGAATGGATAATTGAGAATGGATAATTAAAAGTTGATGACTGCTTCACATCCGATGTAGAAAGCCAGTTCGCATATTAGGAATACAGCTCCGCAACAATCGCCTGTATAGCCTTGCAGACGTCGCTTCATCAATCGATAGAGAAATAGAAAAGCCAATACGGGAGCAAGCAAAGCGGGCCATATCGACACAGGCAGCAATAGGCAGAAGGGAAGTGCTCCACAAACAAGGTTTACTATCAGTTCGCTGACAGTCATTCGATTGTAAACCACCTTTGCCTTACTTTCTTCTTCCTTGCGGGCATAGGGCAGACAGTTGATAATGTGCGAAGCACAGCACTTGCTCCAGCAATCACCACAAATCACAAGTGTGCAAAGTAAGTTCAAAGGTAAGTCAGACAACTGCCACAAAAGACCGAAGTAAATTATCAGTCCAATGACCCCATAACTTCCGATGTGCGAATCCTTCATGATAGCTAGTGTACGTTCGCGTGTTCGTCCGCCACCAAAACCATCGAGAAAGTCTGCCAAGCCGTCTTCGTGCAAGCAACCGGTGACAAGCAATCTCGACACAATGGCCAGCATCCAAGCCAACGAAATGGGAAACACCTGTCCGGCCAGCCACAAGACACCTGCCATAATACCTCCCGTCAGCCAACCCACCAACGGCCAATAGGGCACTACGTGCTTGAAGCAATCAGCAGGCACTTCCTTTATTTTCCAAAAGGGCAGACGAGTAAGGAATATGAATGCAGCTAATACGTTGTTCATTTAAAAATACTTTGTTATGGACGCATGAGCAAAATTGTCCATTTCATTAATCATTCTGACAGCTGATTCTACGATGGGGTAAGCGCAGATAGCTCCCGTCCCTTCGCCCAGACGCAAACCAAGGTTGAGTAGGGGTTGGGCATTCATGGCATCGAGCACCAATTTATGTCCGGCTTCATCACCGCAATGCCCGAAGATGGCATAATCCACCACTTCCGGATAAAGCTTCGAAGCAGCCAACAGGCAGTTAGTCATAATGAAGCCATCCACCAGAATTAGCATCTTCAGTTCGGCTGCTTGCAACATACCACCCACAGCCATCACCATCTCCAATCCACCAAAATAACGGATGATGTCACTTGGTGAATTGTCGCCTTTGTAATTCTCCAAAGCTTGCCGTAACACCTCATATTTATGGCGCACACCGGCGCGATCCAGTCCACTTCCGGCACCCACACATTGCTCCAAAGGAATGCCCGTGAAGCAGGTCATCCACATGGATGATGAAGACGTATTTCCTATACCCATTTCCCCGAAGCTCAGCACGTTGCTACCTTCTTCATGGCAATGGCGTACAACTTCGGCTCCACGCTCCAGACAGAGGTTCATTTCCTCTTCCGTCATGGCTGCTTCGTGCAGGTAATTGCGCGTGCCTCGGCGCACCTTCATGTCGATGATGCCTTTTTCATAAGGCAAGTCATAGTCCACGCCTGCATCTACAATTTTTAGTGTAAATCCATGCTGCCGACAAAGGAAGTTGACGCCCGCACCACCATGCAGAAAATTGCTGATTTGTTGCCAAGTGATTTCTTTAGGTGAAAGGCTTACACCTTCCTCCACAATGCCATGGTCTGCCGCAAAAATAATGTTTTGCGGACAGCGCAGGGTGGGGCAGAGTGTCTGTTGTACGAGACCTATTTGCAAAGCCAGTTCTTCGAGTTTGCCCAGCGAACCTTTCGGCTTGGTCAGGTTATTGATTTTGTCTGTTAGCGCCTCACGGATGCCTTCGTCAGGGTGCTGAATGTGAAATGTTATCATTTGAGTTTATATTAATTCATACTTCATTTACTCATTATTTTATCTTCACTGCTATGCCCGACACCATCAGTATCACTTCGTCTGCCTGTTCGGCTACATACTGATTCATCCACCCCAGCATATCGGTGAATTGGCGTTGGAGGTTGTTCTCCGATGTTCCTCCCATACCTATCTCGTTGGTTACAAAAATGAAGGTAGCATCTTGTTCTGTGAATAGGTCGAACTCTTGACGAGCAACATAGAGAGCTCTGTCAATATCCGATTGAAAGTCAAAAAAGAAGTTGGTACACCACAGGGTAAGACAATCCACTAATACGACTTGCCCTTGCATCTTGTGTACGCTCAGCCATTTCTCCTCTTCAATGTTAGTCCATTCGAGGCCTCGTCTTTGCTGATGCTTTACTACACGCTGCCGGAATTCTTCGTCCCAGATGCGTGCAGTTGCTATATATACGGGATGCGTCGAGAGACTGAGAGCCAGCTTTTCCGCATAAGTGCTTTTACCCGAACGTGCCCCCCCGGTAATAAGAATAATTCGCTTCATTATCTTCTTTTCTGTTAGAAACAACACACAAAAGTAAGAAATAAATCGGTAAGCACTTGAATCTTTCCGAAAGATTTTATTATCTTTGCTGCCGTTTTCAACGAAAACAGGTTAAAAACAATTTGCGGCAGTAGCTCAGTTGGTAGAGCATCAGCTTCCCAAGCTGAGGGTC
>JAUNJD010000170.1 GCA_030523205.1 Bacteroides sp.
AAGAACTTAAAATCTCAAAAACTTAAATAAACGTGTTTTCTCCATTAAAAATTTGCTTTCTATGGATAAAGCCTTATATTTGCACATATTTCAACCAAATGTGCAATAATTATGGAACAAAGCTTTATTGCTTATATAGAAAACAGCATCAAGAAGAACTGGGATTTGGATGCTTTGACCGATTATAAAGGTGCCACCCTTCAGTACAAGGACGTAGCCCGCAAGATTGAGAAGCTCCACATCATGTTCGAAGCCAGTGGCATACAGAAAGGCGATAAGATTGCCGTCTGCGGACGCAACTGTTCACATTGGGGAGTAGCCTTCCTTGCCACACTGACCTACGGCGCGGTAGTTGTCCCTATCCTCCACGAGTTCAAGGCGGACAATGTTCACAACATCGTCAACCATTCTGAAGCCAAACTGCTTCTTGTAGGCGATCAAGTATGGGAAAACCTTAATGAAAGCGCCATGCCACTGCTGGAAGGCATCATCATGCTGCAAGACTTCTCCTTGCTCGTCTCCCGTACCGAGAAACTGACCTTTGCCCGTGAACATCTGAATGAAATGTTCGGGAAGAAATATCCCAAGAACTTCCGAAAAGAGCACGTCTTTTACCACAAGGACGAACCCGAAGAGCTAGCGGTCATCAATTATACCTCCGGCACCACCAGTTACTCGAAAGGGGTTATGCTCCCCTATCGTAGCCTATGGTCGAACACCCATTTCGCCTTCGAAGTGCTGCCGCTGAAAGCCGGTGACAAACTGGTATCCATGCTTCCGATGGCACATATGTATGGCTTGGCTTTTGAATTCCTGTATGAGTTTGCCGTAGGTTGCCACATCTTCTTCCTCACCCGTATGCCGAGCCCCAAAATCATCTTCCAAGCTTTTGCAGAAGTCAATCCGCATCTGGTCATTGCCGTTCCCCTCATCATCGAAAAGATTATCAAGAAAAAGGTACTGCCCAAGCTGGAAACTCCGGCCATGAAACTGCTGCTGAAGGTGCCCATCATCAACGACAAGATAAAGGCTACGGTGCGCGAGCAGGTCATCAAGGCCTTCGGAGGAAACTTTACGGAAGTTATTATCGGTGGTGCAGCCTTCAACCACGATGTGGAGCAATTCCTCAAGATGATAGAATTCCCCTACACCGTGGGCTACGGAATGACCGAATGCGGTCCCATCATCTGCTACGAAGACTGGCGGCGCTTCCTACCCGGTTCGTGCGGAAAGGCAGCTCCACGCATGGAGGTGAAGATTCTGTCGCCCGACCCTGCCAATATTCCGGGCGAGATTGTATGCCGGGGACCCAACGTCATGCTAGGTTACTACAAGAACGACGAAGCAACCGCACAGGTGATGGACAAAGACGGGTGGCTGCATACGGGCGACTTGGCTCTTATGGATGCCGAAGGTAACGTCACCATCAAGGGACGAAGCAAGAATATGCTCCTCGGTCCCAACGGACAGAACATCTATCCGGAAGAGATTGAAGATAAGCTGAACAACCTGCCATACGTAGCAGAAAGCATCATCGTACAGCAGAACGAAAAGCTTGTCGGCTTGGTATATCCGGACTTTGACGACGCATTTGCTCATGGCCTGAAGAACGAAGACCTGGAGCGCGTCATGGAGGAAAACCGACAGGCCCTGAATGCCGAACTTCCCGCGTACAGCCAAATACACAAGATGAAGATTTATCCGGAAGAGTTTGAGAAAACACCAAAGAAATCAATCAAGCGTTTCCTCTACCAAGAGGCTAAAGGATAATGACCGCTAAATGACAAGGTAAGATGAACTACAAGATAATCCTATGTATATTGATATACTCCCTGTGTTTCGCGGGGAGTATTTTTTCGCAGAATAGCAAGAAAGATTCACGCACAGGCATTAATCTTTCCATCTGGAAAGGCATTGCCACCCAACGGACGGACAGCGTGGGAAGCACCTGCCTCAATATCGGCATCTTCTCTTCCATGAACCGACTCAACGGATTGGGTGTCAACGTCATCGGAAGCTCTGTACGCAGAAGTGTGAACGGCGTGCAAGTGGCTGGCATCTTCAACATTGTAGGAACCAGTGCCAAAGGGACCATATTGGAAGGCAATATGAACGGTCTGCAAGTGGCCGGAATAGCCAACATCAATGGAGACAATATGAAGGGCGTCTCCCTCTCCGGATTGGTGGGTATTGTGGGCGACCACACACAGGGAATGGTATGCTCCGGCCTGGCCAACATTACGGGGAATTACAGCCACGGCATCGTATTGGGTGGTTTGCTCAATGTCACGGGCGATGAATCTGCCGGGGTTCATGTAGCAGGATTGGGGAACATTTCCGGAGGTAGTTTCAAAGGAATCAGCAGTGCGGGACTGCTCAACGTGACGGGCGAGAATCTGGTAGGCGTGCAAAGCGCCGGACTTATCAGCATCACCGCCAACAACATGACCGGAGTACAGATTGCCGGTCTGAGCAACATCACCGGAGGCTGCGCCAGCGGTCTGCAACTGGCACCGGCCAACATTGCCATCCGTGCCAAAGGGCTGCAAATAGGCTTGTTCAACTATTACAAAGAAAGCTTGGAAGGCTTTCAATTGGGATTGGTCAATGCCAACCCTAACACCCGGGTACAACTGATGTTGTTCGGCGGAAATGCGACCAAACTGAATATGGGTGTCCGCTTCAAGAACAGGCTGTTCTACACCATTCTGGGTGGTGGCACCCATTACCTTGACTTTGGGGATAAGTTCTCGGCTTCCGTCTTCTACCGTGCCGGTCTGGAGCTTCCACTCTCCCAGCACTTCTTTGTCAGCGGTGACTTGGGCTATCAGCACATCGAGACTTTCAAAAACAAAGATGTTGGCTTCCCTGCCCGCCTTTATGCCCTGCAAGCCCGACTGAACCTGGAATATCGGTTGACAGATGCCCTAGGCATATTCCTCACGGGCGGCTACGGAACCAGCCGTTACTACACCCGAGGAGACACCTACGACAAAGGTATGATTGTAGAAGGAGGAGTGGTGATGTTCAGGTACTGATAGCCTGCATAGCCTATGCCCCTCAGGCTGTCCGAAAACTAAAAGTATATTTTCAAAAAACTTCTTCTGGCACGGATAAACACATAAGTATTCTCTGTGAGAATCCGTGTCATCCGTGCCAAAAAAACATTCCGAAACACGTCATCGTTTTACCCTACTATCGGATAATAGTCACGATGTTTTCTTTTACCTTCTTTTCCTTTGCGGGGGCATCGGCAGGAGCATAGCCCAAAGCTGCACAACCAACCACCTTGTAGTTGGCGGGAACCCCCAGTTCCGTCAGATAGGCACGTACATCGGCATCGTCACAAGTCTGTCCCAACTGATTGATCCAGCAAGACCCAATGCCAAGCGAAGTGGCAGCCAAGAAGATGTTTTCGAGTGCACAGGCACAATCCAAAGGCGAGAAACGGTTGTCGGCATCTCCCGAAACAATGACCAACGTCGGCGCATGATAATAACAGCAATACGTACTACTGTGACCACGCTCCTTCAGGCGGGGGTCGTCGCTCTTGGCAAAGGCAGCCTTAATCTTTTCGTTCAACGTATTCAATGTTTCGGCATTCTGGATGGCCGTAAAATGCCATGTTTCCAAATGCATACCGCTGGGAGCACAAACACCAGCATCCAATATTAGCTTCAAGTCTTCGAGAGAGACCTGTTGGTCAGTATAAGCACGCACACTATGGCGGGCTTTAATGTTCTTCAATACTTCGTTCATATTTAAGAAATTTGAATTATGAAATTTAAAATTCGAGGTCCAATCTTGTCATTTCCGTTTTATCAGCCCTATTTTCACATTCAACTTGAAATAGTAGGTACCGTTTTCCCGTTCCAAAAAGCCATACTTATCTTTCTCCAAGGAACCTTTCTCAAAACGGGTGTTTTGATAGAGGAAGTCGGCAAACGTCTTCCGACAGGATTGGTGATAGCATATAACCTCGCCATTGGCATCGGTAAGCAGCATACCCTCAACGGCAGAATCGGTGCCGTTGTATATCTTGGCAGGGCGCATACCCAAAGCCAATGCCAGCAGGAATTGCTTCATCTTAAATTCGTAAAAGCCATGCTTCTGTATCAGTTCATCCTTTATCTTCAATGGATTGACTTCCTTGATGCGCTCCGTCAGTTCGCTGACGCGGGTAATACCGTCCAAGTGCATCAGGCGCACCATCTCGGCCAGCAACCGCGGAAAGTGTAGGTCTATCATCAACAGATTGGAACGGAATACACGGTCGGCTACATCGGCATACTTCAGCACACCTCCCAAACGCTCAATCATCATCATCCGCTCGGCCACTTCCGTAGGCGATTCGGGCAACGCATTTACCTTGTTGACCGTAGGCACAGCAAACTTAACGCCCGTCTGCTCCAGCTTCAGGTTGGCCGTGCGGCCTCCATCGAGCAACGGATTCATCGGGGAAAGGCGGCATCGCACACAGAATCCGGCCAACGGAGCATCGGTGTGCCAAAAGGCAATGGACAAATCAGTACGGTCTTCGGTCTTGGCCTCCAAGTCGTAGATATTGACGGCATCGAGAAAAGCCTCCAGTCCTTCGGAAACTTCGACCTCATCCCCCGAAACGCTTTTCAACAGATGGAGGATAAGCTCTGCGGCCGAGCCGAAATCTTCGCGGGGAAAGGTTCGCTTTTCCAGCTCCGGCAAAGGAGTAAATGCCCCGTCTTTCGACAGTTGACCGCTGACGATACGTATTTCAGCCTTTTCGACGTAATAACGGCGTGCACCATCATGCTCCACCCGCTGTATCAAGGCAATAGGCCAACGCGCAGTTTCATCTTTCGATGCTTCCGGCGTGCCTAGCGAAACAAAGCCATCGGCCAACAGGCGAAAGAAAGTATAAAGTTCGCCCAATTCTCTTTTAGTTGCTACAAACATGATGCATTAAAATTGTCAATTATCTATTATCAATTATCCATTATTCTCAGCGTCTCTACCTTTTCCAGCCTTGCTTTCAGCTTTGGCATCATCGATTGGCGAATGCGGAGCCGCATACGGCAATCCATGTCATAGGACTGTTCCAATATCTCCGGCTCTTCTTCTTTCACAATGCGCATCACGTCGTTCATGAAAGGGTATTCGAAGAGGAAAGTCACTTCTTCGTCCACCGTCTTCTCGATAACAGTGGCAGCTGCAATGGCTTCGGCAGCAGCAGCCTTGTAGGCTACAATCAGTCCGCTCGTCCCCAGCTTGATGCCTCCGAAGTAGCGGACAACGACAATCAGTATGTCCGTCAGTTCGTTGGAATTGATTTGCCCCAAGATGGGCTTGCCGGCCGTACCCGAAGGTTCTCCGTTGTCGTTGGCGCGAAAGTCCTTACGCTCGTGTCCCAGCATATAGGCATAACAGACATGGCGGGCATCGTAGTATTTCTTCTGATAGGTCTCCAGATGGGCTTTCACTTCTTCAATGGTGCGCACAGGGAGGGCTATGGCGATAAACTTGCTACGCTTCTCGGTGTATATGCCCTCAGAGGGAGCGGCAATGGTCTTGTAGGTATCTTCGGTCATGGCCGGACTGCTTAGAGTTTCATACTAAATATCACCGGATTGTGGTCGCTGCACAAATCCCAGTCGGGAGAGGTATAGCGCACCCCTTCGAGAGAGGGGGAATGGAAGATGTAGTCGATGCGCAGAAGCCGCTTGCCGTAACGATAGGTGTACATATATCCACTTCCTGCGCTGCGGAATCCATCCTTCAAGATATCGTTCAACCGATGGTAAGTATAGGAAGAAGGCAATGAATTGAAGTCACCGCATACCAACACCGGATAGGGACTGTGGGTTGCCAACTGACAGATGTTGTCCGTCTGCCCGGCACGCTTCAGAAAGTTCTCGTGTAGCGTTCCGGCAGCACTCTTCACGGCATTCACTTCGCGGCGGGTGTTATCCGTGGCCAATTCACGCTCCCACTTCCGACGATTTTGGGTGACGCTCGTGGTCTGCAAGTGATTGTTCAGCAAACGGACCGTATCGGCTCCAAGCACCACATCGCACATCATGCTGCTATTGGCACTCTCGTCGTAAGTGATGTAGTTCTGATTAATCAGCGGATAGCGGCTGAATATTGCCATGGAGAGGACTCCACGAATGGAATCGCCGGGAACAAAGACATAGGGCCAATGCGCAAACGCCTTACAGACGCTATCTGCGGGAAAGTATCGGTTGCTGCCGGACTCCTGAAAACAGAGCACGTCAACCCGTTCGTCCTTCATCAACCGGGCAATCTCCTTGCACGAGTAGCCGGTGACCTCATTGCCGAAATTATGGACGTTGTAAGTAGCTATCGTCAGATACCCCTTAGGGTCGGTACGGAAAGCAGTGACTTCGGGCGGCAGCTCTTGCTGCGAATGGAACTGAATGACGGAAGACAGATAGTTCCAATTGCCGAGGATGGCCACCAAAGGAATACATACCCAGACTTTACGGGCAAAAGCCCAGCACAAGCCCACTACCAAATTGACAATCAGCAGTATGGGGACTGCCAGTCCCAACAGAGACATCACCTTCGACTCCTCCGGCATATAGCTGCCGGAGAATGCCGCCAGCAGCGTTATCGCTGCCAACGCGCCGGTGGCTGCTATCAATATCAGGTAGAAAAATCCTTTGACGGCCGACTTTCCCATATCCCTTGCCTCCTTACTTAGCTACATTGTTGATGACTTTACCTTCGAGATAACCCTTCACGTTATCCAGCATAATCTGCATCAGTCGCTCGCGTGCAGCCGTACTGGCCCAGGCGATGTGCGGAGTGATATAGCAGTTCTTGGCCGTCAACAAAGGATTGTCGGCACGGGGCGGCTCCTGCGAAAGTACATCAAGTCCGGCGGCATAAATCGTTCCGTTGTTCAAGGCATCCGCCAAATCCTGCTCGTTGATAAGCGGTCCGCGGCCGGTATTGATAAGGATGGCGGTCGGCTTCATCAGTTTCAGACGGGCAGCGTTCACCAGTTCGCGGGTGCTCTCCGTCAACGGACAGTTCAGGCTGACGATGTCGCATTCGCTGAACAGTTCGTCCAATTCCATCTTCTTAATCTCGGGCGGCAACTGGAAGTGCGACTTGGAAGTATAAGCATAGACTTCCATGCCAAAGCCGATAGCCACACGGGCCGTCGTATATCCGGTATGTCCCAGTCCGACAATACCAATCTTCTTTCCACGAAGCTCAATGAGCGGCGTATCCCAGAAGCAGAAATCTTTGCTATTGGTCCAGCGGCCCTTGCGCACTTCTTCGGAATGATGCTGCACTTGCTGGGCTATGTTCAGAATATGGGCAAATACCATCTGCGCAACAGAGGAAGTGCTATAAGCAGGAATGTTGGTCACTACAATGCCACGTTCTTTGGCTGCGGCCACATCGACAATGTTATATCCGGTAGCCAATACACCCACGTATTTCAGTTCGGGCAGGGCATCCATGATTTCTGCGCTAATCACCACTTTATTGGTCAACACAATCTCTGCACCGGCAGCACGTTCCAATACTTCGCTCGGAGCAGTACGGTCGTAAATGACACATTCACCCAATGCTTTCAGTTCGTCCCAAGAGAGGTCTCCGGGGTTGGCGGCATAGCCGTCTAATGCTACAATCTTCATATTCTTGAGTTTTTAAGTTATTTAGATTTTGAGGAAACGAGTTAACAAGGCAACAAGGCATCATCCTGCATATACCTCCTTGTTGACTTGTCAACTTCATCATTCCCTTCCCCACAAGGCTTTCATCCGTTCTTTGTGCTTCTGCTCGGCAGCATTTTCCTGCGGATGCCAGATGCGGTGGTCTTTCAACTCATCGGGCATGAACTGCTGACGGACAAAGTTTCCCGGATAGTCGTGGGCGTATTTATAATTGTCGCCATACCCCAATTGCTTCATCAACTTGGTGGGTGCATTGCGCAGATGAAGCGGAACCGGCAAGTTACCGGTCTGCTGCACAAGGGCTAAGGCATCGTTGATGGCCATGTAGGCCGAATTGCTTTTCGGACTTGTGGCCAAGTATATGGTGGTCTCTGCCAATGGTATGCGTCCTTCCGGCCAGCCTATTTTCATGATGGTATCGAAACAGGCATTGGCTAGCAACAAGGCATTCGGATTGGCCAACCCAATATCCTCAGAAGCAGAAATGACCAAGCGACGGGCAATGAAAGCAGGATCTTCCCCACCCTCCACCATACGCGCCAGCCAATAGATGGCACCATCGGGATCGCTGCCACGAATGGACTTGATGAATGCCGAAATGATGTCGTAATGCATTTCTCCGTCCTTATCGTATGCCATGGGGTTCTGCTGCAACCGTTCCGTCACAAGGGCATCGGTGATGACAACCGGGTCGTCCGACTCGGCCGATACGACCAAATCGAGTATATTCAACAACTTTCGCGCATCGCCTCCGCTATAACGCAACATGGCAGTCGTTTCTTTCAATTCTATTTTCCGTTCCTTCAGCACAATGTCGGTGGTAATGGCACGTTGCAGAAGCTCCAGCAGATCCTCCTTCTCCAGCGACTTCAGTACATAGAGCTGACAACGGGAAAGCAAAGGACGAATGACCTCAAAGGACGGATTTTCGGTAGTGGCACCTATCAACGTCACGATGCCCTGCTCTACCGCTCCCAGCAATGAGTCTTGCTGAGACTTGCTGAAACGATGGATTTCGTCGATGAACAATATCGGGCTGGCTTGCGAAAAGAAGCGGTTGTTCTTGGCACGGTCGATGACCTCACGTACATCCTTCACGCCACTCGTCACGGCACTCAAGGTATAGAAAGGGGTCTCCAACTTATTGGCTATGATTTGTGCCAACGTAGTCTTCCCCACCCCCGGAGGTCCCCAAAGGATAAACGAAGAGATACGGCCTGCGTCAATCATCTT